>NZ_CP166625.1:4823837-5150100 GCF_041320595.1 Pleomorphomonas sp. PLEO
ACGGTGACGATGCCGGCCCCTGCCCGGAGCGCCGCTTCGGCCGCCAGGCGGGCAGCACCGCAGGAGGTGAGAGGTCCCGATGCCACCAATGCCGCGCCGCGGCTGTACTTGTGACTGTCGACAGCGGAGTCCGGCCAGCATCCGGTCCATACTGCCGGCCCATTGGCGGCCGTCATCGGGCCAATTTCCGCCAGCACCTCGGAACCGATCCCGATCTGAGCGAGCCGTACCCGACCACAATGCGTCCGTCCGGGCAGGAGCAGATGCCCGGGCTTGCGGCGGAAGAAGGTGACGGTTTCATCGGCAACGACCGCCGTTCCCCTTATCTCGCCGGTACGGCCGTCGATGCCGCTCGGCAGATCGACGGCGTAAACGCGAGCCCCCTCGACACGGGCGGCATTGACGGCGGCGATCAGCTCGGCATCGCGGCCGGAAACGTCGCGGCTGAGGCCGGCGCCATAGAGCGCGTCGACAATCACCGCCGCGTCATCGAACAGGTCTGGCGTCGCCGGAAGCGTTTCGCCGCGCCAAGCTCGTTCGGCACCAGCGGCATCGCCCTTCAAATCACGAGCGGTCATCCCCTCCGGCAAGGCGAGAGCGACACGCACGATGAAGCCGCGCTGTTTGAGGACTCGGGCGATGACGAAGCCGTCGCCGCCGTTGTTGCCCATTCCGCATAGCACGACGGCGCGGGTACCCTGGCTGAAGCGCGCGCAGATGACGTCGGTGACGGCGTAGCCCGCGCTCTCCATCAGCCGTTCACCGGGAACACCGCCGGCAATGGTCAGAGCGTCAGCTCGGCCCATCTCGGCCGGGGTGAGCAGTAGTTCGCCATGCATCCGGTTCGCTCCCTCGACTTTTTGAGCCCATCGCTCCGTCTATCGACAGCCGCTTTCCGTCTACACCCTTGGGCGGAATGCGACAAATGCGGTGTGGAACTGCGGTTGGAGGAGCCCCGACAACCGACCTCGAACCATTGAAGATTCACCTAACCGCCCAGCACTCTGCTCAATTGGACTCCAGTTGCATAATATTTAGGCCGCTCCGTTGGGCATTCCTCGATATGTTTGTCGCTCACCGCTCGGTGGTCGCCTCATTTTTCGCCAGGAACCGGCAGGGGACGGAACTGGCACGTCGAATGCTTGAGAGGGTGCGTCTCGGTCGGCGCAGGGTGGAAAAATCGCCTCGCGCGGCGCCAGGAGCAACGGAGACAAGGGGTCGATGAAAAAAATCGAGGCTATCATTAAGCCCTTCAAGCTGGACGAGGTGAAGGAAGCTCTACAAGAAGTGGGGCTCCAGGGTATCACCGTCACCGAAGCCAAGGGCTTCGGCCGTCAGAAGGGCCATACCGAGCTCTATCGGGGTGCCGAATACGTTGTCGACTTCCTGCCGAAGGTGAAGATCGAGGTCGTCATGACCGATGACATGGTCGCCAAGGCCGTCGATGCGATCCGCAACGCTGCCCAGACCGGCCGCATCGGCGACGGCAAGATCTTCGTGTCGCCGGTGGAGGATGCCATACGTATCCGTACCGGCGAGTCCGGCAACGACGCAATTTGACGCGGTGCCCGGATTCCGGGCCGGCAGCAAAGAACGATACAGAGAAATTGGGGGATCCCGGCGGATCATACATTCGGCCGTGAAGCACCCCACAAGACCAGAAAACCCTGAAAGGAAGGGCAAATGACTACTGGTGCTGATGTTCTGAAAATGATCAAGGACAACGACGTCAAGTACGTTGACCTGCGCTTTACCGACCCGCGCGGCAAATGGCAGCACGTCACGTTCGACATCGGCCTCGTCGACGAGGATATGCTTGAGAATGGCACCGCCTTCGACGGCTCGTCGATCGCCGGCTGGAAGGCGATCAACGAATCCGACATGACGCTGATCCTGGATCCGGAAACGGCCTTCATCGATCCGTTCTTCGCTCAGACCACCCTGGTCATCGTCTGCGATATCGTCGACCCGGTCTCCGGCCAGTCCTACAGCCGCGACCCGCGCTCGATCGCCAAGAAAGCCGAGGCCTACGTTGCCTCGCTCGGCATCGGCGACACCGTGTTCTTCGGCCCGGAAGCCGAGTTCTTCGTGTTCGACGACGTTCGTTTCTCGGTGACACCCTACAACACGGGCTTCAAGCTGGACATGGTCGAGCTGCCGACCAACGGCGACACCGAGTATGAGTCTGGCAACCTCGGCCACCGCGTCCGCACCAAGGGCGGCTATTTCCCAGTGCCGCCGATCGACAGCCTGCAGGACATGCGCTCCGAGATGCTCTCGGCGATGGCCGAGATGGGCGTTGTCGTCGAGAAGCATCACCACGAGGTGGCCTCTGCCCAGCACGAGCTCGGCATGAAGTTCTCGACGCTGACCCGCATGGCTGACCACCTGCAGATCTACAAGTACGCGATCCATCAGGTTGCCCACGCCTACGGCAAGACGGCCACGTTCATGCCGAAGCCGGTGTTCGGCGACAATGGTTCGGGCATGCACGTTCACCAGTCGATCTGGAAAGATGGCAAGCCGGTGTTCGCGGGCAACCAGTACAACGACCTCAGCGAGACCTGCCTCTACTACATCGGCGGTATCCTGAAGCACGCCAAGGCGATCAACGCCTTCTCCAACCCGTCGACCAACAGCTACAAGCGTCTGGTACCGGGCTATGAAGCGCCGGTCCTGCTGGCCTATTCGGCTCGTAACCGCTCGGCTTCCTGCCGCATTCCTTACACGACGAACCCGAAGGCCAAGCGCGTCGAGACCCGTTTCCCGGATCCGGCAGCCAACCCCTATCTCTGCTTCGTCGCGCTGCTCATGGCCGGCCTGGATGGCATCAAGAACAAGATCCACCCCGGCGACGCCATGGACAAGAACCTCTACGACCTGCCGCCGGAAGAGCTGAAGTCCATCCCGACCGTCTGTGGCTCGCTGCGCGAAGCCCTGGCCTCGCTCGACGCCGACCGCGACTTCCTGAAGGCCGGTGGTGTCATGGATGACGACTTCATCGACAGCTGGATCGCGCTGAAGATGGAAGAGAACATGCGCTACGAGATGACGCCGCATCCGATCGAGTTCGACATGTACTACTCGGTCTGAGGCGCGTCCTTGGACAACACCGGACGCCTCTCAGGCGTCCGGTTTCAACGAACCGCCCGCCGCAAGGCCGGGCGGTTTTTTCTTTGCGGTACGGGGGATAGCCTGTCGCCCGCCGCTTTCCGTCAAGCCGCCGCGCGCTTATGATCGCCGGACTTTCCAACGGGAGACCAGAACATGCCCGACAAATCCTCCATCGGCCCATCGACGAAACTCTGCATGTCGTTGGCTGGTCGGCCGGGAAAGTTCGGCTCGCGTTTTCACAACAGGCTCTATGAACTGACTGGCTTGGATTACATCTATAAAGCCTTCACCACCAAGGATCTGCCGGCGGCGATCGGCGGTGTTCGGGCGCTGGGCATTCGCGGTTGCGCCATCTCCATGCCGTTCAAGGAGGCGGTTATTCCGCTTCTCGACCATATCGAGGGATCAGCGGCGGCCATCGACAGCGTCAATACGATCGTCAACGACGATGGCTGGCTGACCGGCTACAACACCGATTACAGCGCGGTGCTAGACTTGCTGGACGATGCGGAAATCGCCCCTTCAACCCCCTTCCTGCTCGCCGGCTCTGGTGGCATGGCCAAGGCCGTGATGGCGGCGTTACGCAACCGGGGCCATCGCTCTGGAGTGATCATCGCGCGCAACGCGGCAACTGGCCAAATGCTCGCCGACCTCTACGGCTTCGATTGGACAGCAACCGCCGAGGGATTGACAGCACCGCTGATCATTAACGCCACACCGATTGGCATGGCCGGTGGCGCGGAAGCGGAGACGCTGGCTTTCCCACCCTCTGCGATCGAAGCGGCGGAAACGGTATTCGACGTAGTGGCGCTGCCGGTTGAGACCCCTCTCATGCGAGCGGCCAAGGTAGCTGGGCGCAAGCGCATCTCCGGCGCTGACGTCGCCGTGCTGCAGGCGCTTGAGCAATTCGTTCTCTACACTGGCGTCCATCCGAGCGAAGAGCAGGTGAAGGACGCCGCCATATTCGCAGGGAACGCCTGAGCGATCAGCTGTAGCAGGCCCGCTCCACCTTGCCGATCGCCTTCGATGATCCCTTCAATTGGAAGGTCGCGGTCGGCAGCACACCGGTCTTGTCAGTGACGGTCAGCGGTTCCGTTGATTTCAGGAGACGGACAAGAGCGCTGTCGCGACGCGGTGTCGCCGCCATGACCCCATCCATCGCTTCGTAGCGGAGGGTGATTTCGGCGCTGAGCTGGCCGCTCGCGAAAACGAAGGGTGAGCGATAGTTCATGTCGCCATGCGGCGGAAAATCGTCGCCAACGGCGGGTACGAAGCGCAAGCCGATCTTGTCCTCGCCACCGCAGGTGATCAGCAAGACGTCATCCGGTCGGTCGGTTGAGCAGATAGAAGCGGTCATCGTCGGCCCGCCCTCGTCCTGCTGGATGCCGGCTTTCCAGGCCTGACAATCGCCGGCCAACGCCGGCGTCGCCAGGATGGCGGCAAGCGCCGCCGCGCAAAAGGTTTTCATGCGTCCCCTCCCCATCGGGCCGGGGCATCAGGCACCCCGACCGCGGCGCCTGCAAGCTCGACTTTTGGTATCAGCCGTAACGGCGCGCCGCCTCAACGGCGAGCCCCGTGCCAACCGAGCCGAAGACGTTGCCAGTCACAACGCGCGCTTCCGGTACCGATGCCAGGATGGCGGTCCGCACGTGCTCGAGCCGCGTGGAGCCACCGGTCAAAAACACCGCGTCGATATCGTTGGCAGCGACACCGGCCTCTGCAAGACAGGTATCGACGCGGGCGCCGATGCGGCTGGCGAGGTCGCCGGTATGGCGAACGAGACCAGCGTGGTCGACATGGGTGGAAAGGCCCCGTTCCAGCCACTCGAAGGCAACGGTAACAGCGCCTTGTTCGGCAACGGCAATTTTGGCCGCTTCCACCTCGATGGCAAGGCTATGGCCGCGCTCGTCGTCGACCACATGCATCAGCCGCTGAATGAGATCTGGCTCCGCTGCGCGTTTTTCGAGGTCGATGAGTTCGCGATGAATGCGCGGCTCGTAAAGACGGTTGATCGCCGACCATGTGGCGAGGTCGTGATAGTAGACCGAAGGTACGTCGATCTCACCACGGGCAAGCTTGGACCGGAAGCCGAGGAGCGGCATCACCGTACCGAGGCTGAGGTGGCGGTCGAAGTCGGTGCCGCCGATGCGGACGCCGTCGTTGGCCAGCACGTCGGAGGCGCGCTCGGCTTTCTTTGCTCGCTCCGGTCCGAGACGGACGATCGAAAAGTCGGAGGTGCCACCGCCAATGTCGGCGATCAGCGCCAGCTCCTCGCGGGATAGCTGCTGTTCATAATCGAGGCTGGCGGCGATCGGCTCGTACTGGAAAGAAACCTCTTGAAAGCCGAGATCGTGGGCAATGGCATGCAGCGTTGCCTCCGCGAGACGGTCGGCCTCGGCGTTGCCGTCGACAAAATGCACGGGGCGGCCATGGACGAGGTGGGTGAGCGGCGCGCGCGCCACCGCTTCGCCCCGCTTTTTCACTTCCGCCAGATAGCGCTTCAGCACGTCGCGAAACTTGACGCGGCTCTTGCCGACCAGCGTCGTCTCTTCCATCAACGCCGAGCCAAGCACCGATTTCAGCGCCCGCATCAGGCGACCGTGCTCGCCGCCGATATAAGCGGCAATGGCGGCGCGGCCAACCGAAATGGAACCGTCCTGGTGATAGAAGATGGCGCTCGGGAGCGTATCCTCGTTATCTTCCAGGCGCACCATATCGGCTCGGCCGTCGGTAACGACGCCGAGCGTAGTATTGGACGTGCCGAAATCGAGGCCTGCCGCTGCCATGACCGCTCTCCGAATAACTGGGGGCGGTTTCCCTAGCGCTTCGCGGCGACGATTGCCAGCGGCAAAATCAGGCGAGCAGGAAGACCAGCGACGTCAGCGACAGCAGCACCAGCACGGCTGGCAGCGCGAAGATGCCGCCGGTGAGCGGGGGCTCGGCCGCGACCTCCTGAAGATGGCGCCGCATGCCACCGAGGCGGTGGCCGGCAACGAAGGCACGGGTGTGGACGGCTCCGAGTTCTCGGAGCACGGCATCTTGATACTGGTTTCGACGCATGACAAACCACCAATGAACGTTCCGGAGCTTGCCGCCACCAGGGTTAAGAACGCCTCAACGGCGTCGATGGCATCTGGGTCGACAGTGCATGAGCCGGAACACATGTAGAACGAGATTGGCGCTCCCGTTGCCAGCGTGGCAAACTGCGGGGCGCGCGAATCAGCTCCGCCCTTCCCGGCGGGCGGCGGAATGGCCGGGGATGCCGGTCAATGGACGAAGACGGAACGCATGGAAAAGGACGACCTGTTCGGAACACTCCCCCCGCCGGCGAGCACGGCGACCCCGGTGGCGGCGCCCGTTCGTGCGCCCAAGCCAGCGCGTCCCCGTGTCGAGGCCGCCGCGCCGGTGGAAGCGGTCTATGACGCATCGACCATTGAGGTTCTGGAAGGACTCGAACCGGTACGCCGGCGCCCCGGCATGTATATTGGCGGCACCGACGACAAGGCGATGCATCACCTGTTCGCCGAAGTGATCGACAACTCGATGGACGAGGCGGTGGCCGGCCACGCCTCGTGGATCGAAGTGCGGCTCGATGCCGACGGCTTCCTCACCGTCAACGACAATGGTCGTGGCATTCCGGTCGATCCGCACCCGAAATTTCCAGGCAAATCGGCACTGGAGGTGATCCTGTGCACCCTGCATGCCGGCGGCAAGTTCGACAGCAAGGTCTACGAGACATCCGGTGGTTTGCACGGCGTAGGTGTTTCGGTGGTCAACGCCCTTTCCGAGTGGCTCGATGTCGAGGTGGCGCGTGGTCGCCAACTCTACAAGCAAAGCTTTTCGCGTGGCGTACCGCAGGGCGATTTGCAGCGCCTCGGCGAGACCATGAACCGGCGCGGCACCAAGGTGCGCTTCAGGCCGGACCCACAGATTTTTGGAAAAGACCCTCGTTTCGAGCCGGCGCGCATCTTCACGATGGCCCGCTCCAAGGCTTACCTGTTTGGTGGCATCGAAATCCGCTGGTCTTGCGATCCGTCGCTGGTCGAGGGTTCGAAAACACCGGCCGAGGCGGTGTTCCGCTTTCCGGGAGGCCTCAAGGACTTTCTCGCCGAGACGCTGGAGGGCGAAAAGCGCGTCGCTGACGACCTGTTCGCCGGCCGCTTCGGCACTGGCGGTCACGGTACCGTCGAATGGGCCGTTTCCTGGTTCGCGGGCGACGGTTTCGTCAACTCCTACTGCAACACTATCCCGACGCCGGATGGCGGCACCCATGAGCAAGGCCTGCGCCTCGCCCTCACCCGCTCGTTCAAGGCCTACGGCGAGATGGCCGGCAACAAGCGTGTGGCTCAGGTGATGCCCGAGGATGTGATGACGTCCGCCGGCGCCATGCTTTCGGTCTTCGTGCGCGAGCCGGAATTTGTCGGCCAGACCAAGGACAAGCTCTCCACCGCCGAGGCGGCCCGCATCGTCGAGACGGCGGTCAAGGATGCCTTCGACCACTGGCTGACCGCTTCACCCCAGCAATCGGGACGCCTTCTGGACTGGATCGTCGAGCGCGCCGACGAGCGCCTTCGTCGCCGACAGGAAAAGGACGTTCTGCGCAAGAGCGCGGTGCGCAAGCTGCGCCTGCCGGGCAAGCTCGCCGACTGCACACAAAACGCCGCTCAAGGGTCGGAACTGTTCATCGTCGAGGGTGACTCGGCCGGCGGCTCCGCCAAGCAGGCGCGTGACCGCGCCAGTCAGGCGGTAATGCCGTTGCGCGGCAAGATCCTCAACGTCGCGAGTGCCGGCCGCGATAAGGTGACGGCCAACCAGCTCCTGTCAGACCTGTTGCAGGCACTCGGCTGTGGTACCCGCTCGCACTATCACGAAGACGATCTCCGCTACGACAAGGTGATCGTGATGACCGACGCCGACGTCGACGGCGCCCATATCGCATCGCTCTTGATCACCTTCTTCTACCGCGAGATGCCGCAGCTCATCCGTGGCGGCCATCTCTATCTCGCAGTGCCGCCGCTCTATCGCCTGACCCATGGCGGCAAGACCATCTACGCTCGCGACGATGCCCACCGCGAAGAGCTGCTGCGCACCACCTTCAAGAACAAGAAACCGGAGATCGGCCGCTTCAAAGGTCTTGGCGAGATGATGCCCTCGCAGCTCAAGGAAACCACCATGGACAAGAAGACGCGCACGCTGCTGCGCGTCGTCATGGTGGAGGACGAGGCGGAGCGGACGGCGGATTCGGTCGAGCGGCTGATGGGCAACAAACCGGAAGGCCGCTTCCAGTTCATTCAGGAGAACGCCGAGTTCGCCGAGGATCTGGACATCTGACGTCAAGATGCCGCCCCACGGCGTGCGATTGGGCTGGCAGCGCGACCAATCATCGCGCCGCCGGCAAATGGTGTTGTCAATTGCTGGAAGGCTGAGCCCTCCAACATCGGCAGTTTTTCTTATGACCAGTCGTGGAAAAACCTGGCGGCTGTTACTTTGTCGGCGTGATATCTTGAGCCTCGCTCGACCATCCTTTTCGTGCCGCTCATCGCCCCTTCTAGGCTCAGGACCTATTAAATTGGTTGCGGTCGCAAAGATTGGTTGATTCAATAGCAGCGTGAGGAGGCGTTGCGATGAGTGATCTGATCTGGCTGTCGGAGGCGCAGATGCGCCGGATCGAGCCCTATTTTCCGTTGTCACACGGGGTTCCGCGCGTCGATGATCGGCGGATCATCAGCGGCATCATCTTCGTGATCCGCAACGGCCTGCGGTGGCGCGACGCACCTGCTGAGTACGGTCCGCACAAGACGATCTACAACCGCTTCATCCGCTGGAGCCGGCTCGGCGTGTTCAACAAGATCTTCGCCGGGCTCGCCGCAAAGGGCGGGAAACCCGACCAACTGATGATCGATGCAACCCACCTAAAGGCGCACCGGACCGCAGCCAGCTTGCTCAAAAAGGGGCTGTTCCCCGACGTATCGGACGCACCAAAGGCGGCCTGAACTCGAAGCTCCATGCCGTGTGTGACGCAAAGGGCAGGCCGCTGGTCATGCTCCTGAGCGAAGGCCAGATGAGCGATTACAAAGGGGCGGCGCTCATGATCGACGCCCTGCCCAGGGCCAAGGCCCTGCTCGGCGACCGAGGCTACGATGCCGACTGGTTCCGCGCGGCACTTGCACAGCGCAAGATTGCCGCCTGCATCCCTTCAAGGCGCAACCGTAAGATCCAGATCCCCCACGATGTCGCGCTTTATCGCCAGCGCCACAAGATCGAAATCATGTTCGGCAGGCTCAAGGATTGGCGGCGAATCCACACACGCTATGATCGCTGCGCCCACACCTTCATGTCAGCGATCTGCATCGCAGCCACCGTCATCTTCTGGATCAATCAATGAGTCCTGAGCCTAGGAGAGAGCACGTAGAACTCCTTCCCTGCCAAGAAGATCGGCCGCTTAACTATCGCGGACGGAGTGATGGCTAGGTTCATCTGGCGTCCAAACGGACCGAAACGTACGTTGAAAGCCTCAGGGACCGCTTCCGAGTTGATTGAAGTAACAATAAACGCTGAATTCGGCAGGAATTGATTGACATACCGTCGATTCCACATATGGTCTCCGACGATATCCGGATCATACAAACTCGACCCGGAAGCGCGTGGATTCGCCTGCCTCAGTGTTCGAATCCTCAATCCAAGAGACCGCACACCACATGAATTTTTCTGATCTCGGACTGAGCGCCAACGTAATGGCGGCTGTTGAAGCGGCTGGCTATACGATTCCGACGCCAATCCAAGCGGAAGCCATTCCGCACGCTGTCACTGGCCGTGACGTCATCGGCATCGCCCAGACGGGAACTGGCAAGACCGCCGCTTTTGTGCTGCCGATGCTGACGCTCCTTGAGAGCGGTCGCGCCCGTGCGCGTATGCCCCGTACGCTAATCCTCGAGCCGACGCGCGAGCTCGCTGCGCAGGTCGAGGAGAACTTCGTCAAGTATTCGTTCAATAACAAGCTGAACATCGCTCTACTGATCGGCGGCGTGTCGTTCGATGATCAGGAGCGTAAGCTCGATCGCGGTGCTGACGTGCTGATCGCCACGCCCGGACGATTGCTCGACCATTTCGAGCGCGGCAAGCTGCTGCTCACCGGTGTCGAGATCCTGGTGATCGATGAAGCTGATCGCATGCTCGACATGGGCTTCATTCCGGACATCGAGCGCATCTGCAAGCTCGTCACCAAGAACCATCAGACGCTGTTCTTCTCGGCGACCATGCCGCCAGAGATCCAGGCGTTGACCGAGAACTTCCTCAACAACCCGGTGCAGATCGAGGTTTCGAAGCCAGCGAGCGCCGCTACGACGGTGGCCCAGCGTCTCACAGTCTCCGGCACCGAGGATTTTGAGAAGCGCGAGACACTGCGCGCCCAGATCGCCGCCGCCGAGGATCTGAAGAACGCCATTGTATTCTGCAACCGTAAGCGCGACGTGGCGGTGGTGTTCCGCAGCCTCGTCCGGCATGGTTTCAACGTCGGGGCACTGCATGGCGACATGGATCAGCGAGCCCGCATGGCAACGCTGGATGCTTTCAAGAAGGGCACGCTGACGCTGCTTGTTGCTTCCGACGTCGCCGCTCGCGGCCTCGACATCCCCGATGTCAGCCATGTCTTCAATTATGACGTGCCGATCCATGCCGAGGACTATGTCCACCGCATCGGTCGTACCGGTCGAGCCGGCCGGAAAGGCACGGCTGTGATGCTGGTCACCCAAGACGACGAAAAGCATCTCTCCGCCATCGAGAAGCTGATCATCACCGACATCGAATGGATCGGCGACCCTATCGTTTTCGATCCGGAAGCGCGCAAGCGGTCACGCGGCCGCAAGGGTGCCGAGAGCAGCAAGGAGCCGCGCCGCTCTCGTGCCAAGACGACGGATGGCGAAGAAGCCCGGGCGCCGTCTCGCTCGCGCCGCACCCGCCAGGAAGCCGTACCAACTGAAACGGCCGAAGCCTCGACCGAAGAGGCACCGCGCCCGAGTCGCAGCCGCGCTGCCCGACCCGAACGCGAGGCCAGGCCAGAGCGTGAGCCCAGGCCCGAACAGGAGGCAAGGCCGGAGCGCGCGCCGAGGCCGGAGCGCGAGGCCAGAGCCGAGCGTGAGCCGAGACCCGAGCGTGAGCCGAGATTGGAAAGAGGCGCCGAGCGGCAGCCTGTCCGTGCTGGCGAGCGTCCGCGCCCCATGCCCCGTCGCGATGTCGATGACGGCCCAGCCGTCGTTGGGCTCGGTGATCATGTCCCGGCCTTCTTGCTGCGACCGGTGCGGATCGCCAAAACCGCGAACTGACCATTTATATATCGGATCTTCCATCGAACGGCGGCTGCTTTAGCCGCCGTTTTCGTTTGGGACGGCGTCGCAAATCGCATCTGCTAGTCGGAAAAATCAGCCGCGTCGCGCTTCGCCGCGACCGGAAAGCTCGAATTTTACCAAACGCATGCACCTTTGCTTAACGCTCAATTCATGCCTACCGTTTATCAACGTGCAAGGGATGCGAGGGCAGTGGGCGGGACCATGACGCACCGGGAAGAGTTTCTGCGGACAATCGGTTATGGTGAAGCAGCCGTGGCACAGCTGCGGCGCAACGAGAATGCCGCCTATCCCAGAAACTACGAGCTCTGGTACAACTATTGTGCAGGATTCAATCACGCCCTCAACCGTGCCGTGAACGACATTCTGCGCACCAAAGGCCGCATCGAGACGGTCGAGCTCAACGCCATCTACAACCAGTTCATCTCTCCCTCACGTCTCTCCGATCGGATCGAGGATGTGGGAGGCCGTATTTCCGGCGAGATCGAAGGCGTCATGGCGGCGGTGAACAAGACCATGGCCGCCAATGCCACCTATGCCGGCACGCTGTCCGGAGCCTCGACGGAATTGACCGCCGGACCCGACCTTTCGCGGCTGCAGGGAATCGTTGGCGAACTGTTGGTTGCAACGCACGAGACGGAGAAGGTCAACCGCGAGCTGGAGGGACAGCTCGCCGACAGTCAGAGGCAGATCTCCGAACTCAAGGAAAGCCTCGAGTCTCTTCGCTTCGAAACCCTGACCGATGAACTGACGACGCTGGCCAATCGCAAGCATTTCGACCAGTCGCTGGAGCGGGCCGTGGCCAACGCCGCCGAGACGGACGGAGTCCTCTCACTCCTCATCACCGATATCGACAATTTCAAGTCGTTCAACGACAGCTTCGGCCATCAGACCGGCGATCAGGTGCTGCGCCTGGTGGCTCTGTCCGTCAAACAGGCGATCAAGGGGCATCATCTTGCCTGCCGCTACGGCGGTGAGGAATTCGCCATCATCCTGCCGAAGGCAAACCTTTCACGAGCTGAGGTAATAGCCGAACGCATCCGCGAGAGCGTCAAGGAGAAGGAGCTCAAGAAGCGCTCCACCGGGGAAACTCTTGGTTTCGTCACAGTCTCGGTCGGAGTCGCGACCTACCATCCGGGCGATACGGCCGTCTCGCTGATCGAACGTGCCGATACCGCCCTCTATCTTGCCAAGCGGGCTGGCCGCAACCGGGTTTGCACAGAGACGATGCTCGCCGTGCAAAACGAAGAAGAGGCGTAGCCTCAGCGCGCCGGGGCGAGCCATAGCCGGCGAGGAAAGCCGAGCACCCGGCCGGTTTCCCGCAAACGCAACGTGCCGTTATCGTTCCTCTGGATTTCGTAGGTGAGCGTGCCCGCTTCGGCGAGCCTGCTCCCGTCGAGCAGCGTGACTTCCGGATGACACCATGGCGGCGCCTCCAGCCCGGACACCACGATCGCCACAGTGGCACAATCGTCGCCGAAGGCGAGCGGTCGACTGACGACCGACACTGACGGCCGTCCAGCCACGGCTTCCAGTAGGCAAGCCTCCGGATCACAAGCGACATCGCGATCAAGATCGAGCATTTCGCCCGGGTCGATTCCCACGGCCGCCATCCAGACTCCCAGCATAAAGCCACCTTTCCCGCCGACCTTGTGCCATGTTCCATCCTCCTGTCGCACAAGGGCCAGCGAGCCGTCACCAGCGACGATGAGCCCTGGGGGCGAACCGGCACCGACGAAGGCGAGGCCAGCGAGCACCGGGACAAGCCCGAGCCAACGCTTGCGGCCACGCCACAGGCAGATCCAGAGGCCACCTGCCACAACGGCGAGCATGGTCCAGCCCATGGGGCGGCCATAAAGGCCCCCACCGGGTGTCCATTCGGCAACGGCATGGGCAACGGCGATCATCGCATCGATGCCAGCGCCCATAACGGTAAGTGGCACCCCCTCCAGGCCAAGTGGCATCATCAACGCGGCGCCCAGCGCCATTGGCATGATCAGCAATGATACCAGCGGCTCGGTGACAAGGTTGGCGATCATGCCGAGTGGTGCCAGACGGCCGAAATGATAAAGGGCCATCGGCAAGGTAGCGAGGCCAGCCAGCACGGTCGCCGCCAGGGCTGCCACCAGCCAGAGACCGAAGCGGCGCGCCATGCGAGCAAGCAAGCTGACGTCGCCTCCATCCATCGGCTCGCCCTGCCTGGTGCGCCATGCCTCCAGGCCTGCCATCAGCGCGACCACGGCGGCAAACGACATCTGCGCACCCGGCTCCATCACCGCCTCAGGCGAGAGCACCAGCGTGACGAGGGCTGCCACGGCAATAACGCGAAGCGACAGGGCGCGGCGATCGATCAGTATCGCCAAAAGCGACACTGCCACCGTGATCATCGAGCGCTCTGCCGGCACGTCCATACCCGACACGACGAAATAAGTGCCGGTGCCCAGCATCGACAGCATGGCGGCGATCTTTTTGATCGGTAGCGTGAGCGCCAGCGGCGGTATCAGCGCCAACATCAGGCGGATGCCGCCGAACAGGAAGGCGGCAACCAGGCTCATGTGCATGCCGGAGATCGACAGCACATGCGAAACGCCGGCGATGCGCATCGCCTCGTTGGTGGCGTCGGATATGCCGGCGCGGTCGCCGACAATCAGAGCCGCTGCGATGGCACCGGTGTCGCCGGGAAGCGCGGCGCGGATGCGGCCGGCCGCCGCCACTCTCACAGTCTCGATGCCGCTCAGAAGGGTAAGCCAAGTGTCGGCAGGAGGTGCCTCCGGCCACGATTTGACCGCGCCATAGGTGAAGCCGCTGGCACCAACTCCGGAAAACCATGCGACGCGGGCAAAGTCATAACCACCCGGCAGCGGCGGCGGCATAGGTGGGGCGAGCCGAGCGAGCATGGTAACCGCTTCGCCTGGCACCGGCACCTCGCCGCGCATCGTCACACGAACACGCGGCGGCAGGCCGCTCTTGGGACGCGGTTCAATTTCGACCGGCTGAACAAGCAGACGGGCAGCTCCCTTTCCCCGATCTTCGACCGCCACGACATGACCGCGTATCGTCACGGTCCGCTCGAACGGAAATATCGGGTGGGTAGCAAGACGAGTCATCAGCCCAGCATGCAGGAAGCCGAGGCAGGCGAGGCCGACGAAGATCGCCAAGTGTGAGACTGCGAGGGGGCGACGGGCGATCAGCACAAGCGCGGCGAGAGCGCCGATGCCGGCCAGCACCAGATCGATCGACGAAGGCTCGCTGGCCGGAGCAAAATAAAAGGCCGCGCCAACGGCGGCGGCCACCGGCCACCACAGGAAGCCGCGGCCGTCGTCGAGATCCTGGACAAAGGATTTTCGCAGAGCGGATAGCGTATGGCGCCATCCCGCACCGGCTGTTGGCCGGTGACGGACAGGAGTCTCGCTCTTCATCTCCGCCCGGACCGTCACAGTCGTCGCCTATTTCGTTACTTACTCTGTCCGCGCCGCGATCTTATTTTGCGAAACGTACGGCTTTCCTGTAAGACGCCGTCCACGCAATGGTCCGGCCGGCGACGATCCGCCATCCCTTCCGGACCAACCTGACATTTTTGGAACTATCGTCGATGTCCACACCCGTCGTCACGCGTTTTGCGCCGTCCCCCACTGGTTTTCTGCACATTGGAGGCGCGCGGACGGCGCTCTTCAACTGGCTCTATGCCGAGCGACATGGCGGTAAGATGCTGCTCCGCATCGAGGATACCGACCGCGAACGTTCGACGCAGGCCGCGGTCGATGCGATTATCGACGGGCTGACCTGGTTGGGCCTCACCTGGGAAGGCGAGCCGATCTCGCAGTTCCAGCGTGCCGACCGTCATGCCGACGTCGCGCGTGAACTCGTCGCCGCCGGCAAGGCCTATTATTGCTACTGCACGCCCGATGAGCTCAACGAGATGCGCGAGAGCGCCAAGGCGAATGGTCTGCCGCCGCGCTATGACGGCCGCTGGCGCGACCGCGATCCGTCCGAGGCGCCGGCCGGTGTCAAGCCGTCGGTGCGCATCAAGGCGCCGCTGGACGGTGAGACGGTGATCGAGGATGCGGTTCAGGGCACCGTCACCTTCCCCAACAAGGATCTCGATGACTTCATCATCCTGCGTTCGGACGGGACGCCCACTTATATGCATGCCGTGGTGGTCGACGACCACGACATGGGCGTCACCCAGATCATCCGCGGTGACGACCATCTCACCAATACGGCGCGCCAGAAGATCATCTACGACGCCCTCAGCTGGATCATGCCAAAGGTAGCGCACATCCCGCTGATTCACGGACCGGACGGTGCCAAGCTCTCCAAGCGCCACGGCGCGCTGGGCGTCGAGGCTTACCGCGCCATGGGCTACCTGCCGGTGGCGCTCCGCAACTACCTTGTTCGCCTTGGCTGGGCACATGGC
The DNA here is from genome assembly GCF_041320595.1 of Pleomorphomonas sp. PLEO. Taxonomy (NCBI): domain Bacteria; kingdom Pseudomonadati; phylum Pseudomonadota; class Alphaproteobacteria; order Hyphomicrobiales; family Pleomorphomonadaceae; genus Pleomorphomonas; species Pleomorphomonas sp. PLEO. Next base: position 4,839,711 of record NZ_CP166625.1, read on the forward strand.
GATGCTGAGATCCTCTCTACCGATGAGATGATCACGCTGTTCGACCTCGAGGGTATCGGTCGTTCTCCGTCGCGCTTCGATTTCGGCAAACTTGAGAACCTCAACGGTCACTACATCCGCCAGATGCCGGATGATGAGCTGGTGGGCCACGTTGTCGCCTTGCTCGACCACATTCCCCAAGGCGCGGCTCTGAAGGCAAAGCTCGACGACGGCAAGAAGGCACAGCTGGCCGCCGCCATGCCGGGCCTCAAGGAGCGCGCCAAGACGCTCCTCGAGCTGATCGACAATGCCGGCTTCCTGTTCGCCAGCCGGCCTCTGGTCCCCGATGAGAAGGCAGCTGCCCTGCTTGATCCGGCGGGCAAAGCGGCGCTTACCGACCTGTTGCCGCGGCTGGTCGCATTGGACGATTGGACGGCAACCTCCACCGAGGAGGTGGTACGCGCCTATGCCGCCGAGACCAGCCTCAAGCTCGGCAAGGTGGCGCAGCCGCTCCGCGCCGCCGCCACCGGGCGCACCACTTCGCCGCCGATCTTCGATGTGCTCGCCGTACTCGGCCGCGATGAGGCGCTTGGCCGCATTCGCGATGCGCTGATCGACTGAAGCAAGCAAACTCTTTAAGAAAATTGCCAACCCCGCCCGGTCAGACCGCGGCGGGGTTTTCACATCCTTGCGAGGAGGTGAGTGAACGGGCGAAAACTTGCTTTATTCGCACACCCAGACACGTCGATCAAAGCGCTGAAAACCACACCGAAACAATAACTCGAGCCCCAGAATGAGGTTCCGAGCCTCCGCCGAAATGGCAAGGCTGACCACCAATTCGACGGCTTGCCGGAGTAGGGATTTTCCGCTACGTGAAGAACGACATGCAACTGGGAGGTTGGCCGGCAGTTTACGTAAACGTAATCGCTTTGTCCTACCCCTCATTGGCCTGGTCCACCCGATCACCTGCTGGAGATCCGACCGAATGACCACGAAGAACGCGACCGTCACCATCGATGACAAGACCTATGAGTTCCCGCTCAAGGACGCGAGCATCGGCCCGAGCGTGATGGACATCTCAGCCTTCTATGGCAAGACCGGCCACTTCACCTACGATCCGGGGTTCACGTCGACCGGCGCCTGCGAATCCAAGATCACCTATATTGACGGCGACAAGGGCGTTCTGCTCTATCGCGGCTACCCGATCGAGCAGCTGACGCTTGAGGGCGACTATCTGGAAACCTGCTATCTGCTACTGTACGGAGAACTGCCGACCAAGGCGCAGAAGCAGCAGTTCGACGCCCACATCACCCGTCACACCATGATCCATGAGCAGATGACCCGCTTCTTCCAGGGTTATCGTCGCGACGCTCATCCGATGGCGGTGATGGTCGGTACGGTTGGCGCGCTGTCGGCCTTCTATCATGACTCGATCGATATTTCGGATCCGCACCAGCGGATGATCGCCTCGCATCGCATGATCGCCAAGATGCCGACGATCGCTGCGATGGCCTACAAGTATTCGATCGGCCAGCCGTTCATCTCCCCGAAGAACGACCTTGATTACGCGGCCAACTTCCTGCACATGTGCTTCGCGGTGCCGGCCGAGGACTACAAGGTCAACCCGATCCTCGCTCAGGCGATGGACCGCATCTTCACCCTGCATGCCGATCATGAGCAGAATGCCTCGACCTCGACGGTCCGCCTTGCCGGTTCGTCGGGTGCCAACCCCTTCGCCTGTATCGCCGCCGGCATCGCCTGCCTTTGGGGACCGGCGCATGGCGGCGCCAACGAGGCGGCGCTTACCATGCTGGCCGAGATCGGGAGCGTCGACCGCATTCCTGAATTTATCGCTCGCGCCAAGGACAAGAACGACCCGTTCCGCCTGATGGGCTTCGGTCACCGCGTCTACAAGAACTACGATCCCCGCGCCAAGATCATGCAGCAGACCTGCCACGAGGTTTTGCAGACCCTTGGCATCAAGGACGACCCGCTGCTCGACGTGGCTGTCGAACTCGAGCGGATCGCGCTCAGCGACGATTACTTCATCGAGAAGAAGCTCTATCCGAACATCGATTTCTATTCGGGCATCACCCTGAAGGCGATGGGCTTCCCCACCTCGATGTTCACTGTGCTGTTCGCCGTCGCCCGCACCGTCGGCTGGATCGCCCAGTGGAAGGAAATGGTCGAGGATCCGAGCCAGAAGATCGGTCGTCCGCGTCAGCTCTACCTCGGCGCGCCGCAGCGCGATTATCTGGAGCTCGACAAGCGCGGCTAAACGCCGCGTCATCGAACGAGACAAGACCCGACCCCCGACGGCAACGTCGGGGGTTTTCTCATTGAAGGAAGTGTAAAAAGTTCAGTTGCCGGCGAGCCGCAACACCACGCCCGCCGCCGTCTCGGCGGCGGGGCGGCCGTTCGGAAGTGCCATCATGTGGCGCAGACGCGAAAAAGCGGCGAGCTGCGCGGCACGAACTGGGGTGTCAGACAGGAGAGGCGCCAACGCATCGGCAAGCCGCTCCGGCTCCAAATCGGGATCGAGGAATTCCGGACTCGCCTTCTCGCCAAGAATGATGTTGGCGAGACCAAACATGGTGAGGTTTACAAGCCCCGGAATGCGACGAGCAATCTCCGAGATGAGGCGGAACAACGGGTCGCGCGCGTAGGCGATCACAGCGGGCACATCGGCGAGTGCCAGCTCCAGCGTCACAGTCCCGGACGTGGCAAGCGCCGCGTGCGCCGACCGGAACGCCGCCCATTTCTGGTCTTCGCCGATGATAATCCTCGGCCGCACTGCCCAACCGGCCGTTTCCCTTTCGATACGCTCTCTGAGCCGCTCGACAGCCGGAAGGACCGGCACGAACATCAGCCCACGCGCCGACAGGACATCGAGTACACGGCCATAGAGCGCCAGCATACGATCGATCTCGCCAGAGCGGCTGCCGGGCAGCACAAGCAGCCGCGGCGGCTCGCCCCCATCAAACGGCGAACGCTCGCCCGGCGCCGGCGTCAGCAACTCAGGCCGATCAATCAGCGGGTGGCCAACATAGGTGGCTTCAGGCCCCTTAAGGCGAGCAAGGACAGCCGGTTCAAACGGCAGGAGTGTCAGCACATGATCGATGTAGGCGGCCATCCTGAGGGCTCTCTTGGGCCGCCAAGCCCATACGGATGGGCAGACATAGTCGATGACCGGCAGGCTCGGCAATGCCGCCCTGACGTCACGCGCCACGCGATGGGTAAAGTCGGGGCTATCGATGATGAGCAATACGTCCGGCCGGCCGGCGATGACGGCGCCGACGGTCTCGGCAGTGCGAAGCTGGATGAGCGGCAGCCGCTTGACCACCGGTGCGAACCCCATGACGGCGATATCATGGAGGGGGAAGAAGCTCGACATGCCCTCGGCGGCCATCCGATCGCCACCAACGCCGAAAAACTCCAGCGGCCGTTCCGCCAGTCGTTTGAGGGCGATCATCAGCCGCGCACCCAGTTGGTCACCGGATTCCTCGCCAACGACTATGGCGACCCGGAGCGGCGGATATCCATTCATGACACGCCGTCCGGAAAAGGCCGAACCTGCAGGAACAACCGGCCCGCGTCGGCGGCGGTGAGGGTGGCCGGTCGATCGACGATCATGACCCGGCCGGCCTCCACGGCAACGCCGGCAAGACCGGCGGCCAAAGCCATTTCAACGGTACGCGGACCGATGGTCGGTAGATCGACGCGCAGATCTTGTTGAGGTTTGGCCGCCTTCACTAGCACGCCGGAGCGGTGCGCCGCCTTGAGTCGACCGCGCTTTCTAAGGTCGGCGACACGCAGCAGAAGTTCATCCGTGCCCTCTATGCCCTCGACGGCGACGACACGGCCGGAGATCGCCACCACCGCCTGACCGATGTCCAGACGACCGAGGGCCAGCGACGCCTCGACACCCTTGGCAATGTCGGTATCGGCGTCATCATTGGGTTTATAGCGTCCGAGGTTGCCGCTACCTCCCACCAGTTCCGGCGCCACCTGATGGGCGCCGACGACCCGATAGCCCCGATCCTCAAGGAAGCGAACCACATTCTTCAGCACGCTGTCATCACCGCCGACCATCAACGACAGGATTTTGGGCAGGCTCAGCACGGCACCGAGATCGACGCGGATCGCTGAAAAGTCCGGCCGATTGACAGCACCGCAGATCACGACTTCGCCGACACGCTCGCGCGCCAGGAGATCGAACAGCCGGCCGATCTCGCCCCAGCGCAGCCAGTGGTGATGGAAGGCCTCGATATCCAGATCGGCTTCGCCGACGATGCCGAATAAAACGACGGGTCGGCCAGCCGCCTCAGCCGCTCGCGCCACAACAGCGGGAACGCCACCACCGCCGGCGATGACACCCAAGGTCGGCCTGTTGGGAGCGGCGGTTACCAAGCTCATTCGGCCTCGCCATCCCGGCTTCGCGGTGTGCAGATGGCGCGATCACCGCCTGCCTTGATGAATTCGATCATGCGGTCGACCAGCGGACTGCCACCATGGGTTTCCAAAACACGGCCGAGACGTACAGACAACGGGTCATTGCCTTCGAACAACAGCTTATAGGCATTGCGCAAGGCATGGATATCGTCACGCGGATAATTGGCGCGCCGAAGGCCAACCAGATTCAAGCCGCCAAGGCGGGCGCGGTTGCCTGTCACCATACCAAACGGAATGACGTCGTTTTCGACACCGGTCATGCCGCCAACCATCACGCCCTCACCGATGCGCACCCACTGATGCACGGCACTGAGCCCTCCAAGAATGGCATTGTCGCCGATGTGAACGTGGCCACCGAGCGTGGCGCAGTTGACCAGAATAACGTTGTTGCCGACCACGCAATCGTGGGCGACGTGGGCGTTGGCCATCAAAAGACAGCCCGACCCCACACACGTCAGCATTCCGCCGCCCTCGGTTCCGAGATGCAGCGTCACGCACTCGCGGATCACTGTCCTCTCGCCCACTTCAAGTCGGCTCGGCTCGCCGTGATATTTGAGATCCTGCGGCACCATGCCGACCGTGGCATGCGGAAAAACGGTGACGCCGGCTCCAAGCGTCGTACGTCCATCCACCACGGTGTGAGCATGCAACACCACACCATCGCCGAGCCTGACATTCGGGCCGACGACGCTAAAGGGGCCGATGCTGACGCCTTCGCCGATCTCGGCGGCCGGGTCGACAACAGCGGAGGGATGAATGGTGCGCATGCGGATGATCCTCGGCGGCGACGCGGCAGGTGGCCGCTCGTTTCCCTATAGCTTCCGTTGCCGGCGAAGGGCCGCAATTTATGTTTCAGCGTATTACGGCATACCGGCAAACGGGGAGCCGTCAGGCATTCACCAACATGGCGCTGAGTTCCGCCTCGGCCACCTTAATGCCGCTGACGATCGCGGTCGCCTCGAACCACCACATGTTGGCCCGCTTCTTCAGCTTGCGAACGTGATATTCCACCACGTCACCGGGGCCGACGGGTTTCCTGAACTTCACCTTGTCGATGGTCATGAAGTAGACCAGCTTCGGGGCGGCACCGTCGGCCGAGGCGTGAACGCAGATGGCACCGGCCGTCTGAGCCATGCCCTCGATCATCAACACGCCGGGCATCACCGGCGCGTTGGGAAAATGCCCCTGGAACTGTGGCTCGTTGATGGTGACGTTCTTGATGCCGATGGCTGAATTGTCGCCATCGATCTCAATGATCCGGTCGATCATCATGAAAGGGTAACGGTGCGGCAACGCCTTGAGGAGCGCCTGGATGTCCATGACGCCCAGGGTGCCCTTGCCTGACGCTCCGGTTTCGGCCGGTGCCGTTGCGGTATCGGTCTCGCTCACGTTTCGTCCCTTCCCGTCGTCTGCTTCGCGGCCCGCTTCAGGGCCATCTGTTCCTTTGTCCATTCGCGGATTGGCCTGGCCGGCGTTCCGATCCAGCGCGCTCCCGCGGGCATATCGTCCTTCAACATCGATCCGCCAGCAAGCTGCGCGCCTTGGCCGACCGTGAGATGGCCCGCAATGCCGCTATAGCCACCGACAACCACATAGTCGCCAAGCTTGGATGAGCCGGAAATACCGACCTTCGCCACGAGCACGCAGTGACGGCCGACTTCGACGTTGTGTCCGATCTGCACTTCGTTGTCGATCTTGGTGCCTTCACCGATCATCGTGTCACGGTTCGAGCCGCGATCGATCATGACGTTGGCGCCAATCTCGACATCGTCCTGAATCACCACACGACCGATCTGCGGCACCTTGAGATGACCGCGCGGGCCCATTGCGAAACCGAAGCCGTCCTGCCCTATGCAGGCACCTGGGTGAATGATGACACGGTTGCCAACAAGCGCGTACTGCAGCGTGACGCCGGCACCGATATAGCCGTCGCGGCCGAAGCGCACGCCTCTCCCGATCACGGCATTTGCCGAGACAACCGTGCCGGCCCCGATCTCCGCCCCGGCGCCGATAACGGCACCAGGCTCGACGGTTACGCCATCTTCAAGGCGGGCGGTGGGATGGATGCTCGCTTCGGGCGATATTCCTGCCTCACCAAACGGTCCCTTCAGGCGGAAAGCATCGGGAAACAGCGCCTGCATGATCAGCGCCATGGACCTGTACGGCTGCTGCGCCACAACGACGGCTGCCCCCTCCGGAGCGTCGACAGCATGGGCGGCGGAGCAGAGGACGATCGACGCCCGCGTCTCCCGGAAAACGGCGATGTAGTGAGGGTTGTCCAGGAAGGAGAGGTCGCCCGGACCAGCCTGATCGAGGGGCGCGACGCGTCCGATGGTGACTTCAGCGTCGCCGCGCACCACCTCGCCACCGGCGATACGGGCTATCTCGGCAAGAGTGAGCCGGCCAGAAGGCGCGAAGAATACTGGATCGGTCATGACTACACTCGCCCGTCCATCCGGTCACAAACCGCAACAGACGCGCGCCTTCCTTATCCGTTTCGGCTCAAGCACCGCAAACTCGACGGCCGCCCGGCATTCCGTCGCGGCCGGCTGCGATCTTCCCGGAACGGAAGGCATTAGCCACTGCGCCGGCCCGGTGTCAACCGACCGCGCGCGGCAAGCAACCCGGAAGGATGAGTTGTTCTGCGGTCATGGCGTTGCGAGGCATCGAATTCGTCGTTTCGCCTCGGATATTGAGCCGCGCGGCGGAGCAAACCTCCAAACCGCTTGGACTCTCTCAAACCGACGCCACAAAACAAAACCGCCGCGCTTTGGGCGCGGCGGTTGATAGCTCAAACGAGGGCAGTATCAGAACTTGGTACCACCAGAGAACTTGAAGATCTGCGTCTTGTCGGTGTCCTCTTTCACGACCGGATAGGCGAAATCGGCGCGAAGCAGGCCAAATGGCGACTGCCACACTATACCGGCGCCAACCGAGGCACGCAGGGCAAGACCGTTGTCGACACCGGCGGTCGGATTGTCGGACGACCACAGCGTACCGGCGTCGGCGAACAGAGAGCCCCAGACGCCGTATTCCTGCGGCAGCATCGGGATCGGGAACAGGCTCTCGGCGGTGGCCGCAACGTAATACTGACCACCCAAGGCGTAACCCGTCGCCGGATCGCGCGGACCAATGCCATTGGACTGGAAGCCACGAATGATCGACCCGCCAACCTGGAACTGATCGATGTAAGCGACATCATCGCCAACGCCGAACATAGCGCCGCCCTTGGCACCGACGTGACCGATCAAATCCCAATCTTCAACCAGTTCCTTGTAGTACTCGACGCGCCCCGTGGTGCGAAGGAAGGTTGCGTCCCCACCGACACCAGCAAACTCCTGCTTGATCTGCGCGTAGACGCCGTTGCGCGGGAAAGCAAAGTCGTCAATCGTATTATACGTCAGGCTCGTACCAACGATTGAGATGAAGCGATCTCCATTGGTGACAAACTTGCTATACTTTGCATCCGCACCGGAAATTTCCTGCTGATAGCCTTCGTAGAACAGGCCCAACATCGTATCGTCATTCAGCGGTACACCGAAGCGAATCTTTCCACCGGTATTGGTCTCGTCGTACGGATGAACGCTGTCATCGGAGTTGCTGTAATTACGCCGATAGACGTCAAAGCCACCCTCGAGTCGACGATCGAACAGATAGGGCTCAGTGAACGACAGCTCGTAGGACGAGTCGCCAGAGTTTCCGTCAGTGGTAATGCCCTTGGAAACCGAAGCGCGCACATACTGGCCGCGACCGAGGAAGTTCTTCTCGGTGATCGACAGTTCGGCCAGGATGCCGCTCGATGTGGAATAGCCGGCACCAATGCTGACTTCACCCGTCGGTTTGTCGTCGACCTGAACGTTGACGATAACCTTGTCAGAGGACGAGCCCGGCTCCGACCAGATGCGAACGGTCTTGAAGTAACCGAGGTTCTTCAGCTTGCGCTCGGCCTTCTCGATCAACACCTGATTATACGCGTCGCCTTCACCGATATCGAACTCGCGACGGATGACATAGTCCCGCGTACGATCGTTGCCGATGATGTTGATGCGTTCGATATAGGCCCGGGCACCCTCGTCAACGAAATAGGTGACGGCGATGGTGCGGTTGGCATAGTCCCGATCGCCACGCGGACGAACCTGCACGAAGGCGTAGCCCTTGGCGGCGACAGCCGTGGTTATTGCCTCCAGCGACTTATCGACATCAGCGGCCGAATAAGTGTCACCGGTGCGGGTCAGAGCCAACGCCTTGAGATTTTCAGGATTGATGTCGGACAGCGTCGTCTCGACCTTAACGTCGCCGTACTTGTAGCGCTCGCCCTCATCGACGGTAAAGGTCAGGAAAAACGAGTTCTGCTGTCGGTCGAAATCCGCAGTAGCGGAGACGACGCGGAAATCGGCATAACCGTGATTGTAGTAGAAGCGGCGAAGCGCTTCCTGGTCGGCGTTCAGCTTCTCCGGGCTATAGTTATCCGACGTCTTGAACCAGCCGAACAGCCCGGATTCCTTGGTGGATATGACGTTGGAAAGGCGAGAATTGGAGAAGGTCTTATTGCCGACAAACGTGATCTGGCTGACCTCGGTGCGCGGACCTTCGTTGATCTGGAAGATGAGATCGACACGCCCCTTGCCAAGATCGACCTGCTTGGGTTCGACGGTGGCGTCATAGCGGCCGCTGCGGCGATAGAGTTCGAGGATGCGCTGGGTATCGGACTCGACCTTGCCCTGGGTCAGCACCGAGCGGGACTGAAGTTCAACGACACCCTTCAGCACTTCGTCGGACTGAACATCGTTGCCCTCGAACGCGACGCGGGCAATGACCGGGTTTTCCACCACTTTCACCGAAACATGGCCGCCGGACTGGCTCACCTGCACGTCTGAGAACATGCCGGTAGCAAAAAGCGCCTTGATCGATTCGTCGACCTCGGCGGCGCTAAGCGGCTTGCCTGGCGTACCCTTGATGTAGGCAGCGATGGTCTCGGGCTCCACACGCGTGTTGCCAACCACCGTCACTCGACCGGCGGGCGCCGCCTCGGCTGAGATTGCGCCCAAATCCGGGACAAATCCGCCCAACAAAGGTGCCGCGACAAGCAAGGCAGCGGCGGCGGCGACGACTTTCGTCCATTCCTTGAATGAGCGCATTTAATCTCGTACCCGAAGTTCTGCGGCCAAAGCCGATTGGGAACCCTTATTACAGATTCCGATCAAGAGGTTTTTACAGTCTTTGCCACGATGCGCAAGCGACCTTGCCATGGCTAATGCCGTTTTCCATGCCGTGCGTGACCCGAAGGTCACTTGCGAAGCCTAACCCGATGCGATCTTGGCGATATCATTCAGTACGCCAAAGGCCATCAGTCCCAAGACGATAGCAAACCCGATGCCGAAGCCGATCTCTTGAGCCCGCTCCGGCAGCGGCCGTCCACGCAACGCCTCGATCACGTAGAATGCCAGATGTCCACCGTCCAGCATGGGGATTGGGAAGAGGTTAATGAGACCGATCGAAATCGACAGAATGGCAGCAAGGTTAATAAGAGGTATAAGCCCCATCGCGGCAACCTGGCCGCTGACACGAGCGATACCGATAGGACCGCTGATCTGCGTCGTCGATGTCCGTCCGGAGAACATGCCGGCCACCGAGGACAGTGTGCTATCGACGATCGACCAAGTCTCGCGCACCGCTTCATGCACCGCACCGAGCGGCCCGAAGCTGCGCAGCTCGACGGTGGGATTGGTCTGCCTCAAGCCGAGAACCGGTACGGTCTGCTTCTCGCCAAAGCCATCGACAATCTCACGGGAGCGCGGCGTCGCGTGCAACGTCAAGCGATCGCCCGAACGGTCAATATCGATGGCCAGTTCGACGCCATTCTGCAACATGACGACGCGCTGGATGTCGGCAAAACTTTCGACCGGGTCGCCGTCAATCGCAAGAATGCGGTCACCGGCAACAAAGCCAGCCTCGGCAGCAGGACTCCCCGGTTCGACGGTACCGGCGACCGGCGCAATCATCGGTTTGCCAAAGGCATAAAAAAGGACCGCTAGCACCGCAATTGCAAAAAGGAAATTGGCGGCCGGTCCGGCAGCGACAACGGCTGCGCGGGCAACAAGGCTCTTCGACTGAAACGCACCAGGATCAGACGACTTCTCGCCCGGCACGCTGGCGGCATTGGCGTCGTCGATGAAACGCACATAGCCACCAAGGGGAATAGCAGACAGTTTCCAGCGCGTGCCCTTGCGATCGATCCGGCCCACGAGTTCTGGCCCAAAGCCAATCGAGAAGACGCTGACGGTGACGCCCGCGCGGCGCGCCACCCAGAAATGCCCAAGTTCGTGAACGAAGACCACCACGGTCAATACGATCAGGAAGGGGATGACTGTCCCGACCAGCGTGCTGCCCGTTGTCGCGAGAAAATCCAAGGCCTCATCCTCTCGTGATCCAGCTTGCCTCAGCCAACGGCGACTTCCGGCCCTTGGCTTTCCGCGCTGCGCGCGCGGCACCACTTGGCGCCGAACGCTGCTATGTCGCTTCAATGGACGCTCCGCCCTGTCCTACTATAGGCAGGCCAAGGCAATCTTGCGAGCCCGCCCATCGAGTTCCGTCGCTTCGGCCAGCGAATCCGGCTCCATAAGACCGCCCTCCCCATCAATCTTGCCGAGGGTTGCTTCGACGACACGGGCGATATCGAGGAAAGCGATGCGATCGGCAAGGAAAGCCTCGACGGCAACCTCATTGGCGGCATTGAGCACGCAGGGTGCCCCGTCGCCTCGTCGCATCGCCGCTTCTGCAAGGGGCAAACAGGGGAAGCGGTCGCGATCGGGGGCTTCAAAGGTCAGCGTCCCAACCGCCGAAAGATCGAGTGGCTTCACCGTCGTCGGCCGACGTTCGGGCCAGGCGAGGCAGTAGCCGATCGGCGTGCGCATGTCGGGCACTCCGAGTTCGGCCAGCAGAGAACCGTCCTTGTAGCGAACGAGACCATGCACCACCGACTGAGGATGGACCAATATCGAAAGCTGGTCGACCGAGACGGGGTAAAGTCGATAGGCCTCGATCAGCTCCAGTCCCTTGTTCATGAGCGTTGCCGAATCGATGGTGATCTTTGGCCCCATACTCCATTTGGGATGCCGCAACGCCATCTCGCGCGTGACCGCCGCCAGTTCCGATTTTGGCGTCCTCAGGAATGGTCCGCCGGAGGCCGTAATGATCACCTCGGAGATAGTGTCGGCATTTTCGGCCTCGAAGACCTGGAAAATGGCATTGTGTTCGCTGTCGACCGGAAGGATGCGCGTGCCGGCGCGCGTTGCCGCCCCCAGGAATAGGGGACCCGCGGAAACCAGCGTCTCCTTGTTGGCAAGTGCCAGAATCCGTGTTGAACCGAGCGCGGCCAGACTGGGCGCCAGCCCTGCGAAGCCGACGATCGCCGATACGACGATATCAGTCGGACGGGCGGCGGCGCCGGCTACCGCCTCGGAACCGGCCGCAACTTCGATACCGGTCCCGGCGAGGCGGTCGCGAAGCTCGGCATAGGCGGCGGGATCGGCGACAACAGCGATCCGGGCAGAGAAACGGACCGCGAGTTCAGCGAGTTCACGGGCATTGCGCCCGGCGGTGAGGGCTTCGATCTCAAAGCGCCCAGGCTCCGAAGAGACCAGGTCGAGCGTGTTGAGACCGATCGACCCGGTAGCACCCAGAATCGAAAGCCGTCTCGGGGCCGGGCTCGCCGATCCGCCGGCACCAGGGCCCGGGTCCATATTCGCTGTCATCGCTATCACCAGATGAGGAGACCGCCGGCAATGCCTACGCCCGCAAGCCAGTCGCGCCCGAGGCCGATGGCTGCGGCCACGGCCAAAGCTGCCACGAGGCCGTCGACGCGATCCATGATTCCACCGTGGCCCGGAATGAGAACGCCAGAATCCTTGACGCCGAAATGTCGCTTCATGGCGGATTCAGCGAGATCGCCCGCCTGCCCTACCACCGAAAGCAACAGCGCGACCAGAGCCACCGGCACGCTGAAGCCGATATTCGCAGCCACCACCACAAGACTTCCAGCGATAACACCGGCAACGGCGCCACCGATTGCGCCCGACCAAGTCTTCTTTGGGGAGAAGCGTGGAGCCAGCTTCGGCCCGCCGATCAGCCGGCCCGAGAAATACGCGGCAGTATCGGTTGCCCAGACGACCGCGAGGACGAAAATTACCGCCACAGCGCCGGTTGAAGCGAAGGTCTGCGTATCCGCCCCGCGCAGAGCGACCACAGCTATTGCCGGCACGCCGGCATAGAGCACGCCGAGCGACAACCAGGCGACGCGTGGCTCAGTGACCCGCGCCAACATCAGCGCTGCCGCCACCAAGGCCGAAAAGGCAAGCGACTGGAGCGGCTGCTCGCGGGCCATCATCACCGTGACGGCAAGGAATGCCATCAGCGCCCAGGGAGCGGCACGGAAGGCGAACGGTCCGCTCATGGCCATCCATTCGCGCAGGATCAGCACGGCGGCAACCGCGGAAAGCGCAGCGAAGACCCAACCACCAGCCCACAGCGTTCCCACGGTTAGAGCGGCCAGCACGATGGCCGACAGCACTCGCAAAATCAACTCGGAGCCGGCCTTTCCGGGCGCGGGAGTCGGCGCACTCATACGGTCTCGCCCTTCTGCGGCAATCCACCGAAGCGTCGCTCACGGGCAAGATACTCGTCAATCGCCCGATCAAATGCGGCTCCGTCGAAATCGGGCCAGTAATCCGGAACAAAAACAAATTCAGCGTAAGCCGCCTGCCACAACAAAAAGTTGGAAAGTCGCTGCTCGCCGCTGGTTCGGATGATCAGATCCGGATCGGGCATGCCGGCGGTGTCGAGCTTGGCTGCGATAAGGTCCGCGGTAACATCCTCGCCCCTGAGACGACCGGAAGCCACCTCAACGGCTATGGTTCGTGTTGCGCGAGCGATCTCGTCACGACTACCATAGTTGAATGCAATGACGAGGTTGAGACCGGTATTACCGACGGTTTTCTCCTCGGCCTCGATCAGGAGCCCGGCGATATCCCCGGAGAGATTGTCGCGACCGCCGATGACGCGTACCCGAACATTACCACGTCTCAGCTCGTTAAGATCGCGGCGGATGAAAAGCTTCAAGAGCCCCATCAGCTCACTGACCTCATCGGCCGGCCGCGACCAATTCTCCGACGAAAAGCCGAAAACCGTCAGCCACTCGATGCCAATATCAGTGGCGTGTCTGACGATGTCACGGATCGACTGGACCCCGCGCCGGTGTCCTTCGGCGCGCGGCAGGCCACGCGAGCGCGCCCAGCGACCATTGCCGTCCATGATGATCGCGACATGGCGCGGCAAGCCCACTTTCCGAGGCTTTTCCGTCGGCACCGATCCGAGCCGCATCATGTCCGCTTTGCCCCCCCTAAAAGCCCGAAGATCCGCCAGCCCGCCGTTTCGGATCAGACCTGCATGATCTCCTGTTCCTTGGCGGCCAGCATTCGGTCCGCCTCGGTGATTGCCTCGTCGGTGACCTTCTGCACGCGGTCGGAATAGATGCGCAGAGAATCCTCGGAAATCAGGCCCTCTTTCTCAAGATCCTTCAGTTCGTCGAGACCATCGCGGCGCACATGGCGTATGGCGACCTTGGTCGCCTCCACATATCTATGGGCGATCTTCACCAGTTCCTTGCGGCGCTCGGTGTTGAGCTCGGGGATCGGCAGGCGCAGAAGGGTGCCTTCGATGATCGGGTTGAGCCCAAGGTTCGATTCCCGGATCGCCTTTTCCACGGCGTGAACCATGCTTTTGTCCCAGACCTGGACGGAGAGCATGCGCGACTCGGGAACGGACACGGTCGCCACCTGATTGAGCGGCATGGTACTGCCGTAGGCCACAACGACGATCGGATCGAGAAGACTCGCACTGGCGCGGCCAGTGCGGAGGCCGGCGAGATCGTTCTTGAAGACGCTGAGCGCGCCCTGCATGCGGCGCTTCAGGTCGTTGATGTCGTATTCTTCTTCGGCCATCTTGCCAACCTTCCAGAACTGACCGGCACCGTACGGCCCTTTCGCTACGGATGAGCGGCGGGCCGCCGGCGCCTGCTGTTGTTACCCGTCAATGACGGTGCAGACACCCTTGCCCTTCAGAACATTGACGAATGCGCCATGCTCGTGAACGGAGAACACCACTACCGGAATCTTATTGTCGCGGGCAAGAGCAATCGCCGCCGCGTCCATGACCTGCAGGTTTCTCGAAAGAACCTCTTGATGCGTCAGGCGTTCGTAGCGGCGCGCGGTAGGATCTTTCTTAGGATCGGCCGTGTAGACACCATCAACCTGCGTGCCCTTGAGCAACGCATCGCAATCCATCTCGGCGGCGCGAAGCGCAGCGCCCGAGTCGGTGGTAAAGAACGGATTGCCGGTACCGGCCGCGAAGACGATCACCTTGTTGGCTGCAAAGTGCCGTATCGCTTCACGCTGGGTAAAGGTTTCGCACAGGGCCGGAATGGCAATGGCCGACAGCACGACAGCCGGGGCCCCCAGCCGCTCGATGGCCGTGCGCATGGCAAGTGCGTTCATCACCGTACCAAGCATGCCAAGATAGTCGCCGGTCGTCCGATCCCCGCCATCGGCAGCCACCGAAACGCCGCGGAAGATATTGCCGCCGCCGACCACCACACCAACCTGAATACCCAACCCATGCGCCTCGACGATCTCGCCGGCCAGACGATCGACCACCTTGGGATCGATGCCAAAACCCCGATCGCCCATCAGGGCTTCACCCGACAGCTTGAGCAGGACACGGCGGTACTTGAGCTCGGTCATGGGCAAAACTCCGACTTAGCGAGAAAAGGTGATTCTAGGAAAAGGAAAGGCTCCCAATCCGTTCCAACTAACGCGCATCGGCGCCATTGAAAACCCCCATGACCGGCTTAATCACGCCTGTAGTCATGCGATTGATGCGCGGACATGACAAGGGCGCCGAACTAGTCGGCGCCCTCATCGGAATCACGGCAAAATAACGCTCAGCCCTGGCCGGCGGCGGCAGCCACTTCGGCCGCGAAGTCGCTCTCGCCCTTGTCGATACCCTCACCGAGGGCAAAGCGCACAAAGCCGGTGACCTTGATCGGCGCGCCGACGGTCGCCTCGGCGGCCTTGACGGCGGCCTCGACGGTAAGGTCGGGGTTAATCACGAAGGCCTGCTTCAGCAGCGTCGATTCCTCGTAGAACTTGCGGATGCGGCCCTCGACCATCTTCTCGATGACAGCGGCCGGCTTACCCGACTCATTGGCCTGCTCGGTGAAAATGGCGCGCTCGCGCTCGACGACATCAGCCGAGATCTCCTCGGCAGACAAAGCCAGCGGCGAGGTGGCGGCGACGTGCATGGCGATCTGGCGACCGAGCTTGATCAGCTCATCGACATTGCCGGTCGATTCAAGCGCGACGAGGACGCCGATCTTGCCAAGGCCGTCAGTAACGGCGGAGTGGATATAGGTGGCGACAGCACCGGCCGACACTTTTAGAGCGGCGGCGCGACGGAAGCCCATGTTCTCGCCGATGGTGGCGATCAGTTCCTTGACCTCGGCCTCGACCGAATGCGCCTTGCCCGGGTAGGTGGCGGCAGCAATGGCGGCGGCGTCGCCACCCTTGTCAACGGCAACGGCGGCCACGGCACGCACCAGCGCCTGGAAGGCCTCATTGCGAGCGACGAAGTCGGTCTCGGAGTTGACCTCAACGACGGCGGCGATCTTGTCGCCAGTTGCAACGCCAACCAGCCCCTCGGCAGCGACGCGGCCAGCCTTCTTGGCAGCCTTGGAGAGGCCCTTGGCGCGCAGCCAGTCGATGGCAGCTTCGATGTCGCCGGCGTTCTCGGCCAGGGCGTGCTTGCAGTCCATCATGCCGGCGCCGGTCTTCTCGCGGAGATCCTTCACCTGTGTGGCAGAAATGTTCATGTGACCCTCGTCTTTTCTCGTGAAACCTCGAACGCCCGCAACCGGATTAATAGCGACCCGTCCTGACGGGCCGATGAACGGATGAGGGGCAGCCCTTGGCGGCGACCCGACACCGGCTTGGCATTCGCGATTCAAACCGCCCGCCAACAGGCGGGCTTCCTAACAGGTCGGGCGGACCCCTTCGAGGACCCGCCCTAAAAGCGTCGGCAAGATACCGCCGAAGCGTGGATCAGGCGGTGGCCTCGGAGGCGGCCGCCACATCGGCCAGCGCCGGTTCGTCCATCGGCTGCTCGGCGGCACCGATGTCTTCACCCATGGCGCCCATGGCGCGCGACAGGCCGTCAATGGCAGCGCGCGAGATCAGGTCGCAATAGAGGGTGATGGCACGGCCAGCGTCATCGTTACCCGGAACCGGGAAAGTGATGCCATCCGGATCGCTGTTGGAGTCGAGGATGGCGGCAACCGGAATACCCAGGCGGCGCGCCTCGTCGATGGCGTTCTTTTCCTTGTTGGTGTCGATGACGACGATCAGGTCGGGCGTGCCGCCCATGTCCTTGATACCACCAAGCGCGCGCTCCAGCTTGTCGCGCTCGCGGGTCATCACCAGACGCTCCTTCTTGGTGAGACGAGCCGACTGCTCGGAGTTGAGCGTCTCATCAAGCTTGCGCAGGCGCTGGATCGAACCGGAGATGGTCTTCCAGTTGGTCAGCATGCCACCGAGCCAGCGGCTGTTGACATAATACTGGGCCGAGCGGTGAGCTGCCTCAGCGATCTCTTCCTGGGCCTGGCGCTTGGTGCCGACCAGGAGCACGCGACCACCGCGAGCGACAGTGTCGGACACCGCCTTCAGCGCCTGGTGCATCAGCGGAACGGTCTGGGCGAGGTCGAGAATGTGGACGTTGGCACGCGAGCCGAAGATGTAGGACTTCATCTTCGGGTTCCAGCGATGCGTCTGGTGACCGAAGTGAACGCCGGCCTCAAGCAGCTGGCGCATGGTGAACTCGGGAAGAGCCATGGGATATTACCTTTTTCCGGTTTGGCCTCCGCGAGGGAATCAGCCGGGCAAACTTTGCCCAAACCGACCGGAGGGAACGCCAAAGCGCACCCGCGGCCCCCGCGTGTGGAATGGCGCGGGATATAGGGGAAACAGCCCGGCATGGCAAGAGCCAACATGGCTGGTTGGGCTGAAACGCGCCTTTTCCGACGATCCGGCGGTATCAGGTCTATCGCATCAAGCTTACTGTGAGTTTACGTAGCTCACGATATGCATCTATCATCATAAGCACGCTTACTATATACGCTCATCGCATGAGCAATTGGACTCCCACCGTCGGAGGTCTGATCCACGAGATCGACCGCCTCGTGAAGAAGCGTTTCGACCGCTTCGCCGAGACAACCGGTATGTCGCGCGCGCAATGGCAAGTGCTCGCCCGCGTCGCCAAGCGGCAGGGAATCAATCAAGCGACCCTCGCCGATCTCGTTGGCGTGGAGCCGATCACCATCTGCCGCATGGTTGACCGCCTTGAGGCGCTCAACCTCGTAGAGCGTCGGCCCGACCCTAACGACCGCCGCGCCCGGCTCATCCACATGACCGAGGCGGCGCGCCCCGGGCTCGAACGTATGAAGGCGGCAGCGCAGGCGCTGTTCAGCGAAGCCCTTGACGGCATTACGTCGGAAGAGGAGGCCATCCTTTCCCGGCTGCTCGGCCATATACACGCCAACCTTCTCGCCGTTACCGGCGAGGAACCTCCGGCGCCATTTCCCGTTCCAACCAATGACATCGAAGCTGCCCGGACCACGCCGGACCAGAAAGACTGATCAGAATGTCCGATAGTCAAGACACGATACCTCCCGTTGCCTCCGCTCCGGCCACCCGCGCCCGCCGATCACGCCAGCGCGGCTTCATCCGTTATCCTCTGATGGCGGCCCTACCGCTTGCGCTCGTTGCGGCGGGGGGATGGTATTGGATAACCGGCAGCCGCTGGGCTTCCACCGAGAACGCCTATGTGCAGCAAAACAAGGTGCTGGTTGCACCCGAAGTGGAGGGACGTATCGCCGAGGTGCTTGTAGGCCAGAATCAGGCGGTGAAGCCCGGCGACGTTCTTTTCCGTATCGACGATGCCACCTACCGAATCGCCCTCGAGAAGGCCGATGGCGCCGTGGCGCTCGCCCGTCTGCAAGTGGAAGAACTGCGCACGCGTCTCAAAGACGCTCAGTTAAAAGCCGACACGGCGCGCAATACTCTTGCCTTCCAAGACGTGCAATTCGGCCGGCAAGAGAAGCTCCGGACGACGGGCAACAACACTGAGGCGCAATACGACAGCGCCCGCCATGAACTCGACCTTGCGCAGCAGGCGGTGGCCGTGGCCGACCAAGGCGTGACCGATGCCCTTGTCGCCCTCGGTGGTAACGCCGACATCGAGACAGACAGGCATCCCTCCGTGCTTGGCGCTCTGGCCGCGCAAAACAGCGCCCGGCTCGATCTCAAGCGCACCCTTGTTCGTGCGCCGACCATCGGCACAGCCAGTCAGGTGGGCAACCTGCAAATCGGTCAGTACATAGCCAGCGGCAGCCCGGTAATGGCCATCATCGACACCACCAGTGCCTGGGTGGAGGCCAATTTCAAGGAGACCGACCTCGGTCACATGCGCCGCGGGCAGGCGGCCGAACTCACGCTCGATGCCTACCCCGACACGACGATCAAAGGCCACGTCGAAAGCTTTGGCGGCGGCACCGGGGCCATCTTCTCACTGCTTCCTGCCCAGAATGCTACGGGCAACTGGGTGAAGGTGGTGCAACGCATACCCGTCCGCATCGCCCTCGACGAGCCAACTTCGATGCCGCTGAAAGCTGGCCTCAGCGTCGGCGTGGATGTCGACACAGGCTTCATCCGGCCACTCCCTGCCTTCCTTCGCACGGCTCTCGACACGCTGGGGATCGCTTCCGCGCCGGAAAAGCTTGCGATCAAATGACAGCCGCCGCCGATCTCACCAATGTGCCGCATCGCGGCCTGTTGTCACTTGCCACCATGCTGGCGGTGATCATGCAGGTGCTCGACACGACGATCGCCAACGTTGCCCTGCCGTCGATGCAAGGCAACCTCGGCGCGGCGCAGGACACCATCAACTGGGTGCTGACTTCCTATATCGTCGCCTCGGCCATCGTCATGCCCCTCACCGGTTGGATGGCGGATACTATCGGCCGAAACCGGCTATTCCTCATTTCGGTCGCCGGCTTCACGCTCGCCTCTTGCCTGTGCGGCTTGGCGAACGGCCTGACCGAGATGGTGGCGTTTCGCGTGCTTCAGGGCGTATTCGGCGCCTCGCTCGCCCCGTTGTCGCAGGCTGTCCTGCTCGACATCAATCCGCGCGAGCGGCATGGGCAGGCGATGGCGTTATGGGGCGCCGGCATCATGGTAGCACCGGTGCTCGGACCAACGCTGGGCGGCTGGCTGACCGACAGCTTCGACTGGCGATGGGTATTCTACATCAATGTTCCGGTTGGCCTGCTCGCCTTTTTCGGCATCGCCTTTGCCATGCCGGCCTCGCCGCGCCATCCCCGGTCTTTCGACTTCGTCGGCTTTGCCTTTCTCGGCTTATTCGTCGGCGCCTTGCAGCTGATGCTCGATCGCGGTGAACAACTCGACTGGTTCTCCTCGCCTGAAATCATCCTCGAAACAGCGCTGGCCGTTTCAGCGCTCTGGTGCTTCGTCATTCATTCGGCAACAGCCGAACATCCTTTCATTCCGCCCCAGATCTTCCGCGACCGGAACTACGTCGCGGCCAGCATCTTCAGCTTTTCGGTCTCAGTCGTTCTGCTTGCGACCACCGCGCTGTTGCCGCCGCTTCTGCAGCGCATCATGGGGTATCCGACGGTTACCACCGGCCTTGTTCTGGCACCGCGCGGTATCGGTACAATGATCGCCATGCTCCTGGTTGGACGCCTATTGCGCATCGTCGATCCTCGCCTCATCATCGTGGTCGGGCTTGGATTGACCGCCTGGGGGCTCTGGCAGATGACGGGCTTTACCGCTGACATGGACTCATGGCCCATCATCCACAGCGGTATACTCATGGGCTTCGGACTCGGCCTCGTATTCGTGCCGATGTCGACGGTAGGTTTTGCAACACTACCCCCGCAGCTCAGAACCGAAAGCGCCGCGCTCTATAGCCTCGTGCGCAACATAGGCTCGTCGATCGGCATTTCCGTTGTATCGGTGGTGTTAACCCGGAATATCCAGGTCAACCACGCCGTGCTCGGCGAGCGGCTGACAGCCTTCTCGCCTGGCCTCAACGCGACAGCCCATGCGGTTGGCATGACTACCGGCTCCAGCCAGTTTGTCGCAATCCTTGACCAGATAACAACGCTTCAGGCAACGATGATTGCTTATGTCGATGACTTCAAGCTGATGATGTATGTGTCGATCGCTGCGCTGCCGTTGGTGTTCTTGCTTCGCAAACCGAAGACCGTGCCGCAAGGACCCGTAATCCCAGACGCGGAATAAAGCAGTCTCCCTTGCCTCGACTTCAGCAAAACGGGTGTTCGGAGCCTGTGCCCAGCCCCTCAACGCAACAGAAAGATCAAACCTCGGCGCTCTCCGCGCCATCGCCGGATATCAGCGCCTTTGCCTGACCGGTCCAGTCCTCGCGCTCGATGCGACCGGGAAAGGCCAGATAGGCGCCAATCCAACGCGCCTCGGCCGGCGTCCAAGCGGCAATCTGATCGAGATGATAGATACCGAGCGCGTTGAGTCGTGTCGCATTCTGAGGGCCAATGCCACGAATACGGCGAAGATCGTCGGCGATACCTGAGCGGGCTCCCGGCAAAGCAGGCGGCCGTTCGCCCAACCGATCGGCGGCGGCGATGCGATCAAGCCCAGCGGAAACTTCGGCGGCAGGCCCGGTCAACACCTCGGCAACCGCCGGTCCCGCAATCTCCGCTTCAAATTCGGCCTGAACGGGTATCGCGGGTTCGGGCATTTCCTCCAATGGCGGGGTCTGCCTCTCCTCGGTCTTTCGGCTGTCGATCGCGTAACCCTCTTCCGCTTCGGCGGCGGCGGCCATCACCTCGGTCAGGCGCTCGTTGCCGACCGTACGGCGACCAAACCACTGCTTGACCAGGACGCCAACAAGAACGCCGGCACCAACGGCTATTGCCGTCAGGAGGAAGGTCTCGATGATCAGAATGGCCATGGTGAATCCCACAGGAAGGAAAGCAATCGACGATCTAAGAGGTTAGGTCTCGATGCGATCGGAGCCAAACCAGCCGATGATCAACCCGGCTGCGAAGGCGATCAAAAGATAAGGCCAGAGCGTGATAGCGAGATAAAGCATCGCGACCTCCTGATCACGGCGTAGCCAAAACAACGGAAAGTCCGTCCGCCACGCCGGCGGCGCCATTAGCCGTCAGCCGAGCGGGATCAATGCCAATCTCCGCAAAGACACCCGCTATGCTGCGGGCACGCGCCTCGCCGAGAGTCTGAGCGCGAGCTGCGTCGGCGCCACTTGCCGTCGCGGTTAGCACGAAACGGGCCGCGGGACAGCGGAGCGCCAACGCTCCGAGCCGGTCAATCACACCGCGGCTGTCTGAAGCAACCGTGGCAGCACCGTCGTCGAAGCGAACCGGCGTTCGAAGGAGCACCGCTCCAATGGCTTCTGCGCAGGCGGCAGCCTCGAGCGGCGGCTCAGCCGGCATGGCGTTGACAGCGATCTCCAAACTGAAGCCAGGGGGTACCGCCGCCGAGAGCTCGGAGGACAGGCGCGCCGCACCAACGGCCGTGAAGGCGCTGCCCGTTACTCTGATGACTGTCCCTTCGATACTGACGTTGCCCTTGGCGAGAAGCGAAGCGGCGCGGATCGCAAACAAGGCCGCGTCGCGCGCGCCTGCCGGGGCACTCTTGGCCACCTCCGACGAATCGAGAATGTCGGCCTTGCCAAATGCCCGGTCGGCGGCCGCGGCTAACGCTTTGCGCATAGCGTCGTCCGCAAGATCGCCATCGAGAGTCACGGTATCGAGCCCGCGTTCGACGAAAAAGCGAAACGCGGTCGCCGCCGAGATCTCTATGTTTCCTTTTATGACGCCAGTCGGGAGGGCATCAAGTTCGGTCCCGATCGTCGTGCTCCCTTCCGTCGTCGACGCCTTGCCAGTCACGGACAGAGCATTGCCAACGAGGCGCACTTCGCCAGAATCGAGCTCGGTCAGAATCGCCACCGCCTTACGTGCCACGGCGACCAGGTCGATGGCCGGATCAAGACCCGAGCCGAGACCAGACCGATCGACGAGGCCGAGATCGTTCGACGAGCCGTCGATGACCGCGCGGATGGCTCCGCGAATGGCTTCCGACGGGGCAGAGCCTGCAATGGTCAGTTGGTCGGCGTCCTTGACCATTGACCAGACATAAGGGGTGATCATTGGCGGAGTGACGCCATTGCCGACATCGTAGCCGGCCGGCGGATTGGCGATGGCAGCTTCCAGCTCGAGAAAATCACCCGATGTCGCCGCTGCTCCCGACAGTGTCAGATGAGTGCCCGACAAGAGCGCGGTCCCCTCATCAAGCTTGGCAAGAAGGCCGATCGCAAACTGGGCGGCCTTGTCGAACCCGGCGGGGGCACCATCGGCAAGCGTCGTCTCGACCACCGGCTCGCTATCGCCCGGTTTATTGCTTGCAACAGCTTGGGCCGCATCAGCAATATCGCCCCGCGCATCGTCCGTTGGCACGAAGCCGGTAACCGTCACGCGGCCATGACTTTTGGAGATGGCCAGCGTGAAGGGCTCGACGATCGGCAGGGCAATGGACTTCTGAAGGACGAAACCCGGCGGGTTCCAGGTCTCGAGATAGGCATTGAGCGTTCGGTAAGCCTCCGGGCTCGCAGCTCGACCGGACACGACAAGCACATGGTCATTGAGCGCGATATGCGCCGAGGCCAAAAGATCAAGATAATCCACCGCCGCGGCGGCAGTTTCGGCAAAGCCATCCGGCGCGCCTGATGCATAATCGAGATTGTCGAATACGTTACGCGGTCCGATTGCCTGTCGAACAACGTCGAGCAGGGTATTCCGTGTTGCCGGATCCGGCACAAAGCCGGAAACCGTAACGCCACTGTCGTCGCGGTCAATCGACCAGACAAAAGGCGAGGCCAGCGGCCGCGATACGCTCACAGCCAAGCTGTAGCCCTCCGGCAGCGCGGGCGAAAACGTCTTCAACCGATCGTAGGCAGCGTTACTGATCGCTTCACCCGCGACGGCCACAGCCTTGTCGGTCAGCGTCACCTTGCCATGCGAAAGGAGAGCCGGCACGCCATAGAGAGGGCGCAGAACGTCAAAATAGCGATCGTCGGCTTTGCCACGCGCCAAGAGGCTATGATCGACAACGCCGAGCCCTGGCGCCGCGGTCGCCAAGGCGCCGAGAATACGCGCCCTGTCAGGCAGCGATGGCACGGCGCCTGTCAGGACAACCGTATCGCCATTGCGCTCAAGCGCCGTGACATAAGGGCGAATCTCGGGCAACAGCCCGGCCGCGGAGGCATCGACCATACGGACCCCGTAAAGCCGGCCCAACCGTTCTATCGCCAGTTGGCGATTCTCTTCCGACGGCGCATCGCCCCGGAGATAAACGTCACGACCACGAATGTCGACGGACGCCCAGCTGGTCGCTTCACCGGCCAATACCTGCCCGCTACGCGTTCCAAGATCGATCGAGATGTCTGTCTTCTTGGTAATAAGTGCCGCCGCTGTGACGGCAACCGCCGCAGCCACTCCGAGTATCGCCGAGATCTGCCAGCGAACCATCTTCCCGTCTCCGGAAGCCCGGACGTCCACCGCGTCCGTTCGCGGAAAGAAGAATACGAAATGGCAATTGCGAAAAGCAATTACCCGGGGAGCACAGTCGCCAAACAAATGACGAATAAGGCAAAAAAAGTCGTGGCCAGTGACACAAGACCAGCAGTCTTCAAATAGAAAAGGCCCGGACAAGCCGGGCCTTTTCCTCAAACCCCGAAGGGAATGATATTACCACACGCGAACGAGGCGGGTAACGGCAGTGAACTGGTTCCAGTCGTCCTGAGAACCGTAGTCAACTTCACCCTGCAGGTTGAGGCCCGGGGCGAGAGCGTAGTCAACGCCGAGGTTGCCGTAGATGAAGTCATCGGCAGCGCTGGCAGTCGAAGCATCGACCATCTGGTAACGAACGCCGGCGTACACAGCCAGAGGATCGGTAACCTGATACGAAGCGGCCAGAGCCAGATCGGTGATGTTATCCGAGGCCTTGCCAGCGAGGTTGGTCAGGCGGGTGCCGTGACCACCATCCGTGTAGGCAGCCCAAGCGCGCAGCGACAGCTTGTCGATGAGCTTCAGGTTGGCAGTCGCCTTGACACCGAAGATGTCGTTATCGTCGTGATCATAGGTCCGGTAGATACCCGACACGTCGAAGCTACCCCAGGACTGGCCGGTGATACCGACGATACCCGAAGCCTGCAGGCCAGCCTGCGAACCAGCCGACCAGATGGTCGGGCGGCTGTTGCTGTCGTCGTTGCTGTAAACGCCAGCGCCAACGAAGAAGCCACCACCGAGGTTGTCAACCAGAACGCTGGCGCCGACAGCGGTGAAGTCGCCGGGGCCCCAGGTCGAGTCGTTGATGCCATAGAGGCCGTCGCCGTCGGCGACTTCGTCCTGACGACCAACCGTCACGTAGCCGACCTGAATGAAGGCCTGGCTGAGGTTGATGCCGTTGGTCGAGTTCGTCTCGATTTCGAAGTACGAACGAACGGTGCCGAGGTCCGAAGCCGTGCGGGCATCAAAGCCAACGTAGGCATCAGCGCGGAGAGCAACGTTGTCAGCAGCATTGTTCGTGCTGCCACCATTGTTGGTGTAGGTCACGCCAGCACGGACGCGGCCCTTGATCTTGAGGCAGGTTTCGCTGCCGGGGATGTAGAAGAAGCCGGCGCCGTAGGCGTCGCAAACCTTCACGTAGTCAACAGCGGCCGGAGCAGCATCGCCCGGCAGGTCGGCGGCGTAAGCGCCCGTGGCGACCATCAGGCCGGCGGCGGTGCCGAGCAGCGTCTTCATGTTCATTTCCTGACCTCCAAAAGTCATCTAGAGAAAGAACCCTTCCCTGCCTGACAACAAACGGCCTGACCGTTATCATCTCTGGCGTGGAACCGGTTCCGGTTCTTTGCCGCCTTGGTCCGCCGCCTAACCACCCCAGGCAGATCGACTTCACTTGGCGGTGAGTTCCGTCTCCCGAAATCTCACGGTGATAGTGATGGCCGATCCTGAGCCGGTCTTCAACGGTAAAGACGCTGGCAATCCGCCCTCGACGGCTAATCGAAAATCCATGTTGCAGTTTTGTCACTCCCCTCCCTACCCCCGGCAATACGAAGATTAATGAAGGGTTAAGATGCTGCTTCAAAAGGAAATTGTCGGTTTCCAACCCATTAGCATCCGTCAATTTTCCACAGACCCCAGGGAACTTACTCATAACCAAACGGCTAGGGAGCAAACGAGCTTTCCACAGCCACGGAGCCAAGCGGACCGTTCACCGACGACGAATCTCTCCTAGGGGAATCGGCAGAGCAAGGGACGCCAAGGCGAAAGAGAATCGAGCGACTGGCTTCAAGACGCCACCTCGCGTCAGAACCGATGAGCGATGCCGTCGGAGCCCTGGGGCTTGATGGCAGAGGATCTTTCCGATTGGATGGCGCAGCTCGTCCAAAACATTTCTCCGGAATCACCCCATGTCGTCCCGTCCTTCGCCGCACGCCATTGCCGCAGGCCTGATTGCCGCCTTTGTCGGGTTCGGCGGCGCCTTTACCGTCGTCGTGCGCGGTTTATCAGCCGCGGGCGCATCACCTGCTGAAGTTGCCTCTGGGCTGATGGCTGTCACCGTTGCCATGGGTTTTTCCGGCATCCTTCTCAGCCTCAGGTTCCGCATGCCGATCTCAGTGGCATGGTCGACCCCGGGCGCGGCTCTCCTTGCTTCTTCAGGAGCCGTTGCTGGCGGATATTCCTATGCGGTTGGGGCCTTTCTCATCACCGGCGCTCTTTTGATGCTGTCGGGCGTCGTCAAACCACTCGGCCGGGCGGTCGCTGCCATTCCGACGCCAATCGCTTCGGCGATGCTGGCCGGCGTGCTGCTGACGCTCTGCCTCGCACCAGTAAAAGCGGTGGCCATCTCGCCGGTCGCCGGACTTGCCGTGGTGCTGACGTGGCTTATCGTCGGCCTCTGGCGCAAGGTGCTAGCCGTACCGGCCGCCGTTATCGTTGCCGCCATTATTATCGCTCTGACAACACCCATTCCAGAAGCCGTAACGGCCGGGCTGGTGCCAGCGCCGCTGCTTATTGTTCCTCATTTCAGCTTCGCCGCACTGATTGGTACAGCGTTGCCGCTCTATGTCGTGACCATGGCGGCGCAGAATATCCCAGGCATGGCCGTGCTGAACGCCAACGACTATCGACCGGCGTTCGGCCCCATCCTGCGGAACACCGGCGCCTTCACCCTTCTCGCAGCACCGTTTGGCGGCCACGCGGTGAATCTCGCGGCCATCACCGCGGCTCTCTGCGCCGGCTCGGACGCAGACCCCGATAGACACAACCGCTACTGGGCGGCCGTCGTCTGCGGCGTGGCCTATGTTGTCGTCGGACTGATCTCCGGTGCCGCCACGGCCTTCATCGCAGCCGCGCCGCCCGTTCTCATCGAGGCGGTAGCTGGCCTTGCGCTGCTTGGAGCCTTCGGCGCCTCCACGTCGACGGCACTATCGGCGCCCGAAACGCGCGAAGCGGCCGTCGTCACATTTCTGGTAACGGCTTCCGGTGTTGGATTCCTCGGCATCCCCGGCGCCTTCTGGGGGCTGATCGCCGGCATCGCCGTTCACCTCATCAACCGCGTCAGGATCGCCTGACAGACCGCACTGGACCCCTCGCATGTTCTATCTGGTACGACACGGCCAAACGATCTGGAACACGGAGGCCCGCTTCCAGGGGCAGTTCGATTCGCCACTCACCGACCTTGGCCGCGACCAGGCGACACGCATTGGCAAGGCGCTTGCCGGCGAGATTGGCTTACGCGCGGAACCAATCCGCGCCTACGTCAGTCCGCTCGGCCGCACCCGCGCCACGGCGGAACTGATCGGACGATCACTGGCGATGGATATCGTCGAAGAGCCAAACCTGATGGAGGTGCATTTCGGCGACTGGGAAGGGCTGACGCGAGAGGACATTCTTTCTCGCTTCGGCAGCGACCAATCCATCCGCCCGATCGATTGGCAATTCCAGGCGCCGGGCGGAGAGACGCTCGACGTCGTGCTCGCCCGCGTCGGCGCGTGGTACGCAAAGGCGGAGTCGCCAGCCGTCATCATTACCCACGGCGTCATCAGCCGTCTGGTGAGAGGCCTTCACGCCGGCCTTGGACACGAAGAAATGCTAGCATTGCCCGTGTCGCAGGATGGTTATTTCCGGCTCGACGGCGGGCACATCGAATTTGTGCCGGCGCCCTGACCGAGTACACCCTGCCGGCAGGTGGTTTCATTGACCGAACCGGTCAAATCCTAGTGTTAAGGACGTGATCGGCCGCCTCCGGCCTCGCCAGGATAGTGGTTATGCCGTATGGTTCCTCCATCATGACCTTCTGGCAGCAATTCTCAGCCGTCATCTCCCGCATTCCCGATGCGGTTACCTGCGTCTTCCAATGCGTGGTCGACGTGCTGCGTGAAACGCTGTCGCCAGAAGCACGCCGCGGGGTCGCCTTCACCTCTGCCATGATCGCGCTGTCTGCCAAGATGGCCAAGGCGGATGGTGTCGTCACCGCCGATGAAGTGGCCGTTGTCGAGCGGCTTTTCCAGGTGCCGCCGGAAGAAAAGCGCCACGTCGCTCGCCTCTTCAATCTCGCCAAGCAGGACATCGCCGGCTACGAGTATTATGCTGAACGGATCCACGCACTCTATGAGACTGACGTGGAGACGCTCGAGGATATCCTCGATGGTCTGTTCGTGATCGCCACCGCAGACGGCAGCCTGCACGAGGCTGAACTCGCTTTCCTCGAGACGGTGGCGACCATCTTCCAACTGCCGCAGGCGGCTTTCCATCGCGTCTTCGCACGCCACGTCGGCGAGGATGCGCGCTGCCCCTATGCCGTGCTCGGTCTACCACCGGGCGCCGACGACGAGTCGGTGAAGAAGGCTTGGCGACGGCTCGTTTCCGAGCATCACCCCGACCGCCTTCAGGCGCGCGGCCTACCGGCCGACTTCATTCGCGTCGCCACAGAACGGGTGGCCACCATCAATGCCGCCTATAGCGCCATCACCCGGCAGGCGGCGTAAAGGTCGACAAACTATTCGGCTCGTCTTCGGATTCCGAATGCCCACCCTTCCGGCCTGCGGGCGCTTCCGCTAAATACGGAAGCCATGACTGACACATCCTTTCTCCCCGACGGCTATCACCCCCTCGCTCCTGGCAAGCTAGCGAATCTCGTCACGTTTCTCGAGATGCAGGAGCGCCCCGAAAAGCCGCGCCGTCCGGCACCGTCCGGCTATGTGCTGGAGCCCATCGACCGCTGGGATACCAGCGCCTTCCTCGATCTCTACCGGGAGATCGGCTGGGAGTGGCTGTGGAGCTCACGCCTTTTGATGTCGCGCGAGAAGCTCGAAGCCAAGCTCGCCGCGCCGCATATGCGCTCGTGGTGCCCCGTGAAGGATGGTCGACGCATGGGGATCGTCGAAATGGACCTCTCCGAGCCGCATGAGACAGAGATCTCCTTCTTCGGCCTGGTCCCGGACGCAGTCGGCAGCGGCCTTGGCGGTTGGATGATGGATGAGGCGATCGACCTTGCCTTTGGGCGACCGGGTATGAAGCGTCTTTGGCTGCATACGTGCCATTTCGACAGTCCACAGGCCCTGCCCTTCTATATGCACATGGGTTTTGCGCCCTACGCCCGCGCCGTCGAGGTGCATGATGATGTTCGCCTTCTCGGGCGACTTGACGAAAGCGCCGGTCCGCATGTCCCGATGATCCGAAATGGCCGCCGCCCAGACCTTGGCTGAGGAGGCGTCTGCCGCCGGGATTGGCTTGGCGCGCCTTTCAGGCGATTGTCCCGCGCACCGAACAAACGGGACTTTCTTCGCCGTCATCTTGTGGTATTGACCTTGCGGTACTAGCCCGAGGGTGTGCAACCTGACGGGCACGTACCGCAAGAGACCGACATGATCGCATCCGAGCGCCCGGCTCCCGTTTTCATTGATAGTCCTCCACGCCTTCCCATGACGAGCTTCCGCGACGCTGAAGCCGCCGTCGATCGTCTGGTCGAGATCTACGCCCGCAACACCGCTTTCCTCCGCTCGTCCTTCGAGGCAGTGGTACAGGGTGCCGTTCCCGATGGGCGCATTCGCGCCTACTACCCCCTCATCCGAGTGTCGACCGACACGCACGGCCGCGCCGACTCGCGTCTCTCCTACGGCCAGTTCAGTGGTCCCGGCGTCTATGAGACTACCGTGTCGCGGCCCGAACTGTTCCGCGCCTATCTTGTCGACCAGCTGACGGTGATCATCCGCAACTACGACGCGCCGATCGAAGTCGGCGAAAGTTCGCTGCCTATCCCGTTGCACTTTGCCTTTTACGAGGGAGCCTATGTCGAGGGCGCGCTGATGGACACGCTGCCGCGTCCATTGCGCGACATGTTCGATGTGCCCGATCTCGCCGTGACCGACGACGCCATCGTCAACGGCACGCTCGATCCTAAGATCGGCGACCCTCTGCCACTTGCCCCGTTTACCGCCCCGCGCGTCGACTACTCGCTACACCGTCTGCAGCACTACACGGCAACCTCGCCGCGGTTCTTCCAGAACTTCGTGCTTTTCACCAACTACCAGTTCTATGTCGACGAATTCGCCGCCCGTGCTCGCGAGATGATGGCTTCCGGCCAAAGCGATTACATTGCGTTCGTCGAGCCGGGCAATCAGGTGACACCGCTCGGAGAATCAGCCCCGACCGAGGGCGAGGAACTTCAGCGCCTGCCGCAAATGCCAGCTTACCATCTGGTGCGCGAGGACCACTCCGGCATCACGCTTGTCAACATCGGCGTCGGTCCCTCGAACGCCAAGACGATCACCGACCACGTCGCCGTTCTCCGTCCGCATGCCTGGGTGATGCTCGGACACTGCGCCGGCCTCAGGAACAGCCAGGCACTCGGCGATTATGTGCTTGCCCACGGCTATGTGCGCGACGACCATGTGCTCGACGCCGATCTGCCGCTGTGGATCCCGATTCCACCGCTGGCCGAAATCCAGGTGGCGCTCGAAGGCTCGGTCGCCGAGGTCACCGGCCTCAAGGATCTCGAACTCAAGCGCATCATGCGCACCGGCACCGTTGCCACCATCGATAACCGCAACTGGGAGCTGCGCGACCAGCGCGAACCCGTGCAGCGCTTCTCGCAATCGCGCGCCATCGGTCTCGACATGGAATCGGCGACGATTGCCGCCAATGGTTTCCGTTTCCGTGTGCCTTACGGCACGCTGCTCTGTGTCTCCGACAAGCCCCTGCATGGCGAACTGAAGCTGCCGGGCATGGCGAGTGCCTTCTATCGGCGACAGGTCAGCCAGCACCTCACGATCGGCATCCGCGCGATGGAGAAACTGCGCGACATGGCACCGGAGCGGCTGCATTCGCGCAAGCTGCGCTCCTTCATGGAAACGGCCTTCCAATAGGTTCCCGCCATTTCCACTCAAGCTCCGGCCCTGTCGGGCCGAACCGAACCTGGACTATCTGATGCTCACTATTTTCGACTGCGACGGCGTGCTTATCGATTCCGAGATCATTTCCTCCGCGGTTACCGCGGAAGTGCTCAACGAGGAGGGCTTCGCCATTACCGCCGATGAAGTGACGTCCCGCTTCGCGGGCCTCGCCAGCGGTGAGATGGAAGCGATTCTGTCCGAAGAGACCGGACTGCCGGTTAGCGGCCGCATCAAGGAGCGCATCCAGGCGGAATTCGATCGGCGCATCGTGCACGTCAAGGCGGTGCCCGGTGCCGCCGAATTGCTCGATGCGCTCGACGGTCCGCGTTGCATCGGCTCCAACGCAGACTCGGCCTATCTCAAGCGGGCGCTCACCAGCGCCGGGCTCTACGACCGTTTCAAACCCTACGTGTTCTCGGCAGGCGAAGTTGGAACTCGAAAAGGCAAGCCAGACCCCAACGTCTTCCTCCATGCTGCCCAGGATTTCGGGGTCGACCCGGCCGAAGCGATCGTCATCGAAGACTCGTTTGCCGGAGTCACAGCCGCCGTACGCGCCGGCATGCGAGCGATCGGCTTTACCGGTGGGGCACACTCTTGGCCAGGACATGCCGAGGCCCTGATGGACGCCGGCGCTGAAACGGTGGTTCGCCGGCACGCCGATATTCTCGCCGTGATCGAGGCTTTGGGAAGCTGGGACGGTCGAGGCGTTTGAATGGCAGTTCGTGACACTGACTGACACTTGATCGTTCGCTTGCCACAAGCCTCGATCAAGTGTCGGTGTCATTGTGCCTGAATTTCCTTCAGCGCTTCGACGAGCGAATAGCGGTCGCTCCCCTCCCCCGAGACGACGTCGGCGATCACCGGCCGGCCTCCTTCCGAAATCACCCGGAAGTGCAGTTCTGAAACAGCGTTGCGCTCCTCGTCGGAGGCGTCCTCCATGCAGGCGAAACGCTTGAAACGGACGACGACATCGGTGGCCGCTCCGTCCGTCTTCCCGACTTGAAGGGTGAGGCCTTCCAACGGGCAACCATCCTGCCCGAGGATGATCGGATCATAGTCGAAGGGGCTGCCCACCCCATCTTCCGTGTCATAGGCGGGGTGCTTGGTCGCCTCGGTATAAAGGGACCGCGTGTTCTTGCTGAAGTTGCCGATGTGGGCTTCGTCGAAATAGTCGCCCACCTCACCGTCGGTGTTGGACCAAAGTGCCGTTGCCACGTCCATAATGGCATGTACCGGCGTTGTGGCATCGGCAGCGTTGGCCGGTCCGACGAGCGCAAGAAAACCAGCGACAAGAAGATACTTCAGCATCGAGAAATTAAACCTCGCCCTTCATGAAATCGAAGCAATACTAGGCATTTACCGCTGGCCACGCAATCGCCGCCACCACTCACTTAAGCTATGTTCGGGGCGCCCCTCAGGCCGTCATGTCCGTCCCTGCCTCGGCATCATCAAGCCTTTTTTGCCGCCCGCAGCACGGCGGCGATCACCGCTGCGACGGCCTTGTAAAGATCGATAGGGATCGTCTCGTCGAGTTTCAGCGTCGACAGCGCATCGGCGAGTGCCGGGTTCTCCTCTACCGGCACGCCGGCCTCCCGAGCTTTCTCGACGATCGCCTCAGCGACGGCGCCCTTGCCAGTGGCGACCACTTTCGGCGCTCCCGGCGCTGCATACTGCAGTGCCACGGCCTTGCGGATGTCCTTGTCGCTCATAGCTGAAGATCCAAGCGATGGCTGGGCGCAATCGCCATTTCGTCGTGGCCTTCGGACGGATGTCCTCGGTGAAGATCGACGCCGGCCACGACCATGCCCTCCTGCTCGAGGCCCAGTACGATATTTTCGCGCTCCGCCTCCATCCGGACCAGGCCGTCGTCGCTTTCGCACCAGACGCCCACCGCAACACGCCGCCCATCCATCAATCCAACGCGAACGGCGACTGAACCAAGGGGGGCAATATCGAAGGCGATATCCACCTGAAAGACGCGGCGCGGCGGTGCGCCGGGCTCGTTCGGCGCATGGTCGTCGCGCTCGATGCGAAGCTGGGCAATCGAGGTGCCATTCGGCCCAACAATGGGGATTTCCAGCATCAACACCGGCGTTGGCTGAGCAACTTTCGCCTCTCGGCTCTCGGCGGATGCCGCCTGATGCAGAAAGACGCGCGACAAGGAACGTTCCGTTTCGCCGAGCGCGCGACCGGCCATCGTTTCGGTCGAGACCGCCTCACTCTCCTCGTCATTGAGAAGCGGCACCGCCGGCTGGCCACGAACTGGACCACTCTTGCGCGGCGGCGCCGGGCGGTCAGCGCGCGAAGGCGCCGCGTCATCACCAGTCCCCTCAAGGCTCGCCATCACGTCAGCGTTGCGACCGAGCCAGACGGTCAGTTCGCGGCGCAACATCTCCAGCGCACCTTTGAGATCGACGCCGGCCGTCAGCGATGGCGCGGCGGTTGGCGGGGACGTTCGTAGCGGGACCTGCGGCGCGGGCGCCCCGGAAATCTCGACGCCGATTGGCGCAACCGGACGGGGCTGCGGCGCGACCTGCGGTGCGGACTGTGCAACTTCCTGTGCCGCACCAGTTCCCGGTTGAGGCGGCGCCGATGAAGCCTGCACGCCGGAAGACGGGGTGACGCCTTGCTGCGCTAGCGCGTCGGATGCGGCGACAGGTGTTGCCGGACTGACCGTCACTGCCGGGCCGGTCGGCACTCGCTGCGCCGCCGATCCCGGTGGCGAATTCGGCAAGTTCTCCACGGCGGAAGGAACAAAGAGAGCTCGTTCGCCGGCAGGACGAGGAACAACCGCTTCGCTACCGGCGGCAACAGCCACCGAAGGCGAGGCCGGATGGTCGGCAGCGGTGGACGTCCCGGTCGGTGCCTCCGTGACAATCGCGGAGATCGTGGGCGTCAGCGGTCGGCCGGGTGTCCATGGCGCGAAGGAGCGCGAAGAGGTCAATGTACCGGCGGCCGGAGCTGACGGAACTGTCGGTGCGATTTGAGTTGGTGCACCAGACCCCGACGGTTCGGAAGCGCGTGCCGGGTGCGACACTGCTGGTTGGGCGAGACCTTCGAAAACCGCTGCCGGATGATCAGCAAGCCGACCGGCAACGGCGGCCATCGCCGGACTTCCAGGCGAGGTTGAGGGCGAGGAAGGCACAGCACCGCCGCTGGCCGACGGCACGGCCACGGCCTCGCCATCGCCGGTCGAGACTATTTGAGCAGGGATGGATGCCGCCCCTTCAGGCGCGTTTCCGGCAACTGACAGCAAGGGTGCTGTGGAGGCAAGCGTTGTCGCAGCGACACTCGGCGGTGCTTCTCCAGCCACCGTTGTCGGCGCCGCGGCCACGGCGTTGCTCGATAGCGGGACAGCGGCCGTTTTGGAAGTCACTGAAGCGGTTGCCAACGGCGCTACGGTGCCGGCTGCCGGAACGGTCACGACCGCTTCGTTCGGAGCACTCGATAGGGTGAGAGCACCGACGGCACTGACAACGCTTGAGACTTGAGAAGTGATCGTCGTGGCGGTTGGCGCGGGCATGGCTCTCTGTCGCCCATAGGCTTGAGCGGCTGATGCCGATGTGCCGAGATTTGGGCGAGGGCTTACATCGGTTGACGGCGAAGGTGCGGCAGACGAAACCGGCATCGAGGCGGTAGTCGAGGTCGCCGGCACAGAGGCGGATATCGCAGGCGGTGCCGTCGCCAATCGCCCGTCCCCAGTTGCGCCAGCGAGCGCCTGCCGGACGGCCGGCGGCGGCGACGCAGCCATTTTGCCAGCTGCCACCGCCTCGTGGAATACGCCCGACGAACGGATCGCCTCGGCTACCCGCGCTGGCGTCACGTCGCCATCACCGAGGCGGAAGGCCATTATGGTCTCGACGGCCGATTTCACCGCGTCAGGCAAGTCAGAAGCGCCAGCGAGCTCGGTCAGCGTGGCGTAAAGTTGCGCCAACCCGCCCTGGTGGCCAAGCGCCTCGGCCACAGCTTTTTCAATTAAAGTGGTTTCTGGAAGGATGGCGGTTGTCGGTTCGGTCGTTGCCGCGGCCTGGAGGTCGATAAGCGAACTTGCCGCTGACTGTTGGGCGAGCGTCTTTCCCGGCTGACCGGAGTTCGCCTGGATTTCACTGATCACCGGCGGCAGCGGGCCGATCGCCATAGGCGTGCTCCCGGAGAAAGGGTATCCGGGAGGGTGCTTCGAAACGGTCCGTCTGGCAAGCCGTCACATTGGATCTGGCGCGGTTTTCAGGCGGAAACGGCGACTTCGGCCGCCGTTTCCGCGTCTCGTCAGCCCTGATAGGTGAGCTTCGGCTGGCGGGCCGCTAGTGTCTCGTCGACACGGCGGCGCGGTGCCAGCTGTGGCGCCGCCTTGAAGGCAGCGACATCACCCGCCTTTGCCTTTTCGGCAAGATGCCTCAGCGTACCGATGAACTGGTCAAGGCTCGCTTTCGATTCCGACTCGGTTGGTTCGATCAGCAGAGCGCCATGGACGACCAGCGGGAAATACATGGTCATCGGATGGAACCCCTCGTCGATCATCGCCTTGGCGAAATCGAGAGTCGTGACGCCGGTCCCTTCCAGGAAATGGTCATTGAACAGCACTTCGTGCATGGCGGGCCGCTCCGGGAAGGCGACCGTCATGACGTCCTTGAGGCATGCCTTGACGTAGTTGGCGGCGAGCACCGCGTCCTCCGACGCCTGCCTGAGACCGTCGGCGCCGTGGCTCATCATATAAGCGACCGCCCTGACGAACATGCCCATCTGGCCGTGGAAGGCGGTGATGCGGCCGAATGGCTTCAGCCCCCGCTCGCTGGCCGCCTTGCGCGTCTCGACGAATTCGGCCGCGCCATCCTCGCCAAACCGAACAAAGGGCACCGGCGCATAAGGCGCGAGGCGATCGGAAAGTACGACCGGACCGGCACCGGGACCGCCGCCGCCGTGCGGCGTCGAGAAGGTCTTGTGCAGATTGATGTGCATGGCGTCGACACCAAGGTCGCCCGGACGAACCTTGCCGACGATGGCGTTGAAGTTCGCCCCGTCAGCGTAGAAATAGGCACCAGCGGCATGCACCGCCTCGGCAATCTCTACAATATCGCGCTCGAACAGGCCGCAGGTGTTGGGATTGGTCAGCATGATCGCTGCCACGTCGGGCCCGAGGCGTTTCCTGACCTCCTCAGGATCGACCGTGCCGTCGGCGCGCGCCGGCACGCCAACCACGCGGAACCCGAGCTGGGCAGCCGTTGCCGGATTGGTGCCATGGGCCGATTCGGGCACCAGCACCACGTCCCGCGCCTCGCCGCGATCGACGATCGCCGCCTTGATCGCCGCCATGCCGCACATCTCGCCGTGGGCGCCGGCTTTGGGGCTCATCGCGACCGAAGCCATGCCGGTGAGTTCCAGCAGCCAGCGACCAAGCTCGGCGACCAGTTCGACTGCGCCCGACACCGTCGACAAGGGCTGCAGCGGGTGCACGTCGCCAAATCCCGGCAGCCGCGCCATCACCTCGTTGAGGCGTGGGTTGTGCTTCATGGTGCAGGAGCCAAGCGGATAGAGGCCAAGGTCGATGGCGTAGTTCTGGCGGCTGAGGCGAACGTAATGACGCATCGTCTCCGGCTCGGTGAGGCCAGGAAGATCGACGGGCGCAGTCCGGCCGAGGCCGCCAAGGCGCGGCTCGAAGGTATCGACGTCATCGAAATCGACACCGGTGATGTCCAGACGGCCGACCTCGAACAGCAACGGCTCCTCGATGGCGAGCCCTTGATTGCCCGTGAAGGTGGATGTGGCAGCGTCCGTGCCGGTGGCGACGGGCGCGGTCGGGCGGCCCACGTTATTCATGATCATTGGTCACCTCCAAAGGTGAACAGCGTCGAAAGCAGAAAACTGCGGTAGCGGCTTGGCGTCTTCGCCGGGCAGTCGCTGAAGAAGCGGCGCTGAGCGACAGGCAAATTTTCCTTGCCCCACGGCTCACCGCTCTCTGTCGGTCGCCTATCGGTCATGCCAGCGCCTCCCGCAGGGCCGTCGTCAGCGCCGCCCTGTCATCGTCGGTGTTGACCTCGGTGGCGGCGACGACCAGCACGTTTTCAAGCTCCGGTCGGTTCGGTTCGAGCCGGCTCGCCGGCACGCCGGCGAGGATGCCCTTGGCGGCCAGAGCCTCGACGATGCCGACGGCGCTCTTCGGCAAGCGCAGGGCGAACTCGTTGAAGAAAGCGCGATTGAGCAACTCGACACCCGGCAGCGTGGCCAGCCCATCGGCGAGCTTCACCGCGTTGGCGTGGTTGATACGGGCGAGCTTGGTCAACCCCGCGCCGCCCAGCAGCGTCAGGTGGATCGAGAAGGCCAACGAGCAAAGGCCAGCGTTGGTGCAGATGTTGGACGTGGCCTTCTCACGACGGATGTGCTGCTCGCGCGTCGACAGCGTCAGGACGAAGGCGCGCCGGCCATCGGCATCCACCGTCTCGCCGCAGAGACGGCCGGGCATCTGGCGAACATATTTCTGGCGCGTCGCAAAGAGGCCGACGTAGGGACCGCCGAAGCTGAGCGGATTGCCGAGCGACTGTCCCTCGCCAACGACGATGTCGGCGCCCTGCGCGCCCGGTGGCTCGATCAGGCCGAGCGACACCACCTCGGTGAAGACGGCGATCAAGAGCGCGCCGACGGCATGTGCCTTTTCGGCGATCGGCTTGAGATCGTAGAGATGGCCATAGAAGGATGGTGACTGAACGACGACGCAGGAGGTCGTCTCGTCAATGGCGGCGAGGATATCCTCGGTACCCGAAAGGTCCGGCGGCAGGCTCTCCACCGTATGGCCTGGGAAGCGGGTCACCGTCTCGACCACACCGCGATAGTGCGGATGAACGCCGCCGGACAACACCGCCCGATCACGCCGGGTGATGCGATGGGCCATCAGCACCGCCTCGGCCAGCCCTGTCGACCCGTCGTACATCGAGGCATTGGCGACTTCCATGCCGGTGAGACGGGCGACTTGCGTCTGAAACTCGAACAGGACCTGCAGCGTCCCCTGGGCGATCTCCGGCTGGTAAGGCGTATAGCTCGTCAGGAATTCCGAGCGCTGGATCAGGTGATCGACGGTGGCCGGTACGTGGTGCCGGTAGGCGCCGGCACCGATAAAGAAGGGCACCGATCCGGCCGGCATATTCTTCGCGGCCATGGCGCCGAGACGGCGAGCAACCGCCTGCTCGCTGGCGTGCGGGGGCAACTTCGGCAACCCCGCAAGGCGCTTCGCCGCGGGCAGGTCCGCGAAGAGGTCGTCGATCGAGGTGGCGCCGATGGCTGCCAGCATATCGTTCCGATCAGCGTCGGAAAGAGGAAGATAGCGCATGGAACGGGCTCCAATAGCCTAATCAAACGATGCTGTTATTTCGAGAGGCGGCAGTCGCCTCTGCTGGCGTGCAACGTCCACGTCCGACCGGCGACGACCACCTTCTGGGATCATCCCCGGCCGGGACAGCCGTCACCGTAGAAGGCTGCGGACGCGACGCTTCGACAAGATGCCTTGGACTGTCAAAGCCCTTCGACAAAAGCCTTGTAGGCGGCCTCGTCCATGAGAACTTCGAGTTCGGCGGGGTCCGACAACTCGATCCGACAGAACCAGCCGGCACCCTCCGGGTCTTCGTTGACGGTGATCGGGCTGTTGGCGAGCGGCTCGTTGGTCTCGACGACCGTTCCGGTGACCGGCGAATAGACTTCGCTCGCCGCCTTGACGCTTTCGACGACGGCCGTCTCCTCGCCCTTCTTCACCTTGCGACCAACGGTCGGCACCTCGACGAACACCACGTCGCCGAGCTGGGCCTGCGCATAATCGGTGATGCCGAGGGTAGCGATCTTGCCGGCCACGGCGATCCACTCGTGCTCTTCAGTGTAATACTTGGTCATGCTCTTGTTCCGCTGTCTCTGGAGGTTTTACAGACCGTCCTGAAATTCTACTCCGGCGGCCGTCTGACCCAGCTTTCTGTGCTTACGGTGCTCACGGACCCTAACGTCCGCTGCGCTCCGGTTCTCGAAAGCCGTGCCAGCCGACTCCCCCGAGCGAATTTCCAAACGGTCTCTTACTTGGGCGCGCGATGAAAGCGTGCCGGAACGAAGGGAAGAGAAACGATTTCGGCGGGCAGCACCTTGCCGCGCACCATCAGTCCCACCCGCGTGCCTGGCCGGGCGTGAACGGCGGCGACGTAGCCTATCGCCACGGGGCCACCCACCGTCGGGCCAAAGCCGCCCGATGTTACGACCCCGATGGCATAGCCGTTCTCGTCGACGATCTCAGCGCCGTCGCGGGCCGGTGCCCGTCCATCCGGACGGATGCCGACGCGCTTGCGCGCGACACCCTCGGCAATCTGCGAACGAACGATATCGGCGCCGGGGAAGCCACCTTCCTCACGGCGGCGCTTCTGGATCGACCAGAGCAGACCGGCCTCGACCGGCGTCGTCGTCTCGTCGATGTCATGGCCGTAGAGGCAGAGCCCACCTTCTAGACGCAGCGAGTCGCGGGCGCCGAGACCGATCGGCCGAACCCGGGGATCACGCAGCAGGATTTCCCAAAGACCGGCGACCGTATCGGCATGGACGGAAATCTCGAAACCGTCCTCGCCGGTATAGCCGGAACGGGACAGGAAGGCCGGGATACCGGCAATGCTCGCCGAGCCGACATCCATGAAGTCCCAGCCAGCGACGTCGGCGCCAAGCGAAACGAGCACGTTGACCGCTTCCGGCCCCTGCAAGGCGAGCAGAGCCCGCTCCTCGTGGATTTCAAGCAAGACGCCATCGGGCAGCCGGGCGGCAATGTGAGCGTAGTCCGCGACCTTGCAGGCGGCATTGACGACGAGACCGAGCGTACCTTCGGCGCCATGGGCACGATGAACCATCAAGTCGTCGAGGATACCGCCGCGTTCGTTGAGAAGTTGGGAATAGCGCTGTCGGCCCGGCTCAAGACCAAGAATGTCAGCCGGTATCAATGCTTCGAGAGCACGAGCGACCGTTTGATGGTCGGGTCCACGCAGCGTGGCCTGACCCATGTGCGAAACATCAAACAAGCCGGCCGCCGCGCGGCAATGGGCGTGCTCGGCAAGAATCCCTTCGTATTGCACCGGCATCAGGTAGCCGGCGAAGGGCACCATACGTGCACCAAGCGCCACATGAGCGTCATGGAGCGGCGTCTTGAGTGGCACGGCGGCGGAATACGGGTCGTGGTCGGCATCGACGGGCGTCGTCATGCGTCAGCTCCGGATAGAGGTGGGCGGACGACGGGATTCGTCATGTCCGCGCCCCCTCTGTCACGAAACCTGAGAGATTTCCCCGGACGCCTTGTCCAGGTTACTCCTTCGGTGAGCCGAAGCCTGAGCCTCGCCTGCTTTCCAGAGCGTCGTCCGCTGCGAGCGGTCCTTTTGCCTGAGAGTTTCCGGGGCGGTTGCTCCTTCGGCGCCAACGGTAACCACCGTTGGTCTCTCCCGCGCAGCGTCTCGGAGCCTTGCAGCTCCGCGTCCGGGCACGACTATCCCGAACACCCACTAGCATGACCTGCCAGCAGCGGAATTTCAAGCAACTTCGGCCAGCACCTGATCGCAGGCCTATTTCTTCTTTTTGTCCTTGCTCTCGTCGAAGCCGACGTAGATGACGAAATTGCCCTGGCTCTTGTCGCCTGTAACCACGACATCCGATGCCACAAAGTCCCAGTCGGCCGCGGCCGCGCCCGGCGCAATCGTGATGTTCTGCGGATAGAGCTTGGAGTAGAGCACCTCATCGCCGTTGCGGACCAACACGACGCGCACAGGCAACGTCGCGGCACCAACTGCCCCATTGGGCCCGGCAAGAAGGCGGCCGGCCACGCCCACCTTGATGGTGGTGGTGCCGGAAGCATCGGTGTGGCATTCGCGGGCGAATTTGCGGATGGTGCCCTGGAAGCGGACAGCGCTAAAATCGCCCTCCTTGCCCTTCTCGAACACCGCCAGCATTTGCGTACCGTCGCGCACTTGCACGTCCGGACAAACGGCGACCGGCGCAAACTTTTCCAGCGTCTCCTGTTCCGCCTTGGGATCGGGACCACCCGAGACCAACGAGCGGGGAGAGAAGCTGCCCGAGGAACAGGCCGAAAGCGTCATGACAAGCGCCAACGCCGACAAAATCTTACCGCTGAACCCAACAGAAATCATGAGAGCGTTACCTCCGCTTCGCCGCTTCCATAGCACGCGGCCCCGGCCTTGGCGACTCGTTCCACGCCGGTCATTTATCATAGGTGCCCGACCCTTCGCCTCCGCTGTGCTAGACGCATTTCGAGGCGATTCCTATCCAGGAATGCTCTCCGCGCAGTCCTGGGCGGCACCAGCAACAACGCGACCCTGGTTTCAAGCAATTGCCCCTGGGGATCGCCGCCTTTCCCTTGACAGTCCCCAGGCAAACACTTCTATTCCGCTTCTCCAGCAAGAGGGACCACGGGTGTCGCTGCCGAAGCTCAAGATCCTGCTCTGCGCGCCGCGCGGCTTCTGCGCCGGCGTCGATCGAGCGATCCAGATTGTCGATCTGGCGCTCGCCCGTTATGGCGCGCCGGTCTATGTGCGGCACGAAATCGTCCACAATAAATACGTGGTCGAAGAGCTTCGTGCCAAAGGCGCGGTCTTCGTGGAAGAACTCGACGAGATCCCGGAAACGGAGCAACCGGTCATTTTTTCCGCGCACGGCGTGCCGCGCTCAGTGCCGGCCGCCGCCCGGGCTCGCAATCTTTTCCAGCTAGACGCCACTTGTCCGCTGGTCACCAAGGTGCACCGCGAGGCGGAGATTCATCACAAAAAGGGGCGGCACGTCATCCTGATCGGCCATGCCGGACACCCCGAGGTCATCGGCACCATGGGGCAGCTGCCCGAGGGCGCGGTGACGCTGATCGAGACAGTCGATGACGTCGGCAAGCTCAGTTTCCCGGCCGGGACGGTGCTCTCCTACACATCCCAGACCACACTCTCGGTCGATGATACGCGGACAATCGTCGAGGCGCTCAGCGTTCGCTTTCCAGATATCGTGCCGCCGCACAAGAGCGACATCTGTTACGCCACGACCAACCGGCAGGTCGCCGTGCGCGAAGTGGCGCCGAAAGTCGATGCCATGCTGGTGGTTGGCGCGCCGAACTCGTCCAACTCACAGCGCCTCCGCGAAGTGGCCGCCCGCGAGGGCTGCGCGCGTGCTTTCCTGATCCAACGAGCGTCCGACCTCGACTGGGACGCGCTCGACGGCATCGGAGCGCTGGGAATCACCGCTGGCGCCTCAGCGCCGGAAATACTGGTCGAAGAGATCATCGATGCTTTCGCCGCTCGTTACGACGTATCCGTCGAAACGGTGCGGACGGCCGAGGAAACCATCGCCTTCACCCTTCCGCGCCCGCTGCGCGACATGGCCGACCAGAGCGGCCCGGAGCTCTAGAATGGCCGTCTACACGGATGTTTCCGACGAGGAACTTTCCGATTTCCTGACACGTTACGACATCGGTGCACTGGTTTCCTGCAAAGGGATTGCCGAGGGCGTCGAAAACTCTAACTTCCTGCTCGGGACCGAGGCAGGACGCTTTATTCTGACGCTTTACGAAAAGCGAGTGAACGAGGCCGACCTGCCCTTCTTTCTCGGCCTGATGGATCATCTGGCCGGTCGTGGCATCAATTGTCCCCAGCCGGTGCGCGATCGCGACGGCCATGCGCTCGGCCGCCTTGCCGGCCGTCCCGCCACCGTCGTCACATTTCTCGACGGCATGTGGGTGAAGCGCCCGGAGGTCAGTCATTGCGGCCAAGTGGGCGAGGCGCTCGCCCGTTTGCATAAGGCTGGCGAAGGCTTTTCCATCCGCCGTCGCAACGGCCTAGGGCCGGACGGATGGCCGCCGCTCTACGCCGGCAGCGCGGACCGCGCC
This sequence comes from Pleomorphomonas sp. PLEO, assembly GCF_041320595.1. Lineage (NCBI taxonomy): Bacteria > Pseudomonadati > Pseudomonadota > Alphaproteobacteria > Hyphomicrobiales > Pleomorphomonadaceae > Pleomorphomonas > Pleomorphomonas sp. PLEO. Next base: position 4,882,660 of record NZ_CP166625.1, read on the forward strand.
GACGAGGTGCTCGCCGGGCTGGGTAGTGAAATCGAGGCCGAGCTTTCCTTCATCAAGGCGAATTGGCCAAAGGGTCTGCCCGAAGGCGTCATCCACGCCGACCTTTTCCCCGACAATGTGTTCTTCCTGAAGGGGCGGTTGTCCGGCCTTATCGACTTCTACTTCGCCTGCAACGACTTCCTGGTTTATGACCTCGCCATCTGCCTCAATGCCTGGTGTTTCGAACCGGATGGCGCCTTCAATATCACCAAGGGTCGGGCGATGCTCGCCGGCTACACCGCCGGCCGACCGTTGTCCGAGATCGAAATCCTCTCGCTGCCAGTGTTATGCCGAGGGGCCGCTCTACGCTTCCTGCTCACCCGCCTCTATGATTGGCTGATGACGCCGCCCGGCGCGCTTGTCCGCAAGAAGGATCCGCTCGAATATTATCGGAAGCTACGCTTCCACCGAACGGCCACAACCGCCAGCGCCTACGGCCTCGAGCTTACCGGAACCGGCGCATGACCGGGGAAAAGCGCGTTACTGTCTATACCGATGGTGCCTGTTCGGGAAACCCTGGCCCCGGCGGCTGGGGAGCGATCCTCGTCTATGGCGACAAGCAACGGGAGCTTTGCGGCGGCGAGCAGCTCACCACCAACAATCGCATGGAGCTGATCGCCGCCTGCGCGGCGCTCGAGGCGTTGACACGGTCCTGCGCCGTCGATCTCTACACCGACAGCCAGTATGTGAAGGGCGGCATTACCGGCTGGATCTTCGGTTGGAAGAAGAATGGCTGGAAGACCTCGGATAAAAAGCCGGTGAAGAATGCCGATCTCTGGCAGCGGCTCGAGGCAGCCCGCGAGCGCCACAGCGTCGAATGGCACTGGGTAAAAGGTCACGCCGGCCATGACATGAACGAGCGGGCCGACGAGCTTGCCCGCCTTGGCATGGCACCGTTCAAGCCTGGGTACAGACCACCCGACGGAGGCGCAGATGCCGCATGAAGCTGCGCCGATCCTGGTCGTTGCCAATCCCGTGGCCGGTAATTTCAACTACCGCCACCTGATGCGACTAGCCGAGCGGCTCGACCGGCTCGGTCTCAGGTCGGACATCTGGCTCACCCGCTATTCCGGCGAGCTTGCCGATATCGCCGCCGAGCTTTCGCCGTCTGTGCGCACATTGGTGGTTGGCGGAGGCGATGGCTCGATCAACGAAGCCATTACCGGCATCGTCCGACGCGGCGGCGACGGCCCTGCCCTTTCCATTCTACCGTTCGGCACCGCCAACGTGCTGGCGCACGAACTCGGCCTGCCCTTCTCCCCCGAAAAGCTGGCTGAGCGCATCGCCGCCGGTCATACGGAACGACTGCATCTCGGGACCGTAGGGGATCGCCCCTTCTCACTGATGGTATCGGCCGGCTTCGACGCCGATATCGTCCACGCCGTCGATGCGCCCTTCAAGCGGCGGTGGGGCAAGCTCGCCTATGGCTGGCGCGGTCTGACGCTAGCACTGGCCAGGACGGGACGCGACGTGACCGTGATCACCGATGGCGAGACCATCCGCTGCCGAATCGCGGTGGTGACGACGGCGCGTTTCTATGGTGGTCCGCTTGCGATTACCCATCATACCCGTGCCACCGAACCGGGGCTGCGTCTGGTGACACTTGCCGATGACCGGCCCGCGACGCTGCTCCGCGCCGCCATCGCGCTCGCATTTGGCCGCCTCGACAGACTGATCGCTGTTCAGGATCGAGCGGTCACCGAGGTGCGCTTTTCCGGCCAAGGCATCCGCATGCAGATCGATGGCGATCGGATGGCGACGACCGACGCGGTGGTGCGCGCCGGCCGGACCATTGATGTGATCGGCTGAGTCTCAGAGCTTTTCGACAATGCTCGGCGCACTGGAGCAAGTGGCTTCGCTGGCCTTTTCCTCGACCTGCAGTTCCTTTACGACGCCGTCGACGATGATCGCCGCATAGCGCTTGGACCGCACGCCCATGCTGGGCGAGGATTCGAGATTAAGACCAACTTCCTTGGCAAAAGCCGCCGCCCCGTCCGCCAGGAAAACGATCTTCTCGCCGGCGCCGAGTGCCTCACGCCAAGCGCCCAGCACATAGGCGTCGTTGACCGCGGTCACCGCGATGGTATCAACACCCTTGGCTCTGATCTCGTCGTACCCCTGGATGAAGCCGGGAACGTGAGTCTTCGAGCAAGTCGGGGTGAAAGCACCTGGCACCGCCACCAGAATCACCTTCTTGCCGGCAAATACCTCATCGGTCGTGATCTCCTTCCTGCCACCATCGGCAGTCGGTGTCAGGAAGGTGAACGCGGGCAGCTTGTCTCCGACCTTGATCATGGCGGTTTCCTCTTCTGAGCAGCTATGGACCTCGGTGAATATACCTATTTAGCCATAGCGTCGAGGCGGCGGATAATCTCGTAGGCATGGTCCTTCTCGACCAGCACGAAACTCAGCTCGACGCCATCGGTTCCTGTCGCCCCCGACGGTCCCTCCAGCGCAACGCTGAAACGGCGCCGACCATCCGTGGTCCCGACTGTCTCGGGTGACGCGGCATACCATTTGGAAGGACCGGTAACGAACAGATCGACGAGATGACCATCGTCGGCAACCGAAACCTCGGCACTGCCTCTGGCTGCCTTGGCGTCGAAGCCGACATGGTCGATGGTGAGGCGATCGTCGGCGACACGCACCGGCACGCGCGCCTGGAACGCGGCAATATCGTTACTGGCAACAGGATCGACGGCGGCAACCGGATCGAGACGAGCCGTGACGTCGGCCTCGGCCGGCACGCAAACCTCAGCGCAAAGACCGTAGAGCACGCGGACGGTGAGCGTCACCGGCGCACCCAGACGAGCCGGCACGGCCCGGATCGGCAGGAGTAGGCGTCCCTCATAGATCATGGACGTACCGGCGCCGTCGGTACGACGCACCGGCACCGGATAATCGACGGTGAAATCCTTGAGGTTCTCGCTGCGGGCAACGTCGAAGATCGGCGGGATGCCGGCGTCGCCGGGGTTGCGCCAGTAGGTATGCCAACCGTCCGGTAGGTCGAGTTCCAAGGCCGCCCGGTATGCGCCATCCTGAATGCCACCAGCGACGACGAGGCGTGCCTCCACCGGCGGCACCTCGAAGGCCGAAGCATGGGCTGGAAGACCGCCGAACAGCGGCAGCAGAAAAGCGAAACGCAACAAGCCTGATGTCTTCAATGCAATCGTCTCGGTTCGAGCAAACGTTCGCAACTAGATAGCATCAGGCGTGGCTTTCCCCCACGAAAAAGCACCGGACCACCCGTTTGCAGATCACGTTATCGTGCCATGAAACGTCGCTGCGGAGACAAATGCCATTGTCATTATCGGCAATGTTTTCTGTTTCTTAAGGGCTGGAGGGCTTGATGGCTACACCTTTCGTATGAGCCGCCGAGGATGGTATGCGTCTGTCGATACAGAAGTCGATAATCTTGGTCATTTCGACATTGAGCCTCGCCCTTCTGGCCCTCACCGGCAACGGCGCCTGGACGGCCTATCGGGCATGGACGACAGCTGAGACGCTGCGCAGGCTTACCGGTGTAGAACGCAGCTTGTTCGAGGCGGTCTCTAACTTCCGGGTCGAGCGCGGCGATACGCCGTCGGTGCTGGGCTTGTCGGCCGAGCAAAGTGGCGATGCCATCAAGGCCATCACCGACCGCCGAGTCGCCACCTCCGCCGGACTGGAGACGACGATCGCCGGCCTAGCGGCGATCGTCGACACCACCCTCAAGCCAGTGCTGGATGACCTCCGGGCACGCCGGGATGCGCTTGAGAAGCTGCGGGCCACGGCCGACGCCGAATTCGCCAAACCGCTGGCCGAACGCGACAAGGCATTGGGGAAGACCTATCTCGCGGAGGGGGGCAATATCCTCGCCGCGATGGACAATGCCACGGGTGCCATCGAGGGCAGCATTCAGGCCATGGCGCCGGAACTCGCCGCGCTGGTCAACGTCCGCGCGCTGGCATGGAATGCTCGCAGTTATGCCGGCACCTCCGTGATCGGGATGTTGCCGGCCGTCACCGAAAAGCGTCCGTTCCGCGATGGGGAGGCCGCGCCGGTCAATGCTGCGCTGAAACAGGCCCAGTCGCTTTGGGACTTGGTGCGCAGCATGGTTGCCTCGCCCAGCATTCCCGAGTCCATCAGGCAAAGCTTCGCGACCGGCGACGCCGCCTTCTTTGCCGGGGACTTTCGCAAGCTTCAGGACGAGCAGATCAAGAAGATGACCTCCTGGCAGCCGCCCAGCGTCAAGTTCGACGACTGGCGCCAGACGAGCGCCAAAGCAACGTCGGCAATCGGCAACGTCGCTGGAGCGGCCATCGACGCCCTTCGGACAGAGGCCGATCACTATTCAGCCTCGGCGACACTGCAACTGGCCATCAATGTGGCCATGCTCGCCGTCACTCTCCTGCTATCGATTGCCGCCGCGGTGATCACCCGCGTCCGCCTCGGCCGCCCGATGGCCTCGATGACCGATGCCATGGGGCGACTTGCCGCCAACGACACGTCGGTGGAAATCCCCGGCCTTGGCCGCAAGGACGAAATCGGTGCCATGGCCGCCGCCGTCGAGGTGTTCAAGACCAACGCCATTCGCGTTGGCCAACTGGCCCGAGAAGCGGCCGAGCGCGAAGCTGGTGAGGTCGTCGAGCGCCAGAGGCTGCGCGATGAGACGGCCACCGCCTTTGAGACCACCGTCGGCGGCGTTCTCGAACGGGTCGTCGCCGCCATCGATCTGTTGCACAGTTCAGCCGAAACCCTGACTGGCAATGCCGAGGAAACGGCCATGCAGGCCGCCTCGGCCGCCGCCGCTGCCAACCAGGCGACGGCCAACGTCCAGACTGTTGCCGGCGCCACCGAGGAGCTGTCATCGTCGATCAACGAGATCGGCACTCGCGTCACCACCGCCGGCTCGGTGGCCACGGAAGCTCGGGAAACCGCCTCGACCACGCGCGAGAATATTGCCAGCCTGCAGGCGGCAGCCAACCAGATCGGGACCATCGTCGAACTGATCGACAACATTGCCGGCCAGACAAATCTCCTCGCCCTCAATGCCACCATCGAGGCGGCCCGAGCCGGCGAGGCAGGCAAGGGATTTGCCGTCGTGGCAGCCGAGGTGAAACAGCTCGCCGACCAGACGTCGAAGGCTACCTCGCAGATCGGCCGGCAGATTGGCGACATTCAGACATCGACCGGCACATCGGCGACCTCGATCGGCGCCATTGCCGAGATCATCCAGCGCCTGAACGAAATCTCCGGTGCCATTGCCACCGCCGTCGAGCAGCAGGCAGGAGCGGCGAGCGAAATCGCCCACAATGTCAGCGAGGCAGCGCGCGGCACGGCCGCCGTCTCGGAAAACGTCGAGGGGATACGGAAGGCATCGGAACACACCAGTAACGTATCGACCACCGTCCTGTCGGCGGCCGACGATCTTGCGGCTCAGGCCAGCGAACTGCGCAAGGCAATGGATGAGTTTCTGGTGACTCTGCGGGCAGCGTGATGCTGACACTCATGCAGAGACGCGACGAGGGCAGAGGCCTATGCCATCTCACCTCGTCGCTTTCATGCCTTGAATAATCGCCATGGCGGTTCATATTGGTTAACCGGAACCTCACGAACCCCGGATGCACCATGGATGGAAAGGCAACCTATCTGGACGGTAAGTTCCTGATCGCCATGCCGGCGCTCGACGATGGAGATTTCGCGCGTTCGGTGATCTACATGTGCGCCCATTCGGCCGAGGGGGCGATGGGACTGGTCATCAACAAACCGCTCGATCACCTGTCCTTTCCCGATCTTCTGGTCCAGCTCGACATCATTCCTGACGAAAAGCGTATCCGTCTGCCGACGGCGGCGCGAAGCATGCGTGTGCATCAGGGCGGCCCCGTCGATACCGGTCGCGGTTTCGTTCTGCACACATCCGATTTCCATCTCGATGCGTCGACGCTGCCGATCTCCGAAGATCTGTCATTGACGGCTACGGTGGAAATCCTGAAAGCGATTGCCGAGGGGCGTGGGCCCGAACATTCGCTGCTGACGCTCGGCTATGCCGGGTGGGCGCCGGGCCAGCTCGAAGGCGAGATCCTGGCCAACGGCTGGCTCACCACCGACTCCGATCCCGACATCATCTTTTCGGCGGTCGACGGCGACCGCTATCGCCGGGCGCTCGCCACGCTGGGTGTCGACCTCGCGGCTCTCTCGCCGGTAAGCGGCCGAGCTTAATCAGCCGGCGGACTTTTCGCGCGCCACGGCCCGCCAGCCGATATCGCGACGGCAGAAACCGTCCGGCCAGCGGACGCGGTCAACGGCCGCATAGGCCTTCGTCTGCGCCTCGGAAACGCTGTCGCCGAGCGCGGTGATGGCGAGAACACGGCCTCCGTTCGAGACGACCGCACCGCCAGTTGCAGCGGTGCCGGCGTGGAACACCGACACATCCGGTCGTGCGGCGGCGTCATCGAGCCCTTCGATGCGACTGCCTTTGCGATAGCTGCCGGGATACCCCTTGGCGGCCATCACAACCGTTAGCGCCGTGCGATCGTCGAAATTGGCGATATTGCCCGACAAGCGTCCCTCGGCGGAGGCCAGCATCAGCTCGAGAAGGTCCGATTTCAGGCGAGGCAGCAATACCTCGGTCTCAGGATCGCCAAAGCGGACGTTGTACTCGATCAGCTTGGGACCATCCTGCTCGATCATCAGCCCGGCGAACAACACGCCGACGAAGGGCGTGCCGCGCTTGGAGAGGCAGCGCACCGTTGGCACGATAATCTCGTCCATGATGCGCATTTCCATCGCCTCATCGACCACCGGCGTTGGCGAATAGGCGCCCATGCCCCCGGTATTGGGGCCTTTGTCGCCATCGCCCACCCGCTTATGGTCCTGGGCGGCGGCAAGCGGCAGGACGTCGATGCCGTCGGTGATGGCAAAGAAGCTCGCCTCCTCGCCAACAAGGCAGTCCTCGATCACCACCTCGGCGCCAGCGGCACCAAAGGCGCCGGAGAAACAAGCGTCGACCGCGTCGAGCGCCTCCGCCACGGAGGCGGCTACGACGACACCTTTGCCGGCGGCGAGACCATCGGCCTTGACGACGATCGGCGCGCCGCGACCAATGACATAAGCGCGGGCCGCCTGCGCGTCGGAGAAGCGACCGTAGGCGGCCGTCGGAATGCCGGCCTCCGTGCAAAGCTCCTTGGTGAAGGCCTTGGAGCCCTCGAGCCTAGCCGGCTCCTTCTTTGGCCCGAAGGCTTTGATGTGCGCGCTGGAGAGGTCGTCGACGAGACCGGCAACCAGCGGCGCCTCCGGACCGATCACCACGAAGTCGACGCTTTCGGACTTGCAGAAGGCGATCACCGCCGCATGATCGGCCGGGTCGATGGCCGCCAACTCGGCAATCGCGGCGATGCCGGCATTGCCGGGCGCGCAGGTGAGGCGCGTCAGTTTCGGAGAGCGACGGAGAGCGGCGGCGATGGCGTGTTCTCGTCCGCCAGAACCGATAAGGAGTACGTGCATCTGGGGCCCTCCAACGTCGCCGAACCGATGCTGCGCGCCTTACCATGGCAGATTGGTGAACGAAAGGCCGAGGTTGGCAATATTGGGCGATTTGCGTGAGTAAGCTGTCGCGCAACGGCCGCGCGGCGGCTAGACTTCCTGCATGATCACGCCTGATTCCGACGATATCGTTATCCCCGACGCCAAGCGCGGCAATTGGGTCGACCGATTGCTGCCGGCCGCCGTCAGACCATATGCGCAACTCGCCCGGCTGGACCGGCCGATCGGCTGGTGGTTGCTTCTCCTGCCCTGCTGGTGGTCGCTTGCCCTGGCAGAGGGAGCTGCCGGCCACGCCATTCCCTCGCCCTGGTACGCGCTGCTGTTCTTGGTGGGCGCCATTGCCACGCGCGGTGCCGGCTGCACCTATAATGACATCGTCGATCGGGACATCGACGCCGCCGTCGCCCGGACGCGCACACGTCCAATCCCGTCGGGGCGGGTCAGTCGTCTCGCCGCCGCCGTCTTTCTTGTGCTGCAGGCACTGATCGGCCTTGCAGTTCTGCTTCAATTCGACAGCTTTTCGATCCTTCTCGGCCTCTGCTCGCTGGTGCCGGTGGTGGTCTACCCCTTCATGAAGCGGATTACCCACTTCCCGCAGGTCGTACTCGGCCTGTCGTTCTCCTGGGGGGGCTGATGGGCTGGAGCGTGGTGTTCGGCCGGCTCGACCCGCCGGCGATCCTCGTTTATGTCGCGGCCATCTTGTGGACCTTTGCCTACGACACGATTTACGCTCATCAAGATCGCGAGGACGACGCGCTGATCGACCTCGGCTCGACGGCCCGCTATTTCGAGCATTCGACGCCGAGGCTGCTCACGGTCTGCTACGGCGCCGCCGTACTGCTGCTTGGCGTGGCCTTTTATCTCGCAGATGCGAAAATCATCGCTTTCGTCGGCCTTGCCGGCTTTGCCCGCCATCTCGCTTGGCAAGTGGAGAAGTTCGACGCCGACGACGGCGCGCTCTGCCTAAAACTATTCAAGTCCAACCGCGACGCCGGCCTGATCTTGACCGCAGGGCTCATCATGGATGGCCTGCTCAAAGGGTTGTAGCCGGCCTTCGCTGGGCGAAAGCCGGCTACATAACAGTTCGGCCTGGAAAGATCATTCGTAACTGATGATCTCGCGGCAACCGCGCAGAACCGGCATTTCGCCGGAAGCGCCCATCTTGCGACGGACCAGGAAACGCGGGCGGCGGTCAGCCATGGTGGCGTGGCGGCGGCGCGGGGCTGGCTCGCCCACAGGGACGGTCACCTTGGGGCCAACGCGTTCAACACCGCCGGACGTGGTCACCAGCAGCATCGGCAGCCCCAGGCGATCGCACCAGCCCTGCCAATCGGCGGCGGCGGCTTCCATGTCGCGCGTCACGGTCAGCGGAATCGACAATGCCGGGTCGCGATGATGCAATTCGACATGGGCAACGAGATCGCCAGCGGCATTCGGTTCGATCCTGACCGACACGCCCTCGAAGGCGGCGAACGGCAGGGTCAGCGTCAACGGCAGCCCGGATAAATGGCGGCGGACGACGACACCGTCGTCGTCCATATAGATGGCGGCCTCCTGGACAGGCCGACCGGCCTGTCCGACGTTGACGCACCACTTGGCTGGCAGATGCCCTGGATCGAGCCTAAGCGCCGTTTTAAGGCCCAGGGGAGTGGCTCCCGTCATGCTCTTCGCCTCACTTGAAATCTTTTGACTATCCCTGTCGGGCCAAGCGTCATTTTTTGCGCTCGGTCCCGAAACCATGGCGATCATAGGGCGAACGTCATCCCCGGCGGCTTAAGGGATTGGGTAAACTTTTTCTCGATTTTTGAGAGGGTTAGCGGAATCTGAAGCGTCAAATCGCGGCACGGCGTCAACTCTCGGTCAATCTTCGTTGACAAAGGCACCGGACAAACAGACGCCGCCGGGCGATCGATCCGCCTATAAAAGGCTTGCGCATCAGAGGGTTGACCGGCAGACTCCGAAAGGATCCGAAACGGCCTTACGGTGAAGGCCGGCAAGGAGTTGCCGCATTTCTATAGGAGGAAGGCGGCTACAAGGCTTGTCGGCTGACTCCCCCAGCCCTAAACACGAACCTTCCGCAACCGATCGGATACCCGCATGAGCGATCTCGTCGACCTCGACCAATTGACCGGACAGGCTGCCCGCCTTGTCGAGGCGGCTCGCGCCGCCGGTGCCGACGCAGCCGACGCCGTCGCCGTGCGCTCGGTCAACCAAGTAGCGAGTGTGCTCAAGGGCAAGGTCGAGAAGATCGAGCACGCCGAGAACGACGATTTTGGCCTCAGGGTCTTCGTCGGCGATCGCAATGCCACGATCTCAGCGACGCTCGGCTCGGACGTGGAAGCGTTGGCGGCCCGTGCCGTCGCCATGGCGCGCGCCGCGCCGTCCGATCGCTTTGCCGGCTTGGCCGATAGTTCGCTGCTTGCCACTGCCTGGCCCGATATCGATCTGCTCGACGAGTCGCCCGTTTCCGCCGCCGACCTTGCCGAACGAGGCCGGGTTGTCGAGGCGGCGGCATTGGCGGTTGACGGCGTCACCAATACCACCGGCGCCAGCGCTTACTGGGCGCGCGGCGGCATGGCGCTAGTGACGTCCAGCGGCTTTTCCGGCGCCTATGAATCCTCTGGCCACGGTCACTCGGTCGCCGCCATCGCCGGCAGCGGCACAGGTATGGAGCGCGACTGGGACTCGTCGTCAAAGACTCATCTCGCAGATCTCGAAAGCGCCGAGATCGTCGGAGCCCGAGCGGGCGGCCGCGCCGTGCGCCGCCTCAATCCACGGCAGGTCGCGACACAGACCGCGGCGGTGGTCTACGACCCACGCGTTGCGACCAGCCTGATCGGCGCGCTTATCGGTGCCATTTCCGGTGCGTCGATCGCCCGCCGCTCGTCTTTTCTGAAGGATAAGCTTGGCAAACAGTTGTTCGGCTCCGCGATCCGCGTCACCGACGATCCGCTACGCCGGCGCGGTCCTGGTTCGCGGCCCTTCGATGGCGAAGGTGTCGGCTCGGTCGCGCTCGATCTGGTTCAGGAGGGCGTGCTCCAGACGTGGCTGCTCGACAGCGCAACAGCACGAGAACTCGACCTTCAGACCAATGGCCGGGCCGGTCGCGGCACCGGTACGCCCAGCCCATCGTCTACCAATGTGCTGCTGCATCCAGGCAATCAATCACCGGCCGAGCTGATCAAAGCGGTCGGCACTGGCCTATATGTCACCGACTTCATTGGCCATGGCGCCAATCTTCTCACCGGCGACTATTCGCGCGGTGCTGCGGGCTTCTGGATTGAGAACGGTGAAATCGCCTATCCCGTCGCCGAGATCACGGTAGCCGGCAATCTCCTCGACATGTTCCGCGAACTGGTGCCGGCCGACGACATCGAGTTCCGCTCGGCCTTCACCGCGCCAACGGTGGCTATCGGGGGATTGACGATTGCCGGCCGCTGACAGCGCACGCATCGATGAGGATACCGCGCTTCTCTCCGATGCGGCGCTCGCGGCGGCGAGTATCGGTCTTTCCTTCTTTCGCCGCGACCCACGCGTGTGGAAGAAGGACAATGACTCGCCAGTCAGCGAAGCTGATCTCGCGATCGACGCCTTTCTGAAGGAGCGCCTGCTGGCCGCTCGCCCCAGCTACGGCTGGCTGTCGGAGGAAACCGAGGACGATGCGGCCCGGCTTGGCTGCGAGCGTGTTTTCGTGGTCGACCCGATTGACGGCACGCGCGGTTTTCTCGCCGGTTCCGATCAGTGGACTATCTCGCTCGCCGTCGTAGAGCACGGACGGCCGGTTGCGGCGGCGCTTTTGCAGCCGTCGGTGAGTCACCTCTACACCGCCGGTCATCGGCGCGGTTCTTTCCTCGACGGCAATCGCCTGCGCTTGCCGCCGCGCCCGAGCCTTGCCGATGTACGCGTCGCCGGCCCGGCGGTCCTCATTTCCCGCCTGTCGCGGCCCGTACCGACGCTGAGGAGTCGCGGCTATGTCGCTTCGCTGGCGCTCAGGATTGCCATGGTCGCGGATGGCACGCTCGATCTCGCGTTTGCACGCAACGGCGCCCACGATTGGGATATCGCCGCCGCCGATCTCATCGTCGCCGAAGCAGGTGGGACGCTCGAGACCATCGACGGCGCCTCCATCATCTACAACCGACCTGACGCCGACCACGACAGCCTGATCGCTGGCTTGCCGGCGCTGACGCGGGCGGCGGCGGCGGCTCTGGGGCCTTACTAATTCGACACCCTTGCAAAATAGACTGAGCTTGACGAAAAGAGGATGGGCGGCCTGCGCGAGGCGCTCAGTGTGGAAGGCGGAATTTTCCATGACGACCGAAGTCACCTCGAAGCAGCTGCTTCACCTGGTTATCGGCGGCGAGATGAAGGCACTCGATTCGACTGAGTTTGCCGATACCAATGCCATCGATATCGTTGGTGCTTTCCCCAGCTATGCCGCGGCCTATGCCGCGTGGAAGCAGAAGGCACAGGCCACCGTCGACCAAGCGCAAACGCGCTATTTCATCGTCCATCTGCATCGCCTGCTGGATCCGTCAAACTGATGCCGAGCAAGGCCGGACATCACGTCGCGACGCTGAGAATGCTCCGCCTCTCGCCCCCGGAGAAGCCGTTTGCGACTTGACCGGAAAATCCTCGACAACGCGGCAGTGAGCCACATCCTGCCGCATCTTCTCGCCCGCTACGTGCTGGCGGTCCACCGCACCGCCCGACTGGCGGTCGTGCCGGCCGATGCCTTTGATGTGGCACGGGCGGAAGCCCCGGTTATCTTCACCTTCTGGCATGGCCTTGCCATGATGTCGGGCCGCGCGGTGCCACTCGACTTGCCAATCGTCCCGATGGTCGCTCGCAACGCGGCGGCCAGCGTGATCGCCGACGCGGCCGGCACGCTTGGCGTTCGGACCATTCGCGCTTCCGGCGCGCAACGCGCTCGCTCCCAGCTCCGAAAGGGCGGAGCCTCCGGCTTCCGTCAGGCACTGAGGGAACTCGCTGCCGGAAACTCGGTGCTGATGACGGCCGACGTTCCCAAGGTGGCGCAGGTGTCCGGTAGGGGGGTCATTCAGTTGGCTCGGCTGTCCGGCCGACCGATCATTCCAATCGCCTACGTGTCCCGCTATGGCCTGCGTTTCAACAACTGGGATCGCATGGTGGTTGATCTGCCCTTCTCCCCGGCGACCATCCGGCACGGCGCGCCGATCCGCGTTCCTGCCGATTCCGCCGACGAGACCGTCGAAAAGCTGAGGCGCTTCCTCACCGAGGAGCTTGATCGGATCACGCAAGACGCCTACCAACGCACGGGAATCGCCGAAAAATTCAGATCCGGCCCCCTAGAAAAAGACCGTGCCGCCGATGGCTGATCTCGGAGACGTGCTGCTTTCGACGTGGATTGCCCTGACCCGGCTTGCCGGCCCGGTCGGCGCGGTCATCGTTGGCGTGCGTCGACATCGTGGCAAGGAAGATCCGGCCCGGTCGGCCGAGCGACTTGGCCATCCGTCAGTGACACGGCCGGAGGGACCGCTCGTCTGGGTCCATGCTGTCAGTGTTGGCGAGGCGATGGCGGCCATGCCGGTGATCGACCGGCTGATCGCCGAAGGCAAGGGCGTGCTGGTCACCACGGTTACCACGACTTCGGCTGCGCTCGTCGCGCATCGCCTGAGACCGGGACTGATCCACCAGTTCGCACCGCTCGATCTTGCTGGGCCGGTCGACCGCTTTCTTGCCCATTGGCGTCCGGATCTCGCGGTGTTCGTCGAGAGCGAAATCTGGCCGGTGGCCATTGGCCGCCTTGCTGACCATGGCATCCCGCTGGTCGTTGCCAATGCCCGATTGTCGCCGCGCTCCTTCCGGGGCTGGCAGAGAGCGGCGCCGGCGGCGCGGGCGGTGTTCCGACGCATGTCGCTGGTGCTGGCTCAGACCGATGACGATGGGGCTCGCTTCTCCGGGCTCGGGGCGCCCAAAGTTTCCACATTCGGCAACATCAAATTCGACGCCGGCCTGCCGGACGTCGGGCTGGCCGATCTCGATGCGCTGAAGGAGGGCATCGGTGAGCGACCGGTAGTGCTGGCCGCCTCAACCCACCCCGGCGAGGACGAGGTGGTGCTGACCGCATTTCTGAAGATCAAGGAGAATCGGCCGGAGACGCTGCTCGTCATTGTCCCGCGTCACCCGGTGCGCGGCGGCGACATAGCGCTGCTCTCGGGGGCAGCCGGCCTTGCAACACGTCGTCGCACCGCCGGCGAACTCCCCGACGCGACGACAGAAGTCTATGTTGCCGACACACTTGGCGAACTGGGTGCCTTTTTCAGTCTCGCCGACGTCGTGTTGATGGCGGGAACGTTCATCGACGGTATTGGCGGTCACAACCTCATCGAACCGGCCCGTCTCGGCGCAGCGGTGATCAGCGGGCCGCATTTTTCCAACTGGCTCGACATCTATCACGCGTTCATCGACGCTGGCGGGCTAAGGATTGTCCACTCGTCCGACGAGCTGGCCGAGGCAACGCTGAGCCTCATCGACGATCCAGCCCTCAGAATCGTTCAGGCGAAAGCCGGTGAGCGGGTGGTGTCGGGTTCGGCGGGCGCCGTTGCGCAGACCATCGAGGCCATCACGCCGATGATCGGCAAGCCCTCTGGTGGCGGTCCATGCTGACGCCGGCCTTCTGGTGGAAGCGAAAAGGCCCCACCGCCCTATTGCTGGCTCCCCTCGGTCTCATCTATGGCGCCGTTACGGCGCGACGCATGCGGCGACCCGGCGGCGCTGAGCCGCCGCTTCCACTCGTCTGCGTCGGCAATTTCGTGGCTGGTGGGGCGGGCAAAACGCCGACCGCCATCGCGCTCGCTCGTTCCGCCCGCTCGGTCGGCCTCGATCCCTGCTTCCTGACCCGGGGCCACGGCGGCCGCCTCAAAGGGCCAGTGCTCGTCAACATAGACCGTCATACTGCCCGTGACGTCGGTGACGAGGCCTTGCTGCTCGCCCGTGTGGCACCAACGGTCGTGGCGCGACGACGCGTCGATGCCTTTCCACTCCTCAGAGCGACAGGCACCGACCTCTGCATCATGGATGATGGCTTCCAGAATCCATCGGTGAAAAAGACCTTCAGCTTCGTGGTCGTCGATGGAACGGTGGGGGTTGGCAACGGCTTGCCGCTACCGGCCGGACCGCTTCGGGCGCCCCTTCGGCGGCAGATGCTTTTGGCCGACGCAATCATCATCTACGGTGACAGCAAAAATGGACAGCGCGTTGTCCGTACGGCCGCTCGGGCCGGCAAGCCGGTGTTCCGCGCCGCACTGAATGCCAACGCGCCACCAGCCGCCCCGCATCGCCGGCTCTATGCCTTTGCTGGCATCGGTCGACCAGAAAAATTCTTCCGCTCGCTTGAAAACGAGGGCTACCGCCTCGCCGCACGCCGGGCCTTTCCCGACCACTATCCCTACCGCTTCTCCGACCTCACCCGCCTCCTCGACGAGGCAGATACGCTCGATGCCGTGCCGGTGACGACCGAGAAGGACGCCGTACGTCTGCCGCGCGGCATCGTCGGCAGCAACTGGTCCCGCGACCGCGTTGCCATATTCGGTGTGCACACGCGCTTTTCGGAAGAACAAGCTGTGGGGTCGCTGCTCGTCGATATCCGGCGGCGCTGGATGGCGCGACACTTCAGCTAAGGCTGATTGACAGCAAACCTGAAGCTCTGCTCAGCGTGCGCCAGTATGCCGGCGGTAGGCGGTAAGCGCCGCCTCGGAGTCGATATAGGGCTCCTGGTGCTCGGCGGACCAATATTTCAGGTCCTGCAGCAGAATGGGACGACCAGTGATCGCGCAACGGACGTAGTTGCCGTTGCGGAGGATCTGGTAGTCGCCGTCGAGGTAGCGGATCTGCGCCTCGCCGCCGCCGAAGGGAGTGTCCGTGCTGTTCAACATGAAGCGTGAATAACCTCCACTTGGCCGCCGCGCAAGAGAATCATGCCGCGACTGCGAGGCGGTCGATCGAACGTCGGGCTATCCAGAGAGCAGGCAGGCCAAACAGGGCGGCTCCAATGCTCCACCAGAGGATCACCGCATCGGCGCTGCCGTGCCAGACGCCGAGCCAGCAGAATGGCAGCGTACCGAGCGTCGCCCGCCCCCAGTTGAACACGGTCGAGTAGGACGCGAAGCCGAGGTTGTTGAAGGCGGCATTGGCTACGAACAGCGCGCCAGTGAAGATGAACGTCGGCGCCGCCCACAGGCAGTAGAAGGCGATCATCTCCGCTACACGGCCGGTCGCCTGAAAGGCCCAGTTGATGGCGTCGGTCCCCAGGAACAGAAGCATCCAGATGACGACCACATAGACCGCCGTGAACACCGCGCTGTCGGCAAGCGTTTTGCGAACGCGATCGAAACGGCGGGCGCCGACGTTCTGGCCGAAGATGGCCCCGACCGAGCCGGTGAGTGCGAAGATGCCGGCAAAGCAAAGCGGATAGATACGGCCGATGATCGACCAGCCAGCCACCGCCTCGGTGCCGAAGCGCGCGACATAGGCTGTGACCAGCATGTTGCTGATCGGGGTCGCGAGATTGGTGAGGATAGCCGGGAACGCGATGGCAAAGAGCGGCCCAGCGTCGCGACGGACACCCTCTAGCGTTGGCCACGCCAGCGCGTGGAGGCGCGGCACAAGGCCATACCAACCGACCGCGAGTGCCACGAAGCGAATCAGCACCGTAACGATGGCGGCGCCGGTAACTCCGAGATCCAGTCCGAAGATGAAAATCGGGTCGAGGATGGCGGCGGCGCCAGCACCGGCAAGGTTGATCCACAAAGTCATGCGCGGCGCGCCGAAGGCCATCAACACACCACCCATGGCCATGCTGAGAGCGAGAAGCGGCATGCCCAGCATGGTGATCCACAGGAAATGCCGGGTGACTTCGAATGCACGCCCCTCGGCACCGAGCAGCGCGAGGCAGGGATCGAGTACGGCGGTCAAGGCCAGGGCCACAACTGTGGTCGAAGCGAAGGAAATGATCAGACCGGATGTGGCGACTCGACGAGCGCCGGCACGATCGCCTGCGCCGATGCGCCGGGCGGTATGGGCGGTCACGCCAATGGAAAAGCCAATGCCGACCGATACGATGATGAACAGCACGGCGCCGGCGTAGCCCATGGCCGCCGTCAGCACCTCGTCGTTCAGAAGCGATATGTAGAGGAGGTTGACGAGATCGACGCTAAAGATCGCCATCAGCCCCAGCGAGCCGAGGGCGGTCAACGCCACCACGTGACGGAACACTGGCCCTTCCACATAAGCAGCAGCGGCGGGCGCGCCGATGGCGTGCGTCATCGTGAAACCTCTCATGCGTTCAAGAACGGACGAAGCGAAACCGGCCGGATGGCCTCAATTCAGCATGTCGTCCGTAGCATCCTTGAGGTCCTGAATCTGGCAGCTTTGTTCGCCGGTGATGCCGGTGCAGACCTCGAGCGAGCCGCGGTGAATCATATCCACGGAGACGTAAAGGATAATGAGCAGGCCGATCCAGGCGATCCAGCGGAAGCGATGCAGCAGGCGAGCGATCAGCGTGGCGGCCGCCCCCATCATGCCGACCGACAACAGAAGACCGATCACCAGGACGCCGACGTGGTCCCGCGCCACGCCGGCCACCGCCAGAACGTTGTCGAGCGACATGGAGACGTCGGCGAGGATGATCTGGGTCAATGCTTGGCCGAAGGTCTTGCCGGCCGATGCCGGCGTCACATCGCAGGCGGCTGCGTCGAGCGCCTGCTCGGCCGCTTCGACACCGCGCGCCTCCTCGTGGCGGCTCGACCGGATCTCGCGGAACATCTTCCAGCAGACCCAGAGCAATAGAACGCCGCCGGCCAGCGTCAGCCCGACGACAGCCAGCAGATGCGTGGTAATGACGGCGAACAGGATACGTAGCGCAACGGCGCCGCCAATACCCCAGAAAATGACCTTACGCCGGATGGTCGGATCGACACCGGCTGCCGCCATGCCAACGACGATGGCGTTATCCCCCGCCAACACGACGTCGATGAAGACGACCTGTGCCAGAGCGGCAAGCTCAACCGACAGGAAATCCATTGAAAACACGGCGTGCGTCCCAACCTTGTTCGGCGAGACGCCGAGATCAGACCTGTCGGGCCATACTCCCGACCGCCGGTCAGGTAGGGCGCCCGAGGGAAAATTTCAATGGGCTGACGGAATTTAAGTCCTCGATATTTCTACGGATATAGGCGTTTCGAGCAGACCGTGGGCGACGAGCACATTCTCAAGCGCCGAGGGCGTGGTGAAGACCGCCGCGGACATCCCCGCGGCCCGGGCACCGTCCACGTTCTCCGGCATATCGTCGGTGAAGAAGCTCTCTTCTGGATAAAAGCCTAGCTGTTCGAGCGCCCGATGAAACACCTGCGGGTCTGGTTTCATCGTCGAGAAGGAGGAGGACACCAGGAAACGATCGCCGACAAGGCGAGCAAGATCTGGAGCCAGGGTTTCCCTGTAGGCATGAACTAAGGGGCCGTTATTGGTCAGTACGCCGACAGCTGTTCCAGTTGCGATCAGTCGCTCGATAAGGGCGAGCGTGCCGGAAATGAGCCGCATGGCACGCCGGCGCGCCTCGACCCAATCTGTGACGGCGAGCGGGTAGCCGAGACGGTTGCGCCAGGATTCGATGTACAGCTCCGATGTCGGAAACGCGCCACCGTCGGCGGCCGCTTCCAGCCCCTCGCTCCAGATACGATCGTTGATGAACGCCGGCTCCAGGCCGGTGACACTGGCAAGGTAGGCAATGCGATCGGCGCGGGTATAGGTGTAGACGACATCGTCCATGTCGAACAAGGCGAGGCGGATGGAAGCCGGCATCGATCAGGTCGCCGTGCCGCCAATGGTGACCGCGTCGATGCGAAGCGACGGCTGGCCGACCCCGACCGGCACGCTCTGGCCAGCCTTGCCGCACATGCCGATACCACGGTCGATTTCGAGGTCGTTACCGATCATGGAGACGCGCTTCATTGCCTCCGGGCCATTGCCGATCAGCATGGCGCCCTTGATCGGTTCGCCGACCTTGCCGTCGCGCACGCGATAGGCTTCGGTGCAATCGAACACGAACTTGCCGGAGGTGATATCTACCTGCCCGCCCGAGAAGGAAACGGCGTAGATGCCATCCTTCACCGAAGCGATGATCTCCTCGCGGCTCTTGTCACCCGAGAGCATGTAGGTGTTGGTCATGCGTGGCATCGGCACATGAGCATAGGACTGGCGGCGGCCATTACCGGTGGATTCGGCGCCCATCAGGCGGGCGTTCTGACGGTCCTGCATATAGCCGACGAGACGACCGTCCTCGATCAGCACCGTTCTGCGGCTCGGCGTTCCCTCGTCGTCGATGGTGAGCGAGCCGCGCGCTTCCGGCAGCGTACCGTCATCGACGATCGTGACGCCCTTTGCCGCCACCTGTTCACCCATCAGACCGGCGAAGGCGGACGTCTTCTTACGATTGAAATCGCCCTCAAGACCATGGCCCACCGCCTCGTGCAGCAGCACACCGGTCCAGCCAGGGCCGAGCACGACATCGAAGGTGCCGGCCGGCGCCGGTTTCGCCTCGAGATTGACCAGCGCCTGCCGAAGCGCCTCATCGACAGCATATTGCCAGCGTTCCGGCGTGATGAAGCCGTCGAGCCCCAAGCGGCCGCCCTCGCCGTAGGAACCGCTCTCCTGGCGGTCGCCGTTGCCGGCGATCAGCGAAACATTGACACGGACCAGCGGCCGTACATCTCGGAGATGGACACCGTCGGCGCGGATGATCTCGACGATCTTGTGACTGGTGGTGATCGACGCCGTCACCTGCCGTACGCGGGGGTCGCGGGCACGCGCCCAGGCGTCGATCTCAGAGAGCAGCGTGACCTTGTCGGAAAAGGCTGGCGACAGGAGCGGATTGACGTCGCCGTAGAGCTTGCGATTGGTCGGCCGCGGCGGTTCGGCAAGCGTGCCGGAATAGCCCATTGAGACGGCCTTCACCGCGTCGGCGGCTCGGCGCAGCGCCTTTTCCGAGAGATCATCGGCATGCGCGTAGCCTACCGCCTCGCCGGCCACTGCCCGAAGACCAAAGCCCTGGTTGACATCGTAAGTGGCGGTCTTGAGGCGGCCGTTGTCGAAGCTGAGCGCCTCGCCTTCCGAACGTTCCAGGTAGAGTTCGCCATCATCGGCATCGGCGAGCGCATCGGCAACGATGCGCTGCGTCATCTCGGGGTCCAATCCGGCGAGAGCGAGAAGGTCGTGGCGTTCGGTCATCGGCGGCAGCGTCCCATCATAAGGAGGATCGACTCTTCCATAAAAGCAAACGTCCGGGTGCTCCAGCCTCCGGACGCGCAACATGTCGTGTTTCCGGTCCGACCGTACAAGTGCGTACTTACGGCAGAGCGTCGAAGCCTTCCTTGAACCCCTTCAGCGAGATTGGAATGCCGATACCGTCTTCCGGCGAATCGTAGATGATGAACAGCGCCTTGGCACTCTTCTCCAACTGGCTGACCAGGTCGTCCTGCAGAACCACCTCGGCGTAGCAGCCGCGCGCTCGGCAACGAACGAAACCGACGCGGCCAATGTCCTTGTCGTCGATCCGAAGCCCCAGCCCGGCCATCAGATAAACACCAAGCGGGGCGAGGACCCGCATGATCTTCGCCTTCTTGTCGACCGTCTTCACGATCAGCACGGAAAGGCCAATGTTATCACGGTCCTCGGCGGTAACATTCTGCACCATGGCGCATTGCTTGTCGCGCGCGCCGACCGGCTGGTCGCAGCGGATCTGCCAATCGCCGTGCACCGACTCGACTTTACCGTCGACGAATTCCTGCGCCACCGCCGCGGAAAGCGTCGCCGGCAGCGAGCCCAAGGCGAGCAGAGCGGAAAGGCAGGCGGAAAGAACGGTCCTCATGACGGTTATGATCCTCTCGTCAACGTCCCAGACCCAGGAGACCGGCGGCGAATCGCCGGCCGATCCTTATTCCCATACTTGCAGCGGCGCGAAAAGACACGGTCAGGCAAACGGCGGTCCACCAGTAGCCTCACCGGCGCCCATCGGCGTTGCCGAAGCCCCCGGCACACGGTCCGGCACACGCGGCGGCGCGTCGGGAACGGCAACCGGGGCTACTTTGGCCACCGCCTTCTTGGCCTTTTCCATAAGCTTGCGAACCTCGTCGGCGCTCATCGGCGAGCCGAACAGGTAGCCCTCGAGATAGTCACCACCGAGGCCGGCGACCTCGTCGAGGTCGGCGGGGCGGTCGACCCCTTCAACCACCAGCTCCAGCTCCAGATCATGGGCCAGCGAGGCAATGGTTCTGAGCAGTGCCTGGCGATGGCGGCCCGAACTCCGCAGAACGTTCTGGTCAACCTTCAGCGTGCCCGGCGGCAGCCGCTGCAAATAGCTCAGCGAAGAAAAGCCCATACCGAACTCGTCGACCGCAAAGCCCGCGCCGAGCTCCTTCAACTTCATCAGCATCTGCAGAGAGAATTCCGGGCTCTCCATCAAGAGCCCCTCGGAAAACTCAATGTGCAGCACGTCGCGCGGCAGCCCGGTGCGCGACAGGACGGCCTTGACCTCGTTCAGGAGTTCGTGGCGGAACACCTGCCGGTTGGAGAGGTTGACCGACATGGTCAGCGTGTCACCGAACGGCAGATGGTCGCGCCAGTCGGCCAGTTGGCGAGCGGCTCGGTCGAGCAGGAAAAGACCGAGTTGCGCCACAAGACCCGAACGAACGGCGATCGGCATGAACTCGGCGGGAGGAATCGAGCCCTTGCGCGGATGATTCCAGCGCAGCAGCGCCTCGAAGCCGGCCACCGATCGATCGCCGGCCCGGATGACCGGCTGGTAGAGCACCGTCAGTTCGCCCTTCTCGATAGCGCCGCGCAGATCCTGCTCGAGCGCGGTGAGATCGGCCGACATGATGCGGAGCGCAGGGCGGAAGGTCTCGATGCGGTCGCCGCCCAGCTTCTTGGCAAAGGCAAGCGCGATCTCGGCGTCCTGGATCAGGGTCCGCGCTTCCTTGTCGTCGCCATCGGGCACGGCAATGCCGATCGAGGCGGTGAGGAATACCTCCTTCTCGCCGACGACGATCGGCGCGCGTACCGCCCGCTTGACGGTGTCGGCGAAGGCGGCAAGCCGGTCTGAGGCCTGCTCGGACACCAGCACGATGCCAAAGCGATCACCCTCAACGCGCGACAGCGTATCGAGCGGCTTGACGAGCCGGCCAAGCCGACGGGCCAACGTCAGGAGGATGGTATCGCCAACCGATAGACCGAGCGTCTCGTTGACCTGGCGGAACCGGTCGAGATCTATCAGGAAGACCGCTGGGCGGCGTTGGTTGTCTACCTTGGCGCGGGCAAGGTCGGAGGTGAGGCGGTCGAGATAGAGCTCGCGGTTCGGCAGGGAGGTCAGGTTGTCATGAATGGCGTCGGAGAGCAGACGCTCCTGCGCGACCTTCATGTCGGTAATATCGAGCAGCGTTCCAACGCAGCGAATGACCTCACCATCCGAACCGAGGATCGGGCGAGCGCGCAGGCGGAACCACTGATAGTGGCCGTCTTGGGCACGCATGCGGAAAGTCTGGCTGAGGCGGCCCTTGCGCGTCTCGACGACGGCGTCAAGCGTCGCCTTGAAGCGTTCCCGATCTTGCGGATGCAGATAGTCGAGCCAGTCGCGTGCCGGTCCCTCGAGACGGCCGCGCTTGAGGCCCAAACTCTCCTCGGCCTCGGCTGAGGTGACGATCTGGTCGGCGAGCACGTCCCAGTCCCAGATCATGTCGCCGGAGCCGGTGAGCGCCAGCGCCTTGCGCTCGCTGTCGTCGACCTGTCCTTGCGTGATGGCACCGCCTGCAAAGGCGTGCTGCATGACCGTAAAGCCGAGTAGCAGGACGACCAGAACCAAGCCGCCGGCCAGCGCCGGCTGAGCAAGGTCGCTGACGAGACGGCCGGAGACGGCGAGGCCCGTGCCGGCCAGCCAGGCGAGAAACACCAGCCAGGTCGGCACCAGCATGATCGCCCGGTCATAGCCGCGCAGCGACAGCGCCACGATCAACACGAAGCCGATGCCGCCTAGGGCAGCCAGCGCCATGCGGGCGATACCAGCGGTGATCGAGGGATCGTAGAGGGCGAGCGCGAACAGGCCGATCAGAGCCAGAAGCGTGATCAGCATCACGTGGCTGTAGCGCACATGCCAGCGATTGAGGTTGAGATAGGCGTAGAGGAAGATCACCATGGTGACGGCGATCATCACCTCGGAGCCGGCGCGGTAGAGCTGATCGGTTCCCGAGCCGACGGCGAAAACCTTGTTCCAGAATCCGAAGTCGATGCAGAGATAGGCGAGCACCGCCCAGGCGAGCGCCGCCGTCGCCGGGAACATCATCGACCCCTTGACGACGAACAGGATGGTCAGGAACAGCGCCAGAAGACCGGAGATGCCGAGCACGATACCACGGTAGAGCGTGTAAGCGTTGACGCTGTCCTTATAGGCATTCGGCTCCCAAAGACCGATCTGCGGCAGGTCGCGCGTTCGCAGTTCGACCACGAAGGTGACCACCGTGCCGGGATCGAGCGTCACCAGGAAAACGTCGGAATCCTGGCTGGTCTGTCGTTCCGGAGCGAAGCCTGAACTCGGTGTGATCGCCGCGATGCGCGATGCGCCAAGATCGGGCCACATGACGCGCGAGCCAACCAGATGAAAATGCGGAGCAACGATCAGGCGGTCGAGCTGCACATCCGACTGGTTGGACAGCGAAAACACCACCCAGGACGGATTGGAATCGATGCCCTTGGCCCTTACCTCAATGCGCCGGACGACACCGTCGGGGCCAGGCGCCGTCGACACCTGGATCGAGTTGCCGGCGTCCCGCCGATACTCGACGGCATGCGTGAGATCGAGCGCCTTGACATCCTGCTCAACCAGAATGGGCTCGGCGGCCAGAGCATGATGGGGTGTAAAGCCGGCGGCGAACACCAGCAGCAACAAGGCGACAGCGGCGCGGACGAAGGCCAAGGACACTCTCCAGCTCGACTGGCGAACAGTTCAGTTTTCGTGAGCCGCGCCGGATACGCGGCGGCTTTGTCAGGGTGCGCGGCGGCTACGACGGCAAACCGCCGGAGATCCTTCGCGCGGCTTCCTCCGAAGCGCGTCGGGAGAGATATAACCGAGGACGGCGGCCGTGCAAACCGCCCCTTCGGTGGCCTGTCAGGCAGCGCCCTCGTCATCAACCATCCGCGATAGCAACACGTGGTCCTGCCAGCGGCCGTCGATCAGAAGATAGCGCCGCGCATAGCCTTCGCGAACGAATCCGGCTTTTTCGAGAAGGCCAAGCGAACGATCGTTGCCGGGGATGCAAGCGGCCTCAACTCGGTGAAGTCTTAACTCGCCGAATGCGAAGTCGAGAATCAGGTCAACCGCCCGGCGCATATAGCCACGACCGGCATGACGCACGCTCATCCAATAGCCGAGGCTGCAGCTCTGGGCGACGCCTCGACGGATATTGGACAGTGTGACACCACCGAGCAATGCCTCATCGTCACGACGGAAGATAAGGAAGGCAAAGCCGCTTTGCTCAGCCGCCTCGCGCTGAACGCGACGAACGCGCCGCTTGAAGGCGGCTCGCGTCAAGTCCTCGGTCGACCATGTCGGCTCCCAGGGCTTCAGGAAAGTCCGGCTTTCG
Source organism: Pleomorphomonas sp. PLEO (assembly GCF_041320595.1). Taxonomy (NCBI): domain Bacteria; kingdom Pseudomonadati; phylum Pseudomonadota; class Alphaproteobacteria; order Hyphomicrobiales; family Pleomorphomonadaceae; genus Pleomorphomonas; species Pleomorphomonas sp. PLEO. The sequence goes on from NZ_CP166625.1 coordinate 4,906,890, forward strand.
GATCGTTCGGCTACCCAGACGGCGTAATCGGCTGCCGCCGGCAAGCGCAGACAGACGGCGTCGTCCTCCAGCACCGGAAAATTTCCGGAGGCTACGACGCCGAAGAAGGTCATGCCGCGCTCGCTTTTGTCGACACCGCGCTGGCGGCAATGGCCCCCACCGAGGGAACCTTGGCGATCGGCCCGATGGCCGCGAGCGTCGGGTTGGGCGCGACGACGATCTTTTCCAGGAACTCGCAGACCCTCTGCGGTGTCACGGCGTTGATGCGGGTGACCAGTTCGTCGAGCGGCAGAGTGCGGCCATGGAACATGATGTGACGGGCGATCTGGCCAGCCCGCGCTACAGGGCTCTCCAGCGCCATCAAAAGACCGGCGCGGAGCTGGGATTGAGCGCGCTTCACCTCCACCTCGCTGACCTCCGTCGAGGCGCGGGCGATCTCGTTCATGGTTTCCTCGACCACCGCGCCGGCGTCGCGTTCACCGGTTGCCGCCGATATGCCAAATATACCGGCGTCCTCGAAGCCCCAGTGAAAAGCATAGATGGAATAACACAGGCCGCGCTTTTCTCGGATTTCCTGGAACAGTCGCGACGACATGCCACCGCCGAGGATCGAGGAAGCGATCTGGGCGGTGATATAATCGTCGTCGCCGTAAGCGATGCCGGGAAAGCCGAGCACCACCTGCGCCTCCATCAGGTCGCGTTCTTCACGCGCCTCGCCGCCCACGTAGACGGCCCGTTCCGGAACAACCGACTCCGCCTCGCCGAAATGCTGGAATTTGCGGCGCGCAAGGCGAACGAGCTCACGGTGGCCGAGCTTGCCAGCGGCTGCGATCACCGTGCGACCGCCGGTGTAGTGACGGTTGAGATAGCCGCGAAGTGCGTCGTCGGAGAAACCCTTTACGGTTTCGATCGAACCAAGGATCGGTCGGCCGATCGCCTGTCCTGGGAAGGCGGCCTGCTGGAACATGTCGAAGACAAAGTCTTCCGGCGCATCAAGGGCAGCACCGATTTCCTGACCGATGACGTGTTTTTCGCGGTCAAGCTCGTCGGGCTCGAACAGCGAGTTCTGCAAAATGTCCGAGAGAATATCGAGGGCGAGCGGCACGTCGCCGGCCAGCACGCGGGCATAGTAGCTGGTGCTTTCGATGGAGGTGGCGGCGTTCACCTCGCCACCGACGTTCTCAATCTCCTCGGCGATATCCTTGGCCGAGCGCTTCTTGGTCCCCTTGAAGGCCATGTGCTCGAGAAGGTGGGAGATGCCATTCTCGTCAGCCGCCTCCGACCGCGATCCAGCCGCCACCCAGACGCCGAGCGCAGCGGACGCCAGATGCGGCATGGAATGGGTGACGACGGTGATGCCGTTTTCCAACTTTGTTACTTCGACGGCCATCCGACCATTTCCTCCCTAGAAGGCCAGCTTTTCAGCAAACTCTGCATGGAACGAGGCGCCACTCAACATAAAGTTTCGCGTCACCCTTCACTTTTGCCGGCGCCACCTCCCTGTGGGGCCGGTCCTTCAGGCAAGAACCCGCGCCCGTTGCCTTACGAAGGCCTCGACGACGGCAAGATCGTTGGCAAGCGCCGTCATCCGTTCAGGCCGCTCCATAAGATCGCCCAGGAAGGCCGGCAGGGCCGGCCGCTCGCCGCTCGCGGCTTCCACCGCGTTGGGGAATTTGGCCGGATGGGCGGTGGCAAGCGTCACCATCGGTACGCTCCCGCCGGTGAAGGCACCGGCCACCACCACACCGTTGCCACCGTGGGTGTCGATCAGATAGCCCGCCTCGGCTCGCAAACGCCGAATAAGTGCCGCCGTCGCCTCGACCGATGCCCGGCCGGCACCGAATTCGGCACGGATGGCGCTGTAGGCAGCGTCCGGCAGCGTAAAGGAACCCGACTGGGACAGCGTCTGCATCAGACGCGTCACCGTCGCCGCGTCTCGGCCACAGGACTCGAAAACCAGGCGTTCGAAATTCGAGGACACCTCGATATCCATCGACGGCGAGGTCGACGGCACGACGCCGGTCGCCTCGTAGCGGCCTGTTTCGAGGGTTCGGGCGAGGATGTCGTTGACGTTGGTGGCGATCACCAGCTTGGCGATGGGTAGCCCCATCTTCTTGGCGACATAGCCGGCGAAGATGTCGCCGAAGTTGCCGGTCGGCACCGTGAAGGACACCTTGCGGGCCGGCGCGCCGAGCGCCACGGCGGCGACGAAATAGTAGACCACTTGCGCGGCGATACGGCCCCAGTTGATCGAGTTGACGCCGGAAAGACTCAACTCGTCGCGGAAGGTGAAGTGGTTAAACATGCCCTTTACGAGGCACTGGGCGTCGTCGAAGGTACCTTCGAGGGCAATGCAGTGGACATTGCTGTCGGCCACTGTCGTCATCTGCCGGCGCTGGACGTCCGAAACTCGGCCGTTTGGGAACAAGATGAAGATGTCAGTGTTGTCGCGGCCACGGAAAGCTTCGATTGCCGCGCCACCCGTGTCGCCGGAGGTGGCGCCAACGATGGTAGCCCTGGCGCCGCGCTGGCCGAGCACATGGTCCATCAGGCGGGCGAGCAACTGCATCGCCACGTCCTTGAAGGCCAGCGTCGGCCCGTGGAACAGTTCGAGCAGGAAATGATCGGGGGCGATTTGAACGAGCGGCGTCACCGCCGGATGGCGGAAGGTACCGGTGTAGGCGGCATCGATCATGGCCCTGAGATCGGTGTCGGCGATATCGCCATCGACGAAGCGCGAAATAATCTCGAAGGCGACGTCGGCATAAGGCCGGCCGGCGAAGGAAGCAATGGTTGCCGCGTCGAGCGTCGGCCAAGTCTCTGGGACGTAAAGACCGCCGTCGCGGGCGAGACCGGCGAGAACGACGTCGGAAAAGCCAAGGACGGGCGCACTGCCACGGGTACTTACATATCTCACGGAATTCTTCCCTGCCCTCACATGGCGACGGTCCGACGGTTCGCCTGCCTTCCGTAAAATGCTCTAGCGGCGGCGCGACACCGCCGCAAGCGCAGCGGTGGCCCGCAAAGACCGTTTTTTGCCGATCGACCTCGTTAAAGCGTCGTGAAGACGCCATATCGATCCGGCATGCCCTGCGAACACAGAACCAACAGAGCTTACCGTCATGACCCATGCCACCCTATCGCCACCAAGCTTTCCTCGCCTAGGGCTGGCGCTCGGTGGCGGTGGCGCGCGCGGCCTTGCCCATGTGCACGTGCTCTCAGCCCTCGACGATCTCGGCCTCCGTCCCGCCGCCATCACCGGTTGTTCGATCGGCGCGCTGATTGGCGCGGCGGCGGCGGCCGGCATGTCCGGCGCGGAGGTCGAAGACGAGATCCTCGCCGCGCTTGGCCGGCCAACCGACGTCTGGGGCAAAATTTGGAAGCTGCGGCCACGCAGCCTTGCCGATATCGCCGGCGGCCTGCCGCTGTTCGATGCGGAGGCGGTGATCGGCGAATTCCTGCCGGATCGGATTCCCGACGACTTCGCGGAGCTTCCCATCCCCTTTTCGGCCATCGCCGCCGACTTCTACGGCACCACCGAAGTCGAGATCAGCGCCGGCTCGTTGCGGCGGGCGGTCGCCGCCTCGATCGCCCTCCCCGCTCTGTTCAAGCCCATTGAAATTGGCGGCCTGACGCTGATCGACGGCGGCGTGGTCAATCCGCTTCCTTTCGACCGACTGCCGGACAACATCGACTTGATCATCTCCGTGGACGTGGTGGGAACGCCCGTGCGACCAGAGAAAAGCCGCCTGCCCGGTGCCCGCGAGGCGCTGTTCGGCGCCAGTCAGATTCTGATGCAGGCGCTGATTTCCGAGAAGCTGAAGTCGCGACAGCCCCACGTGCTGATCCGTCCGCCAGTCGATGGTATCGGCGTTCTCGACTTCACCAAGGCGCGGGACATCCTTGCCGCGACCGCCAGCGTCCGCGAGGAGGTGAAGGCTGCCGTCGGGCGTCGTCTGGACGCCGCCGCTTGATCAGCGGCGACCGGCGAAGAAGTCCTTGAGAAGCCGGCCAGCCTCGCTTTCGCCGATACCGGAATAGACGTCCGGAGTGTGATGGCAGCCTGGCGAGGCAAAGAAGCGGACGTTGTGGTCCACGGCGCCGCCCTTCTCATCGGCCGCGCCGTAGTAGAGACGGCGCAGGCGGGCGAAGGAAATGGCGCCGGCGCACATCGCGCAGGGCTCGAGGCTGACGTAGAGATCGCAGCCGACGAGCCGCTCCGAGCCGATCGCCTTGGCGGCGGCGCGGATCGCCAGGATTTCAGCATGAGCCGTGGGGTCGCGGAGTTCCAGCGTGCGGTTGCCTGCGGCAGCGAGAACGGCACCGTCGCGGACAACAACCGCGCCGACCGGCACCTCGCCGCGGGCGGCGGCGGAGCGCGCTTGTTCGATTGCAAGGTCCATGAATCCGGACATACTGACCCTCGGTTCGACAGAAAGGGATATAGCCCGGCGAGGGCGCGACGAACATAGTTCGAATTCAAGCACGCCGATGGCACCACAGACCGGCTGCACGTCGCGTCCTTTTCCTGCTAAGAGCGTCGACATGATCAAGACTCCCTCTCCCGCCCCCAAGGCGAAAAAGCCCCAGACCAAGGCCGACGACGGCGCCGACCGCATCGCCAAGGTGGTCGCTCGCGCAGGTCTTTGCTCGCGCCGCGAGGCCGAAACGTGGATCGCCGATGGCCGCGTCAAGCTCAACGGCCGTGTGCTGGACACCCCGGCGATCACCGTCAAAGCCGGCGACAAGGTCGAAGTGGACGGCCAGCCGCTGCCCGAGCGCGACCGTACCCGCCTGTGGCTGTTCCACAAGCCGCGCGGTACCGTCACCACTACCTACGATCCCGAAGGGCGGTCGACGGTCTTTTCGATCCTGCCCGAGGATCTGCCGCGCGTCATGACCATTGGCCGGCTCGACATCAACACCGAAGGCCTTCTGCTGCTGACCAACGATGGCGGCCTCGCCCGCGTGTTGGAGCTGCCGGCCACCGGCTGGCTCCGCCGCTACCGGGTGCGCGCCCATGGCGACATCGACCAAGCACGGCTCGACGCACTGAAGGATGGCATCGCCATCGACGGAATTCTTTATGGTGCGATCGAGGCTACGCTCGACCGCCGTCAGGGCGACAACGTCTGGCTGACGGTGGGCCTGCGCGAGGGCAAGAACCGTGAGGTGAAGACCATCCTTGCCCATCTCGGCCTGGACGTGAACCGCCTGATCCGCGTTTCCTTCGGTCCATTCCAACTCGGCGAGCTGGCCGACGGCGCCGTCGAGGAGGTGCCGCGCCGCGTGCTGCGCGCCCAGCTTGGCGACCGGATCGCTGGCGAAGCGGGCGCCGATTTCGAGGCGCGTGAGGACGATCGCGAGCCGATCCAGACGGTCATCGCCAAGGCCGGCAAGGCTGCGTTCAGCGCAAAGGACAAAGCGCCCGCTGCGAAGGAAAATGCGCCGGTGCGGCCAAAAGCCGTCTCGGCAGCGGCGAACCGCAAGCGCCACGAGGCCGACCTCGATGCATCGAAGACCCGCCAGCCGGCGGGTCGGAGCGGTGGCAAGGCCGGGGCCGGAAAGCCGCCGGTTCGCGTCGCCAAGGCGGAGAAGCCGCCGCGCGCCACGCTGACACTCAAGAGCGGCGCTGTCGACGAGCGCCGTGCCGGCCGTCTCAGCCGCCGTGCCGAGACTGAAGACGCGCCGCGCGCCTACAAGTCGGGCAAGAGTTTCGATGTCGACCGCAAGCCGCGCGCCCATGGCGACGAGCCAACCCGTGTGCGCGGCGAGGGGCCGCAGAGGGGTATTGTCCCCAAGGGCAGTCGCATCCAGGACGGTAGCCCGATGGGCGCTCCCAAGGGCAAGGGCGGCCGCGGAGGACCGAAGGACGGCGGCGGCCGGAGCGGGCCGGGCAAACCAAGAGGGCGCGATGCGGATCGTCGCCGGTAAGCATCGGGGTACCGCGCTGGCCACACCGGTGGCCGGCAGCCTTACCATCCGCCCCACTTCCGATCGGCTGCGCGAGAGCGTCTTCAACATCCTTGAGCATGGCTACGAGGGTGTTTTTGACGGCGCGCGGGTCATGGACGTGTTTGCAGGCACAGGCGCCCTCGGTTTTGAGGCAATGAGCCGGGGCGCCAAGACCTGCCTGTTCGTCGAGGAGGCGGCGGAGGCACGCGGCCTCATCCGTCGCAACCAGGAAACGCTCGGCCTCATGGGCACGACGCGCATCTTCCGTCGCGATGCCACGACCATGGGATCGATAGGTCCGGCCGAGCCCTATACTCTGGCGTTTCTCGATCCGCCCTATGGCAAGGGCCTAGCAGAAAAGGCGCTTGTTTCGCTTCTCGCCGGCGGATGGCTTGCCAATGGAGCGTTGGTCATCGTCGAAGAGGTGGCCAAGGCCGAGGTGGCGCTGCCGGACGGTTTGGAGCGCCTCGACCAACGCATCTATGGCGAGACGCAAGTGATCTTCGCCCGCCGGACCTGACCGGCCGTTAGCCAAGGTCGACCCAAAGGGATTTCACCTCGTCGGGATCGCCGGCCCGGCGCGGGAAGGACAGTCGTCTCACGCCCTTGTCGGCAACGTCGACGCCATCGGGATCCACCGCGACCAGCCGAGGTCCGGTACCATTGAGGTTGTCCAGTAGCGCGGTTTCGGCTGATGCGAAAGCCTTAGCCACCGCCGCCGGCACCAGAAATTCAGACGCAGAGAGTCGGGAGATCCGCCCGAAGCCGGCGACGAGATGAACGCCTTCCATACTCATGCGGTGAATAGAAAAATCCCCGAATCCAGCATAGTCTTCCGCCTCCGGATGACGGGCCAGAAAGCGGCCGAGGAGACGGGCATGGTCGGCCGCTTCGCGCGCGACGCACTGGAAAGTGCCGCTGACGGTGACACGGGCGCCCGTCAACGGATCCGCGCCTTCGCTGGCCGGCGCCTGCATCAGGAGCGAGGCACGACCGTCGCGCGCCAGATGGCGGGTGTGCGCGGCAAGACCGGAGAGAAGGACGAGCGGAGCGCCGTTGATATCGGTTGCCACCGTCACAAACGTGACGAACGGCCCGCCGTCGGTCGCGAGCGTGCCCAGCGAGGCGGTTGCCGCCGATCGAACGATCCGGCGCACCATATCCTGGGCATCGAAACGGTCATCATCCATCCGAAACCTCCCCTTGCGTTGCCCGACGGCTTTCTCAGAACCGCAACCGGAGCCAGGCGAACCGTGTGCGAAACCAGCCTAGTCTTCATCAGCTCAGGCGCAAATTAACTGCTTCGGCGCCGAAAGAAGGTGAAAAAGCGAGTGAATTCTTGATCTTTCTACATTGTTGCCCAGATTCTGCTCAACTCTGCTACAAAGGTCCGGCTGTCGAAACCGACCGAATATGACATGAAGAGCTGAGGCTCGGAACTGACGGGGACCTGGGGCATGCCGACCATCGCACTCGTGGACGATGACAGAAACATCCTGACGTCCGTTTCGATCGCCCTCGAATCGGAGGGCTATCGCGTCGAGACCTACACCGACGGCGCCTCCGCCCTCGACGGTCTCACCAAGGTGCAACCCGACCTCGCCATTCTCGACATCAAGATGCCGCGCATGGACGGCATGGAGCTGTTGCGCCGTCTTCGCCAGAAGACCGACATGCCCGTCATCTTTTTGACGTCCAAGGACGACGAGATCGATGAGCTGTTCGGCCTCAAGATGGGTGCCGACGACTTCATTCACAAACCATTCTCGCAACGGCTTCTGGTCGAGCGCGTCAAAGCGGTGCTGCGCCGCGTCGCCCCGCGCGATACCACCGCCGCGCCCAAGCCGAGCGACGCCAATCGCAACATCGAACGCGGCAACCTCGTCATGGACCAGGAGCGGCACACCTGCACCTGGAAAGGCCAGAATGTGGTCTTGACCGTCACCGAGTTCCTCATCCTGTTCGCGCTCGCCCAGCGCCCTGGCGTGGTCAAGAGCCGCAACGCGCTGATGGACGCGGCCTATGACGATCAGGTCTACGTCGACGACCGCACGATCGACAGCCACATCAAGCGGCTGCGCAAGAAGTTCAAGGCCATCGACGACGACTTCGAGATGATCGAAACGCTCTACGGCGTCGGCTATCGCTTCAAGGAGATGTGAGGGCGAAGCCTTGTGGAGGGGGTTTGACATTTGGGCCCTGGCTGCGTAGGGCTCCAAGTCAAATGTCGAATTCAGAAACTCCGCTAAAGCAATAGATTACTAGTGGCTCTTATGAGCCTGACATTGCTCCAGGCTAGCGTCCGGCGGAGGCAGATGTCGGAGCCGAGCCCCTAGCGGGAAGCGATGCCGATGAGGGGAAGTCAGGAAGCCGACCGTGCCGACGGCGGGCGCATCCAGACAATGCGCCGGCTGTTACCGGTCATTGTTCGCCGCGTCAAACGCTTCACTGCAACGTCTATCGGCACTTCGCTCAGCCGCCGCATTCTTGTTCTCAATCTGGCCGGGCTGGCTGCGCTGGTGGCCGGCATTCTCTACCTCAACCAATTCCGGGCCGGGCTGATCGATGCGCGCGTCGAGAGCCTGCTGACGCAGGGCGAGATCATGGCCGGCGCCATTGCCGCCTCGGCCTCGGCAATCTCCAACGCGATCACCATCGATCCCGAGCGCTTGCTGCAAATGCAGGCCGGCGGCGAGATAACCGCCCCGATCGACACAGAAAGCCTGGATTTCCCGATCAATCCTGAGCTGGTGGCGCCGCTCCTGCGCCGACTGATCACGCCGACCAAGACGCGGGCGCGCATTTACGACCGCGACGGCATTCTGATCCTCGACTCCCGCTTTCTTTACTCTCGCGGGCAGGTGCTCCGCTTCAATCTGCCTCCGACCAAGCCAGAGGCGCCCTCGCTGCTCGAACAGGCGATCAATGCCGTTACCTTTCGCCTGAGGCGGTTCGACCTGCCTGTCTACAGGGAACTCGGCGGAGCCAATGGGCGCGGTTATCCCGAGGTGGAGCAGGCCCTGAATGGTTCCCCCGGCACGGTGGTGCGCGTAACGGATGACGGCGAGATGATCGTCTCGGTGGCTGTGCCGGTGCAGCGCTTCAATGTCGTGGTCGGTTCGCTGCTGCTCTCGACCGAGGGCGGCGATATCGATGCCATCGTCACGGCCGAGCGCTGGGGCATCTTCCGCGTCTTCCTGGTGGCGGCGGCCGTCACCGCCACGTTGTCGTTCCTGCTCGCCGGCACGATCGCCCGGCCGCTGCGCCGCCTCGCGGCCGCCGCGGACCGCATCCGGCGCGGCGTCAAGCAGCGCGAGGAGATTCCCTCCTTCGACCGCGAGGATGAGATCGGCGACCTCGCCCGCGCCTTCCGCGACATGACCAACGCGCTTTACAGCCGTATGGATGCCACCGAGAGCTTCGCGGCCGACGTTGCCCACGAACTCAAAAATCCGCTGACCTCGTTGCGGTCGGCCGTGGAGACGCTGCCGCTCGCCAAGAGCGACAACAGCCGGGAGCGGCTTCTCGAGATCATTCAGCACGATGTACGCCGCCTCGACCGGCTGATCACCGACATTTCCGACGCTTCTCGCCTCGACGCCGAGCTCGCCCGCGAGGACGTGGCGCTGCTCGACGTCGGCCGGCTCATCGAAGGTGTCGTCTCGTTGGCACGCGAAACAGGCCGCCACCAGGAGGTCGGCATCGATCTCAAGGTCGACCGGGGCGAGGACAACAAACCCTTGATGGTGCTTGGCCATGACAGCCGGCTCGGACAGGTGTTCAACAACCTGATCGACAATGCCCGTTCCTTCTCACCTGAAGGCGGTCGCGTCGAGGTCGCCGTCCGCCGCGACAACCGCATGATCGAGATTGTCGTCGACGACCATGGCCCCGGCATCCGCGCCGAAAAACTCGAGCGGGTGTTCGAGCGTTTTTATACGGACCGCCCGGAGGGCGAAAGCTTCGGCAACAATTCCGGCCTTGGCCTGTCGATTTCCAAGCAGATCGTCGAGGCCCATCGCGGCACCATCACGGCGATCAACCGCACGGACGACGCCAACGCCCCCGATCGCGTCACAGGCGCGCGCTTCGTGGTGTCATTGCCAGCGGACCTTGCCATATGATCCCGCAAACCGTTCACGCCACCGCCGTTGTCATCGACGAGACGGGCGTGTTGATACGGGGAGGATCGGGGACCGGAAAGACATCGCTCGCCTTCGCGTTGATCGACGCGGCCCGACAAGACGGTGTCTACGCCGCCTTCGTCGCCGACGACCGCGTGGCGCTCACGGCCGTGAACGGTCGCCTTCTCGCACGCTGTCCTGAGACCATCGCCGGCCTTGCCGAACGGCGCGGCCGGGGGATCGAGAAAGTGGAACACGTGCCGGCAGCGGTGATCCGGCTCGTTGTCGATCTCGTCGACGCCGGGGCAATGGCGCGACTGCCCGAGCCGGCGGAGGAAGAGGCCGAAATCGAAGAGCTGAGGCTGCCCAGACAGGCGATTCCAGCCCGGCAAAACACCGTTTCGCTGCCACTGTTGCGCGCCGCGCTCTCGGAAATGAACAAGATTTAACGATCGAAGCCTCAATTCCAACAAACCCCGGGCTTTTTCTTTAAAGTCCCCTCAAGACCAAGCTTTTCGGGCCGGAACAGCCTATTTTTTGTTGAGTTGACGGCCCGTTTTCTGCCCTTGGCAGGGGGGCTGGAGCGGCGCTCAATCCGATTCCCTCTTGCAAGAAATCCCGCTCTGGTGAAGATGTGGCCCGTTCCAGTTCGGAGCGAAACCAACATGGCGTGCCGCATGATCTTCGCAATTTACAGGGATCGGACCCCAGCATGATTGGGTTGGTTCTGGTGACGCATGGTCGTCTGGCAGACGAATTCCGGTCGGCGCTCGAGCATGTGGTCGGTCCCCAGGCCGATTTCGAGACGATCTGCATCGGCCCCGAAGACGACATGGAACAGCGGCGGAGCGACATCATCGCGTCGGTCGGTCGCGTCAACTCCGGCAAGGGCGTCATCCTGCTCACCGACATGTTCGGCGGTACGCCTTCAAATCTGGCCATTTCCGTCATGGATATCGGCGACGTCGAGGTGATCGCCGGCGTCAACCTGCCCATGCTGGTCAAGCTCGCAACGGTCCGCAAGGAGCGGCCGCTCGCCGAGACGGTCACCGAGGCTCGCGACGCTGGTCGCAAATACATCTCCGTCGCCAGCCAGGTACTTGCCGGATCATGACAGACGACAAAGTAGACGGCGCCATCGTCCGCGAACTGAAAATCCTCAACAAGAAGGGCCTGCATGCTCGCGCCTCGGCGAAATTCGTCCAATGCGTCGACCGCTTCGAGGCCGAGGTTTTCGTGCTGAAAGACGGCCAGAGCGTGTTGGGCACGTCGATCATGGGCTTGATGATGCTGGCCGCCGGCATCGGTTCCTCCATTGAAGTGCGCGCCGCGGGAACCGAAGCCGAGGCTGCCATCGACGCGATCGCAGCTCTGGTCAACGATCGCTTCGGCGAGGGCGAATAGGTCCGATGGCGCCGCCGCTCCGCGTTGTCCCGGCCACGCCGGAACGCCTTGCGCCTCTTGCCTCTTGGTTTCAAACGCCGGAAGCTCTGGCTCAATGGGGTGGCAGTGGCCTTCGCTTTCCCCTGGACGCAGAGCAGATCGCCGCAATGCTCGCCGAAACGCTGACGGAACCACCGCTCCGGCTGGCTTTTGCCGGTCTCCTCGGAGAGGAAACGGCGGCCCATGCCCAACTGGTTCTCGACCGGGCTGATGGCGTCGCACGCCTCGCCCGTTTCGCTATCGCACCCCACTACCGGGGTCAGGGGCTGGCGCGGCCGTTCCTTTCCGAACTGTTCGCTCTGCTCGATGAAGCCGGAGAGTTTCCCCGGCTCGAACTCAACGTCTACACCTTCAACGCGCCGGCCATCGCGCTCTACGAATCCCTCGGCTTCGAGCTTGAGGGCGTCCGCCGATCGTCGGTGAAAGTGGGCAATGCCCGCTGGGACACGGCGATCTACGCCATCATCCGCGAAGGTTGAGATCAGCGACGGCCGAACAGCCGCTCGATATCGCTGAGCTTCAGTTCGACAAACGTCGGGCGGCCGTGATTGCACTGGCCGGAGTTCGGCGTCTCCTCCATCTCGCGCAATAACGCATCCATCTCCTCGAGGCGTAGCCGGCGGCCTGCCCTCACCGAACCGTGGCAGGCCATGGTGGCGGCGATAGCGTCGAGCTTTTCTCTGAGACGCGTCGCCTGGTCCCACTCGGCAAGATCGTCGGCGATGTCGCGCAAAAGCGCCGCCGTGTCGGTCCGGCCAAGCAGCGCGGGTATCTCGCGGATGGCGACGGCGCCCGGCCCGAAACCCTCGACGACGAGACCGAGTTCGGCGAGTTCCTCGGCGCGTTCGATGAGGCGGTCCACGTCCTCCTCGGGCATGTCGACGATCTCGGGGATCAGCAGCATCTGCGTCTCGACACCCTGCGCGATCTCCCGCTTAAGCCGCTCGTAGACAAGGCGCTCATGGGCAGCATGCTGGTCGATGATGACAAGACCCGTCACGGTCTGGGCGACAATGTAAGTCTCGTGAATCTGCGCTCGCGGCGCCCCAAGCGGTCGCGACACACTTTCCGCAGGCGCCTCGACAAGGCCCGGGCGGGCGTCGGCGGACACCGCATCGTCAATGACCGTAAAGCGGCCTTGCGTCGGACCGGCATCGAAGGAAGTCTCTTCCTCCGCGAAGCCGCGTGGGGAGGGGGCCTCGGGGGGAATCGGCCGATCCGGCGCAGTCCGCCAATCGAAGGCGACCGGACGGCTTTGATACTCCGTCCGCCAAGCCGAAGATGCCGTGGCCGGCGTCGGACGGACGGCGTCCTCGAGCACGTCGAGCGTCGCCGCGCCATGGGTCGAAGCGGCGCGGTGGCCGGCATCGGCATGGGCTCGGCGGAGCGCGCCGACCAACAAGCCGCGCACCAAACCCGGATCCCGGAAACGGACGTCCGCCTTGGTCGGATGGACATTGACATCGACCTCATGCGGGTCGAGGTCGACGAACAGCACGGCCGCCGGGAAGCGGTCGCGGGCCATGACGTCGGCATAGCCAGCGCGGATGGCACCGATCAGCAACTTGTCACGCACCGGCCGGCCATTGACGAACAGATACTGGCTCTGGGCGTTGGCCTTCTGCAGCGTGCCGAGGCCGGCAAGACCGGTCAGACGGACGCCCTCACGCAACGCGTCAATCTCGATCGAGTTGTCAGCAAAATCGGCCCCCATGATCTGCAACGCCCGCCCCCTGAAATCGCCCCCGGCAAGCGCGGGATAATCGAGCGACGAACGATCGGAACCCGAGAGCGAAAACCGGATCTCCGGGTGAGCCAACGCCAAGCGCTTGACGACGTCGGTGATGGCGCCGGCCTCGGCGCGTTCGCTTTTCAGAAACTTGAGGCGGGCCGGCGTCGAAAAGAACAGGTTGCGGACCTCGATGCGGGTGCCCAGGCTCAATCCTACCGGGGCGATCTCCGAACGGCTGCCGCCAGACACCGTGATCGCCCAGCCGTTAGCCTCCGAAGCGTGCCTCGTCTCGATCCTGACATCGGCCACCGAGCCGATCGATGGCAGCGCCTCACCGCGAAAGCCAAGGGTTCGGATATCGAGAAGGTCATCCTCTATGAGCTTGGAGGTGCAATGCCGCTCCACGGCCAGCGACAGATCGTCCGCCGTCATGCCAACGCCATTGTCAATGATGCGGATGAGCGTTTTGCCGCCACCCGCCGTCACAACCTCAATGCGGTCGGCACCGGCGTCGATGGCGTTCTCAACCAGTTCCTTGACCACGCTTGCCGGCCGCTCCACCACCTCGCCAGCGGCGATGCGGTTGATGGTAACGGGCGAGAGCTGAATGATGACGGACATGGGGAGCCGGGAATCGCTTGCATCTGGCGGGTCGGAGGAATGAGCATAGCCGATGCGGTGGCGAGGTGCGAGGTCGGCGCTGGCCACGAAATCGTCAACACCGAGGCCTGTCCACGGTCTATAGTCGGCGACGAATGATAGGGAGCGACCATGCGTAAGGTCGAAATTTCACCGTCGACATCGATCGTCGTGCTGACCGGCGCCGGTATATCGCAGGAATCGGGCCTCGATACCTTCCGCGACGCGGGCGGCATCTGGGCGCGCTATGACATCGACGATGTCGCGACGCCGGAAGGCTTCCGGCGCAACCCGCCGCTGGTCCACGAGTTCTACAACACACAGCGCCGCGAAGCCGCCACGGCCCTTCCCAACCCTGCGCATGTGGCGCTCGCAGGCCTTGAAAAGGCTTGGCTGGGCCGATTGCTTCTGGTTACCCAGAATATCGACGGCCTGCACGAAAAGGCCGGTTCCAAGGCGCTGTTCCACATGCACGGCACGCTCGACGGCTTCCTCTGCGAGGCTTGTGGCCGACGCGGTGCGTGGACCGGCGACATGTCGACCAGCTCGACCTGCCCGCTTTGCGACCGTCATGGTGCGCTCCGGCCCGACATCGTCTGGTTCGGCGAAATGCCATATCACATGCCCGAAATCTATCAGGCACTCGGCGAGGCAGATCTCTTCCTCTCCGTCGGCACCTCGGGCACCGTATATCCCGCCGCCGATTTCGTGCGCGAGGCACGGCAGGCGGGCGCCGTCACCGTTGAACTGAACCTCGAAGCCTCCCGCAAGGGACGCGGCCTGTTCGATCTCGAAATCGAGGGCAAGGCCGGGGAGAGCGTGCCGGCTTTCGTCAGCGATCTGCTCAACGGTCGACTTTGGTGAGTCACGGAGTCGTCAGCGGTCCAATCCCCAATCGACGTAGCACCGTCGGATGGCATCGGCCGAGGACAGATGGATCTTTGGCAAGGCCAAGGCTTTGAACATCTCGGCATAGCGCCGGCGATTGTTGGGGGTTGTCACGGTGATGTGGCGGACCATCTCCCACTTAAGGCTATCCCGTCCGCCGTCCAGACCGCCCTGCCGGCCAGACTGGAACAGGGTGCGCCAAAAATAGCGCCAGAGGCTAACTGTCGTCGAAACGTCCAACAGGATGAGGCCAGTTGCTCGCTCGAAGCGTTGCGGCATGCAGATAGAATAGTTGCCATCCATCACCCAACGATCACCGGTGATGGCGTCGTCATGCAAAGCAACAAACTCGTCATTTGAGCGAGGAACCCAATCGGTGCCGGGAAGGTGGTAAAGCTGGTCGAGGTGGACCGCCGAGAGCCCGCGTTTGCGGCCAATCGCCACGGCTAATGTCGATTTGCCGCTGTTGGACGGTCCCAAAATACAGATTCGATCGCCCAGATCCGCAAGCTGCACGATACCGGATCCTTTCGTCCGCCCTTCTCACTGCCTTGACCTTGTCATGTCTCACCCTTATCGGGAGGGCATGCAAGAGCTAGACATGATCACCGGGCTCTCGACCCTCGCCGAGGCCTACGACGGCGTCATCTGCGATGTCTGGGGCGTACTCCACAACGGCATCTCGCCCTACCCGGCGGCGGCCGAGGCACTCTCTCGGTTTCGCGCACAAGGCAAGGTGGTGGTGCTGCTCACCAACGCGCCGCGCCCGGCGAAAGCCATCGAGGAACTCCTCGAGCGGCAATACGCCATCGGTCCCTCAAGCTACGACGAAATTGTCACGTCCGGCTCGGTAGCCCGCAAGGTGTTCGAGAACGAGCCTCGCCGACGGGTGTTCCACGTCGGACCCCGGCATAACCTCGGCCTGTTTGAGGGGCTCGATCTGGAGCTGGTTGACGAGGAGCAGGCTGAATATGTCGTGTTGACCGGCCTGTTCGACGACGAAACGGAGAGTGTCGAATCCTACAGGCCCATGTTCTCCCGCTTCGTCGAAAGGGGGCTCAAGGCTTACTGCGCCAATCCGGACGTCGTTGTCGAGCGTGGAGATCGCCTCGTTTATTGCGCCGGTGCGCTCGCCCAGCTCTATGTCGAGCTCGGAGGTGATACCACCATCATCGGCAAACCCTATCATTCGGTCTACGACGCGGCGCTTGCCGCCGTCGGCCGAGCGCTCGGCCGTCCTACGGAGAAGAGCCGCGTACTCGCCATCGGCGACGGACTTCCGACCGATATTAAGGGCGCCTGGAGCCAGGGAATCGACGTGCTGATGGTGACCGCCGGTATTCATGGCGCCGATTTCGGCGATCTTTTGAGCCCTGATCCCGCGCGGTTGGCCGCGCGGCTTAGGGCCGAGGGCCTCAGCATCCGCGCAGCCATCCCACGCCTTGTCTGGTAGACATAAAAAGAGGCCCCACCGGGCCTCTTTTTATTTCCATCGTTATGGCGCACGCTCAGAAGAAGGCGTCGACGTCATCCTGGCTGACACCCTCGCCCTTGAACTGAGGACCGTGCAGGATCTGCTCGCGGGCGCGCTTTTCAGCTGCGGTCTCATCGACAGGCGCGTCTGTGATACGCATGAACTTCAGCTTTTCCACCAAGGTAGTGATACGCTTGTCGAGAGCGCTCAATGTGGAAACCACCTTGGAGATACGCTGGCCTGTGATGTCCTGGAACGAGCAGGCCTGAAAAATGTCGATTATCTTCTCGCTGACGATTGCTTGATAGGCTTCGACATCGGCCGTGTCGGCTCCCATGATCTCCTCGGCCGCCGACATGATGGTATTTGTAGCTTCTTCCGTTGCCTCGACAATGGCATCGAGTTCTCGCCCGGCAGTGGGGATATGCTCGCTGCTCATGTCACTCAGGTGAAGCTGAGCAAGTTCTTCCTTCATGTTGGCGATTTCGCGCGCCATCTCTCCGAGTTCGGAATAGATAGCCAAGTCCATCGTCTTGAATAATGACTGGAAGCTTTCCGCCATTATCTCGGCTAGCCGCATGACGTCTTCGAGCGACACATCCTCGGCCTTGCGACTGTTCTGGAGGAAGTCGATGATCTTGGTCACGTGTTCCGAAGACATCTCAGACATCAAGGAATCTCTTTCTCAGGTACGCGATAGCGTTCGCCAGAGGATAGGCGATGCGAACGTCCTAATCGCGGATAATGCGTCGGCAGCCTCGCGCCTGTCCGGGATCGCGGTAAGCGGCACCAATACCGCTCCGCGTTCTCCCGGCCCGGTCCGGCATTAGTCGCCGAACACGGCCTCAATCTTGCTCTTCAGCGTCGGCGCGTTGAACGGCTTGACGATGTAGTTGTTGACGCCGGCCTTCTTGGCGGCGATCACGTTTTCGGTCTTGGATTCGGCCGTCACCATGATGAACGGCGTCTTCGACAGCGATGAATCCGAGCGGACCTGCTTGAGCAGTTCGTAGCCGGTCATCGGCTCCATGTTCCAGTCGGAGATCACAAGGCCGTAGCGGCGTTCCTTCATCTTGCCGAGGGCTTCGGTGCCATCAGCCGCCTCATCCACATCCTCGAAACCGAGCTGCTTCAGGAGGTTTCTGATGATTCGGATCATGGTCTTGTAATCGTCGACCACTAGAACCGGAATCGTTGTGTCAAGTGCCATCGTTTACTCCACACTGCCGCGGCGCCACCCGCGCCTCGATGACGACCTCAATACACGGGCGGGTGAACATCCCTGCGGGGGCCCGTGCTTGAAGGAAACCATACAACGGGGACCTGAAAAGTCGGTTAATTCTCGGCCCCACGGCTTTTGGCGCTGTTGCAGCTCCCTGAGAAGCTTGATTTACAATTCGTTTTTCCTCTGAATCGTTTTTATGGCTCTGTTCAGCGCTTTCTCCTTGGACTTATCGTAAATTTCCGGCTGGCGTCTTTACGTTTTGCCAACCATGCTGGAGATTCCCTTAGCCTCCGATCGCCTTTATGGCGTCATGATGACCGGGCAATCCTGTTGGCAATTAGCCGCTTGACCTTGTCTGGGGCAGAAGGCACGGTCACGCCGCGCCGCCGAGCCACCTATCACGGGCATGGCGGCATTCCCCGGCGACAGCAGATTCCAGAGACCATGCCCCCCTTCCAGTTTGTCGATCGTCATTCCGTTTCACCATTTCTTCGGGGTGGCGCCGTCGCCATCGGCAACTTCGATGGCGTGCATCGCGGCCATCAAGCCGTGCTGGAAGCAGCGCTGGCAGTGGCGCGACAGCGAGGCCTTCCCGCCGTCGGTGTCACCTTCGAACCGCACCCGCGCGATGTCTTCCGACCGGAACATCCGGTGTTTCGCCTGACGCCAGCGCCGGTCAAGGCGCGGCTCGTCGAGGCTATCGGCCTTGATGGACTTGTCTCCATTCCCTTCTCGGCCGCTTTCGCGGCTCAGAGTCCCGAGGAGTTCGTGGAACGGGTGCTGGTAGATGAACTCGACATTCGCCATGTCGTCGTCGGTTGGAATTTCCACTTCGGGCAAGGACGACATGGCACGCCGCAGAAGCTTCGCGAGCTCGGCGAGCGGCACGGCTTCTCGGTCGACGTCATCGCTCCGTTCGAGACCGAAGACGGCTACACCGTTTCCTCCAGCGAAGTGCGTGACCGCCTCGCCGAGGGCGTTCTGGCGGAAGCGGCCGGCCTTCTCGGTTGGCACTGGTTCTTCGAAGGCACCGTCGTCGATGGCGACAAGCGTGGTCGCACCATAGGTTTCCCAACAGCCAACATTCGCCTGCCCTCTCAGGTTCGGCTTTGCGAGGGTGTCTACGCGGTGTTTGCCGAGATCGACGGCGTCCGTCACGCGGGCGTGGCCAGTTGGGGCCGGCGTCCAACCTTCGACAACGGCGCGCCAGTGTTTGAGACCTTCGTGTTCGACTTCTCCGGCGACCTCTATGGAAAGACGATCACCGTGATGCCGATCGCCTATCTCCGGCCGGAGCTGAAATTCGACGGCGTTGCCGCCCTGATTGAGCAGATGAACCACGACGCCGAAGAGGGACGCGCGCTGCTAGCCGCCTTCGATGGGTTTACGCCCCTCGATCGAGCGCTCTGGCGGTCATGAGGGCGGCAAACGTCTTTCCTTTCGGTCGCTTTGCCGGTAGAACACCGCCCATGTTTATGCTCATCCGCCGTCAGCCGGCTGCCCCGCATTTCACACGAATTATCGGCCCGGCCCCGATGAACCGCCGCTAAGGCGACGGGATCGAGGGACCGGGAGCCGAGCCTTGGCCGATCGCAGGCAATACCGCGCCGGCCCGCCCCATTCTTGCTGCATTGACGAGACAGTTCATGACCGACACGCCCGCCCCGACGTCCGAAGCGACGCCGACCCGCGACTATTCGCCGACGCTCAATCTCCCGGCCACCGATTTTCCGATGCGCGCCGGTTTGCCCGAGAAGGAGCCGAAGCTGATCGCCCGCTGGGACGAGATGAAGCTTTACGAGAAGCTGCGCGAGACCGCCAAGGGACGCGAGAAGTTCGTCCTGCATGACGGACCGCCGTATGCCAACGGCCATCTGCACATCGGCCACGCACTCAACAAGATCCTGAAAGACATCATCACCCGCTCGCGGCAGATGATGGGTTACGATTCCAACTACGTTCCCGGGTGGGACTGTCACGGCCTGCCGATCGAGTGGAAGGTCGAGGAAGAGTATCGCGCCAAGGGCAAGAACAAGGACGAGGTGCCGATCAACGACTTCCGCGCCGAGTGTCGCCAATATGCTGAAGGCTGGATCAAGATCCAGGCCGAGGAGTTTCGTCGGCTGGGTGTCGAGGGCGACTTCAAGCATCCCTACACCACCATGGCCTTCACTTCGGAGGCGGTGATCGCCACTGAGCTCCTGAAGTTCGCCACGTCTGGACAGCTTTATCGCGGCTCCAAGCCGGTGATGTGGTCGGTGGTCGAGCGGACGGCGTTGGCTGAAGCCGAGGTCGAGTATCAGGACTACCAGTCCGACACCATCTGGGTGAAGTTCCCCGTAACGTCCGGCGCGAGCGAGTTCGCCGATGCTTTCGTCGTCATCTGGACGACGACGCCCTGGACGATCCCTGGCAACCGCGCCGTCAGCTATTCGCCGAAGATTGCCTATGGTCTCTATGAGGTGACCGAGGCGCCGGACGGCAACTGGGCCAAGACCGGCGAGAAATACATCCTCGCCGATGCCCTTGCCGAGGCTGTGTTCAAGCAGGCCAAGGTGGCCGGCTACACCAAGTTGGCCTCGGTCACGGCCGACGTGCTCGCCGGCCTCACCTGTGCCCATCCACTCAAAGGGCTCGACGGCGGCTACACCTTCGACGTTCCCCTGCTCGCCGGCGACCACGTCACCGACGATACCGGCACAGGCTTCGTTCACACCGCCCCCGGCCATGGCAGGGAGGACTTCGAGGTGTGGATGGACTACGGCCGGCAGTTGACGGAGCGCGGCATCTCCACGGCAATCCCCTTCACGGTCGACGACAATGGTTTTCTGACGGACGCGGCACCTGGTCTGGTTGGCCGCCGTGTCATCACCGACAAGGGTGAAAAGGGCGACGCCAACCAGGCGGTGATCGATGCGCTGGCCGCCGCGGGCATGATGGCGGCGCGCGGTCGCCTGAAGCATACCTATCCGCATAGCTGGCGTTCGAAGAAGCCAGTGATCTTCCGCAACACCCCGCAGTGGTTCGTCTATATGGATCACCCCATCGGCAAGGGACCGATCGGCGATACGCTGCGCGCCCGCGCGCTCAATGCCATCGACGAGACAGCCTTCTATCCGCCGGCCGGCCAGACGCGCTTGCGCTCGATGATCGAAAACCGGCCCGACTGGGTGCTGTCGCGCCAGCGTGCCTGGGGCGTGCCGATCGCCGTGTTCCGCAATCTTGAAACCGGCCAGGTCATTCCGGGGCCGGAATTTGCGCACAACGACGCCTATGCCGCCCGCATTCGCGAGGCTTTCCTGGCGGAAGGCGCCGATGCCTGGTTCGCCGATGGGGCCAAGGAACGCTTCCTTGAAGGCTTTGTCGAAAACCTTGCTGCCTGGGAGCAGGTGCGCGACATCCTCGACGTCTGGTTCGATTCCGGCTCGACGCACGAATTCGTGCTGAAGGGCCGCCCCGACCTCAAGTGGCCGGCCGACGTCTACCTCGAGGGCTCGGACCAGCATCGCGGCTGGTTCCATTCGTCGCTCTTGGAATCCTGCGGCGTCAACGGCGTTGCCCCCTACAAGGCGGTGGTGACGCACGGCTTCATCATGGCCGAGGACGGCCGCAAGATGTCGAAGTCACTCGGCAACCAGGTGCAGCCGCAGGACGTCATCCGCCAGTCGGGCGCCGATATCCTGCGTCTTTGGGTCGCTTCGACTGACTATTGGGAAGATCTGAGGATTGGCAAGACCGTCCTCGGTACCAACACAGACGCCTATCGCAAGATCCGCAACACCTTGCGCTGGATGCTCGGCACGCTTGCCCATTACGACGGCGACGCGGTGGCCTATGCCGACCTGCCGGAGCTCGAAAGGGTGATGCTGCACAAGCTCGCCGAAGTCGGCACCCAGGTGGTGGACGGCTACCGGGAATACGACTTCAAGTCCGTCTTCTCGTCGGTGCTCAATTTCATGAACATCGAGCTCAGCGCCTTCTACTTCGACGTCCGCAAGGACGCGCTCTATTGCGATCCGAAGTCGAGCCTCAAGCGCCGCGCCGCGCTTCACGTGGTGGCGGTGCTCTATGACCATCTCATCAAATGGCTGGCACCGCTGATCCCCTTCACCGCCGAGGAAGCTTGGCTCGAGCGGCACCCCGGCGAAGCGTCGTCCATCCATCTCGAGCTTTTCCCGGCCGTGCCCGAAGAGTGGACCAACGCGACGCTCGACGAGAAGTGGGAGAAGGTGAAGCGCGTGCGGCGTGCCGTCACCGGCGCGCTTGAGATCGAGCGGCGGGAAAAGCGCATCGGCTCATCTCTCGAGGCAGCGCCGCTGGTCTACATCGAGGACAAGGACCTGCTCGCAGCGCTCGACGGGCTCGATTTTGCCGAGATCTGCATCACGTCGCAGATTGCCGTTGCCGATGCGCCCGCCCCCGATGGCGCCTTCCGCCTTGACGATGGCACACCGGTTGGAGTGGTCCCTGGGCTCGCCGAAGGGCGGAAATGCGCCCGCTCGTGGAAGATTCTTCCTGAGGTCGGCAGCGACCCCGACTACCCGGATGTGACGCTCCGCGACGCCCAGGCGTTGCGCGAGCTGGCGGCCGGCGCATGACGGCGGCGTCGAGCGATCTTGCGACGCGGCGGACGCGGTTTGCCGCGCTCGCCGTTGTCCTGATGACGCTCGCCGTCGACCAGGGCAGCAAATACTGGGTGCTGAACCATACGAGCCTGCCGGACGGTGATCGCATTTCGGTGCTGCCCGTATTCGATCTCGTGCTGACCTGGAACATGGGCATTTCCTATGGTCTGTTCCAGCAGCAGGAGGCCCTCGGACGTTGGCTGTTGATCTCTCTGACGGCGTTCGCGACGATCCTGCTTGCCGCATGGCTGTGGCGGTCACGCGACCGGCTGGTGGCCGGTTTGGCGTTGGCGCTGATCATTGGCGGCGCGCTCGGCAATCTCATCGACCGCGTTGTGTTTGGCGGCGTCGTCGACTTCCTCTACCTGCACTATGGCTCTTTTTCCTGGTACGTTTTCAATCTTGCTGACTGCGCCATCGTTGCAGGGGTGGGCGCACTCCTGTATGAGTCTCTGCGCTTGAGGCCACAGTGATGCCTCAAAAGTCAGCTATGTGCTGACCGAGACAAGGGTCGAACCATGGTGCGACCCGGGACGAGAGCGAGAGTGACGATATCGATGACCAATCTGCTGACCGGCAAGCGTTGCACTCTTCTCGCCGTCGCCGCTTTGAGTCTCTCGGCCTGTTCGGCGCTGGGCACATCGGTGGCCGACAACGACCCTGAAACGGAAGTTCCAAACTCCTCTATTGGCCGCGCCCTCATGGAAGGCGTGGGAGCCGTACCGGAGCGCAAGACTGCCATCGACTATACTCCGCGAGCCCCACTGGTCGTGCCCCCCAACAAGTTGGCTTTGGTCGCGCCGGAAGATCCCAACCGGCTTGCGGCCAGCGGAACCTGGCCGGAAGACAACGATCTCAAGACGCGCAAGATCCTGGCCGATGCGCAGGCCCGCGACAACGCGCGCGGCGACAATGATCAATTGTCCCCGTCTGAGCTGATGTCAGTTCGCGTTCCCGATGCAAGGTCCCGCGTGGCATCGGATTCGGATGTCACGGTGTCCGATTCCGATAGAAGGCGGCTTCTTCCCAGTGAACTCGGCAACATGCCGCGTGACAAATCCACCAGACTCTACGACGCTGGCGGTAAACCTGTCCGCAAGGCGCTTGTCGAGCCGCCAGTCGCCTACCTTGAGCCAGCCGCTGGCGTGCCGGTGACGACCGACGATGGCGCGCCGGAAGAGCCGCAGAAGAAGAAGTGGTGGAAGTTCTGGTGAGGCAGTGCCTCGCCTCTTTTTTTCAAACCTGACGTCGAAAAAGGCCGCGAAATTCGTGGCCTTTTTGTTTTCTGGTGGTATGTCCGACCATCAAGAGCGACAGACACCACTTTGAAGCCATAGGCTTCGGGCTTCAGGGGGAGAAGAGCCTCTTGCCCGTCAGGCTAGAGCGTAGTGTGCGCCGCACGGCTCTACAAAACCCTGAGGATCAACCGCGCGAAGCCGGGCAAGCGGCCGGCTTGAGAAAATCAGAGCCGGCAACGCGCTCGTCTCGATTTATACTCAAGGTTTGTGTTCGAGATCACCGAAGAGCGGAAGGGCATCACGTTCGACGCGAGGATTATCGCCCGACAGGTGAGACCGGCAATCTGGCCGCCAGCCCCCTAAGGCCTGCTTAAGGCAGTCCAAAGACTGCTGCGCTGGATTGCTGCGCGATACCGAGCAACACCACCGACCTCAATCAGGGCAATTCGTCACGGCCGGCTGTGGCAATCGCGCCGCTCCCAAGCACGGCTTCGATCTTGGCGCGTAGCGTCTCCGCCGTGAAGGGTTTCACTATGTAATTGCTGACGCCAGCCTTCTTGGCGGCGATGACGTTTTCCGCCTTGGATTCCGCGGTCACCATCAGGAATGGAATATGCGAGTAACGCTCGCTGGCTCGCACGCGTTGAAGGAACTCGTAGCCAGTCATCGGCAGCATATTCCAGTCGGAAATGATGAGACCGTAATCGCGATCCGCCAGCTTGCTCAGGGCCTCGCTGCCGTCGGCCGCCTCGTCAACGTCATTGAACCCGATAGCCTTGAGGAGATTGCGAATTATCCTCGCCATGGTCCGGTAGTCATCAACCACGAGCACAGGAAGTGAGAGATCAAAGGACATTTCAAACCCCAAGCTCATTCAGGACGCGCACAGTCGCAACAACTACCCTAAATAATCAAGATAGTAACTTGGCAATACCTTAAAGGTCCCTGGCTGCCCAGGCTTATGAAACCCCTAGAGACTAGCGCAGTTAGCAACTTTACACGGCGCGCCTTAACTAAATGTTGCAGCTCCGTGACTTTTAGATTGTCCACGCTGATCAAGCGTCTTCGTTGAGCGGTCAACGACGCGAGGTGCCTGCCCGCTCACTGCCGGCTGGTGCTGCCCGTGCAGACGTGCCATTGGCAGCCTGGCTTGCCCCGAGCACTTCCGGCCTCACTTGGCGCGGGCTTGAAAACAGATTGCCCTGGCCGAAGGTCAGCCCGTAGTCCAGAAGGTCGATGACCTGCGCCTCCTGCTCGACCCGATCGACGATCAGGGTCAGCCCCTGCCGCTGCAGGTGGCCGGACATGTCCTCGACATGGATATCGCCGGTAACAAGCGGCGCCCGGCCGAGCAGCCGGTCGGCAGCAACCTTGATCGAACGGAAGCCGAGATCGGACCAGCGACGGAAATCGACGCGCAGGTCCGTGACGTTGTCGATCGAGAAATGGAAGCCGAGGTCGGCGACCGCCCGCAGGCTTTCGATCTCAAGCGGCCCCATCTCGGCGAGCGCATCCTGACGAAACTCGAACTGCACGAGCTCCGCCATGGCTCGGCTCTGAGCAAGAAAGCCCTGGAACTCACGAAAGAAGGTCGATGATGCAAGACTTTCCACCGACAGATTGATGTAAAGGCCGACATCGCTGTTGCGTTGGGTGAGACGCTTCAAAATCTGGAATGAGCGGATCACCTGATAGGTGTCCAGTTTGGCAATCAGCCGGCTCTTCTCGGCAACGGGAATGAACTCGGCCGCGGGAATCAAGCCGGCCGCGCCCTTGAGGCGGGTCAAAACTTCATAGGAACGAACCAGCCGTTGCGGCAACGTCACCACCGGCTGCAGATGCAGTTCGATCTGCTCGTCACGAATGAGATGCTCCACCTCCCGTTCAAAGGCCGGGTCGGTATCGGGAACGAACAGGGAGTTTTTTAAGCTGGCGGAGAGGCCATCGCGGCTATCAGCCGGCCGGCTGGCGCGCCCCTCGTCGAGATAGTCGTCGGGACGTGTCCGGCGTGGGCGCCGTCCCGCGGCATCCTCGGCCTCGCGAATATGCCGCTCCAGAGCGCCAAAGCGCGCGTTGACGCCGTCCAGGCGCCCCTCGACCGTGGACTCCAGTTCAGCCAATGTCTCGGTCACCTGCCGGAGCAATTCGCCGACCACCTCAACCTCGGCGGCGAGTTCGCCGGTCTGCTCGCGCACCCGGCCGGGCAGAGCCTGTTCGAGACGATTGAGTCGGGCGGCGATCTTCTCGATTTCGGCTTCGCCATCGCCTGCGACAGCGGCGATCTCTGCGAGTCGGCTATCGATCCAATCCCGCTCCCGCCGCCGCTCCATAGGCTGCTGCAAGATGATCATGGTCAGCATCAAGCCGATGCCGATCACCAGCGCCGAACCCGCCGACAGGCCAAGCTGGAAGTACAGCACTACCGCGGCCGAGGCGGCGATCACGCCCATGGCGATCAAGATCATCGTCGATGACGACCGGTTCATTCGCCTGCCCACTCCAACACCAAACCACGCAACGAATCACAGAGCATTGTTGCCGTTTTCGTGAGCGGAAGCGAAGACGGACAATGGTTTTCCAAGGGTTTTCAGCGCATTTTACCTCTTGCGCGCCATTGTCGGCGTCCAGTGACCGACTTGCCACCGCCTTGACCCCCGCCAAAGGTGGTCCCATGTTCGGCATATGTGGCCGGCGAACAGTCGCCAACGGCAAAAAAATGGAGATACGGCATGATCGAACTCAACGTCAAAGGCATGATGTGTGGTGGCTGCGCCAGTTCGGTCGAAAAGGCGATCAAGCGCGTCGATGCCGATGCAACAGTCATGGTCGACCTCCCTTCCGGCAAGGTGAGCGTCGAGACCAAAGCCGACGCCAAAGCGCTCGGCGATGCCATCGAGGCTGCCGGCTATGAAGTGGCGGCGTGACGCCGATTCTCGGAGACGCGTCGGAGCCTCGTTCCGTAAAGGCGAGGCGCACCACGCGTTTTTATTGCCCATTTCGCTGCCGAAAGGCTGGCTTGATGAACGCAATTGATATCCTGTTAACGGTTATCAACCCTTTATTTACCATGCTCGGGGCACAGTTCCGCCGGTACGCAATGCAATTTGCAACTGTCTGGCAGGGAACGCTTTCCGATGTCGGTTGGCCCGCGCAGCACATCGACGGTACGTCTTTTAATCGTCGATGCGGATGTCTCGTCGCGACGGGTCGTGCGCAAGGCGCTTGAAGCGCGCATTGCACGGCCGATGTTGATTCTGGAAACCGCTGAGCGCGACGCCGCGCGCGTGATGGCCGGTAAGCAGACGTTTGACGTCATCGCCATCGATCTTGACACCATCGGCGGACCGACAGCCTTCCGTGCCTTCACCGAGCAACTAACGCCGACGACCGTCTATGCCATGGGTGACCCCACCGATGTGCAGGCGGCGGTGGCTTGCGTCCGCTCGGGAGCTGCCGACTTCATCGAAAAGCCGGTTGACGGCAACGCCTTCGCTCGCCGCGTCGAGCGCCAGTTCGTCGAGAGCCTCGCCAACACCGTCGATGACGCCGATGGACTCATCGGTTCGGCGCCGGCAACGCGGGCGCTTTCCGAGCATATTTTGCGCGTTGCTCCATCGCTTGGCCCCGTGTTCATTTCCGGCGAGGCCGGCAGTGGCAAGTCGCTGGTGGCTCGATCCGTCCATGCCCGCTCTCGCCGTCGCAATGGGCCGTTCGTCACGATCGATTGTTCGCAAACGCCGGTCGACCAGCTGGTGGCAGATCTTTCGGAAACCGACGGCGCTCTTGCCGCCGCCGATGGTGGGACTCTATTCCTCGACGAGGTGGGGCATCTTCCTGACCCCGCCCAGCTTGCGCTGATGCGCTTTCTGGATACGGGCGAAATTGCCGGCTTCGATGGCGGCCATCGTCTTTCCGTGCGGATCATCGCCTCATCGCGCCGACCGCTCGACGATCTCAGCGGCCCCGCCGGCCTGAGGCAGGATCTCTATTTCCGCCTCAACGTACTGACGCTGGCCGTGCCGCCGCTCCGAGACCGAACCGAAGACATTCCGCTTCTCGTTGACGCCATGGTGCGACAGATCAATCGCGATAGCGGCTCGCGCTACACGCGCTTCACAGCCGCCGCCGTGCAATGTCTGGCCGGTCGCGCTTGGCCGGGCAACGTCTCCGAACTCAGGTCGGCCCTCGAAACCCTGATGGGGCTCTACCCCGGCGACCTTGTCACCGCCGATATGGTGGTCCCGGTGATCGTCGCACCGGCGGCTATGTCCGCGGCGCCAAGAAAGAAGCTGCCGGCCGAAGTCAAGCCACTCTGGCTGGAAGAGGCGCGGGTCATCGAAGAGGCCATCGAAGCCTTCGACGGCAACATTGCCAAGGCGGCGGCTGCTCTCGAGATCAGTCCATCGACCATTTACCGCAAGCGCCGCGACATTGAAGATGCCATTGCCGTCCGCAGCGCCTGAGTAGTTCTGCGAAGAGGCCGACCTGACCTTGGAAACCGGCCACGGATCAGTAAGATAGGACAAGACCACAATCGCCTGGAGGACCTCCGGCAAATGTTCGCCGCGTTTTGTGGAAGGGACTAAAGTGTGCGCTTGAGCAGTCGCTTTTCGATCGGGCCGGTTTGGCCTAATCAGCGGATGCTCTGGGGGAAGGATAAGCGGTCATGCACGGGTTGCGTTTTCTTGCTGCTTTTTTTGCCTGCGTAATGGCGGCATCTACCGCGGTGGCGGGGCCGATCCTCGATGAAGCCAAGGCAGCCGAGGCGCTGCTTGCCGAAGGCAAGGCAGTCGAGGCGCTGGCCTCGCTCGAAGCCGCCTTCAATGCGGCCTGGGACGCAGCGCCACTCGGTTTTTCGGAGGCAACCTTCGTTACCGGCAAACCGGCCGGCTTCGGCATCTATGCTACCCGTCCCAATGCCGTTTTCCAACCGGACGAGCAGATGCTCGTCTACGCCGAACCGTTCGGCTACGGCTTCGGCAAGGAAGGAGATCTGTTCAAGATCGATTTCTCGGCCGATTTCGAACTGCGTACGCCACGCGGCCAGATCCTGCACGCGCAGGAAGGCTTTGCCTCGCTCGACATGGTGTCGCGCCGGCGAAACAAAGAGTTCCAAGTCTATATCGTCTACAATTTCAAAGGCCTGAAGCCCGGCGATTATGTGCTTGTGACCAAGCTCAGCGACCGCAATTCCGAAAAGAAGGGCGAGTTCGAGCTGCCGTTCACCATTGCCGATAAGCCGGCCAACTGATCTGCCATGGCGGAACAGCCCTTTGTTCGGCCCGCCGTCGACGCCGACGGTGCTGGCATTGCACGATTGATCGCCGCGGTATTTGGCGAATATGAGGGCTGCCCGTTCGTCCTTGCCGAGTTTCCCGAACTCGCGGCACCGGCCAGCCATTACGAGAAGCGAAACGGCCGACTGTTCGTCGCAGAAAACAAGGGCACCGTTGTCGGCTCGTTTGCCATATCCTCGCCGGACGGCGACAGCGTCTTCGAGATCAACAAGGTCTACCTCGACCGTGCACAACGCGGGTCGGGGCTGGCGCGGAAGCTTTATGCCATGGCGATCGAGGAGGTGATCCGGCGGGACGGCCGAACGCTGAAACTCTGGACCGATACGCGCTTTCTTGCCGGTCACCGCTTTTACGAAAAACTCGGTTTCGTCCGCCAGCCGGTCATCCGCTTCCTCGCCGACGCTACGGATGGCTGGGAATTCGCCTATCGGCTAGAACTCGATCGGTAAACGCCGCTTGCGCCGTCTGCCTGCTGTCATGTTTTGCCTTACACGCCATTTAGGTATGTCCGGCGACCTTGTCGGTCAGACGCCCGAGGCGTAGAAGCCGCGTCTTGGCCGCGTACCCGCTGCCTCGTCCGGAGATGTCATGCAGCCGTCGATGCGCCTTCACGCGGCGGGTGCCGCCCTCCTTGCCGTGCTCCTGTTCTCGGGACTGGACGCGTTGGTCAAGGCGACCACCTACGGCACGCCGCTGGCCTTGGTCGTGTTCCTGCGCTACGCGGCTGGCCTCATTTTTTCAACGAGTTCGGCGGCGGTACAAGGCCAACTCCGACTGAGCTGGGCGACCATCCGGCGCGCTGTCGGCCGTTCGCTGGCCGGTCTATGCTGCGCGGTGCTGTTCTTCGGCGCGCTCAAGTTGCTACCGCTCGCCCAGACCGTGGCCCTCACCTTCACATCGCCCTTCTTCATGGTTATGATTTCAGCGGCGATGCTTGGCGACCCGGTCACTCGCCGCTCGTTGTTTGCCGCCGCCTTCGGCTTTTTGGGCGTCGTCGTCATGCTGGCGGAAAAGTTGAGTTCGGAGGCGGGAAGCCCACTTGGCTTTGCCATGGCGCTCGCTTCGGCCGTTGCCTACGCCCTCTCCATGATCCTGTCGCGTCGCGATACCGCCCATGACAGCGTGCCGCAAATGATCCTGGTGCAGAACTTCATCAGCGCAATGGTCGTACTGCCGTTCGCCCTTTACTGGTACCAGCCGGTCCCCGGCCATATGTTGATGATGTTCCTGGCGATCGGCGCCCTTGGCACCGGCGGCAACTATGCCATCACCTGGGCCTACAAGCATGCGCCGGCGACTTTGCTCGGCCCGTTCGAGTTTACCGCGCTGATCTGGGCCGTCACCTTTGGCATGGTGTTCTTTGCCGAAGTGCCGAGCGCCCATACACTGCTGGGCGCCGTCATCATCATCGGTGCCTGCCTCGTCGTGGTCCAGCCGATCGCCGCCTCCGTTCGGCCTCGCGCGGACGATAGTTGTCCGTGAAATACCGGACCCGCCCTTGACAGACAGGCGGCGCGCGCCTATCTCCGGCCCGCTTAGCACTCGTCAGTGGCGAGTGCTAACAGCAACATTTTTCACCGTGGTCTGTGAGGCAAAAGCGCGCACACCACGGGCAATTTAGAAACGAGGAGCCGAACATGAAGTTCCGTCCCCTGCACGACCGCGTCGTCGTTCGCCGGCTGGAGTCCGAAG
The DNA here is from genome assembly GCF_041320595.1 of Pleomorphomonas sp. PLEO. Classification (NCBI taxonomy): domain Bacteria; kingdom Pseudomonadati; phylum Pseudomonadota; class Alphaproteobacteria; order Hyphomicrobiales; family Pleomorphomonadaceae; genus Pleomorphomonas; species Pleomorphomonas sp. PLEO. Next base: position 4,937,222 of record NZ_CP166625.1, read on the forward strand.
AGCGTACCACCGGTGGCATCATCATCCCCGACACCGCCAAGGAAAAGCCCCAGCAGGGCGAAGTCGTTGCCGTTGGCCCCGGCGCCCGCAACGAGAAGGGTGAACTCATCGCCCTCGACGTCAAGGCTGGCGACAAGGTGCTGTTCGGCAAGTGGTCGGGCACCGAAGTGAAGATCGACGGTCAGGACCTCCTGATCATGAAGGAATCCGACGTGATGGGCATCGTCGGCTGATTGTATCAGGCCGATCCGTCCTCCGTTAACCTCTCATTTCAAGGAAAAAATCCATGGCTGCCAAGGAAGTCAAATTCGGTTCCGACGCCCGCGAAAAGATGCTGCGCGGCGTGGACATTCTCGCTGATGCCGTCAAGGTCACGCTGGGTCCGAAGGGCCGCAACGTCGTGATCGACAAGTCCTTCGGCGCTCCGCGCATCACCAAGGACGGTGTGACGGTCGCCAAGGAAATCGAGCTTGCCGACAAGTTCGAGAACATGGGCGCCCAGATGGTCCGCGAAGTTGCTTCGAAGACCAACGACAAGGCTGGCGACGGTACCACCACCGCCACCGTTCTGGCCCAGGCCATCATCCGTGAGGGCGCCAAGGCGGTTGCCGCCGGCATGAACCCGATGGATCTCAAGCGCGGCATCGATCTCGCCATTGCCGAAGCCGTCAAGGATCTCAACGCCCGCTCGAAGAAGATCTCCACCTCGGCTGAAGTCGCCCAGGTTGGCACGATTTCCGCCAATGGCGAAGTCGAGATCGGCCAGATGATCGCCGACGCCATGCAGAAGGTCGGCAACGAGGGTGTCATCACCGTCGAGGAAGCCAAGACCGCCGAGACCGAGCTCGAAGTCGTCGAAGGCATGCAGTTCGACCGTGGCTACCTCAGCCCGTATTTCGTGACCAATGCCGAGAAGATGGTCGCCGATCTCGACGATCCGTACATTCTCATCCACGAGAAGAAGCTCTCCAACCTCCAGGCCCTGCTGCCAGTGCTCGAGGCTGTCGTCCAGTCGTCGCGTCCGCTGCTGATCGTTGCCGAGGACGTCGAAGGCGAGGCGCTTGCCACGCTCGTCGTCAATAAGCTGCGTGGCGGCCTGAAGATCGCCGCCGTCAAGGCGCCGGGCTTCGGCGACCGTCGCAAGGCCATGCTTGAGGACATCGCCATCCTGACCGGCGGTCAGGTGATCTCCGAAGACCTCGGCATCAAGCTCGAGAACGTCACGCTCGCCATGCTCGGCCATGCCAAGCGCGTGTCGATCTCCAAGGAGAACACCACGCTCGTTGACGGCGCTGGCGCCAAGGCCGACATCGAGGCTCGCGTTGCCCAGATCAAGGCGCAGATCGAGGAGACCACCTCGGACTACGACCGTGAGAAGCTGCAGGAGCGTCTCGCCAAGCTGGCCGGCGGCGTTGCCGTCATCCGCGTTGGTGGTTCGACCGAAGTCGAAGTCAAGGAAAAGAAGGATCGCGTCGACGACGCGCTCAACGCCACTCGCGCCGCTGTTGAAGCCGGCATCGTTCCGGGCGGTGGTACCGCGCTGCTGCGCGCCAAGAACGCCGTTGCCAAGCTCAAGTCCGACAACCTGGACATCGAGCGCGGCATCAAGATCGTTCTCGCTGCTCTCGAGTCGCCGATCCGTCAGATCGCCGTCAACGCTGGCGTCGAAGGCTCGGTCGTCGTCTCCAAGGTGCTCGAGAAGGGTGAAACCTTCGGTTTCGACGCCCAGAACGAGACCTATGTCGACATGATCAAGGCCGGCATCATCGATCCGACCAAGGTTGTGCGCACCGCTCTGCAGAACGCCGGCTCGGTCGCCGGCCTGCTGGTCACCACCGAAGCGATGGTAGCCGAGCTGCCGCGCAAGGAATCCGCTCCGGCCATGCCGGGCGGCGGCATGGGCGGCATGGACTTCTGATCTAGAAGATCTGAAGTCCATAAAGCAGAAACGATCGACGGGGCGTCGCGACAGCGGCGCCCTTTCTTTTTGTCCTGCTTTGGCTTGTCTTACAAAAGCTTCATCCGCTCCGCCGCAATGTCGCCGCGATCAGGCCGTGCTGTCGAGCCTGAGAAAATTCGAAACTTCCTTGCTGTGGCGAACGAATTTCATTGTTTCAGCAGCAGGATTCTGTGTCACTTCAACGAACCATCCGCCGTTCCGGGGATACCTGATGAAAGCACTCCTAGCGACGCTCGCACTGGCTTGGCGCCTCGCCGTTCCCTATTTCAAGGAAAAGCAAAAAGGCGACCTCGCCTTCCGATGGTTCAAAGTTCGCTTGCAAGAACGTTGGATCGCTCTCAGCCTTCTCGGCATTATCCTGGCGATCAACGTTGCCCAAGTCTATCTCAACGTCCAGTACAACGCTTGGTACAATCGCTTCTATACGGCGATGCAGGACCGCAACGGACCTACTTTCTGGACCGAACTTGGCTTCTTCACCATTATCGCCTTCTTGATGATTGCTTCGGGCGTGGTCGAAATCTACCTCACCAGTTGGCTGCGTATCCGCTGGCGGGATTGGATGACCCAACGCTTCATCAATCGTTGGTTGGCCAACTCAAACCACTATCGCCTCGCGACGAGCTATGGGAAGACCGACAACCCCGATCAGCGCATAGCCGAAGACATCAGCGATTTCATAACCACCACCCTCAGCATCTTCGTACAGATCTTCAACACTGTCCTGACGCTCTATGCCTTCAGTAGGGTATTATGGGCTATATCCTCGGCTTTCCCCTATTCGATCGGTAGTTTCAACTTTTCGACCATTCCCGGCTACCTGGTTTGGGCTGCAATTCTCTATTCGATCTTCGGTACCTATCTCACCCATCTCATTGGGCGGCCACTGATCAAGCTGAATTTCCAGCAACAGCATTTCGAAGCTGACTTCCGCTATTCCATGATGCGGCTTCGCGAAAATTCCGAGGAGATCGCACTTCTCAAAGGAGAACCGGCTGAGAAAAAGGTGTTCGGCTCCGCCTTCGGCCGTGTCGTTGCCAACTGGTACGCGTTAATGGATGCCAACCGGAATCTGAGGACATTCACCAGCTTCTACGATCAATTCTCCATTGTCTTCCCCTTCCTGATGCTGGCGCCGGCCTATTTTATCGCCGGCTCGACCATGCAACTCGGCATTCTTATCCAGACTTCCCAAGGCTTTGGACAGGTGCAAGGCAATTTCTCGATTTTTGTTTCACTCTACGGAGCGATCGCCAACTGGAAAGCTGTCCTTGACCGTCTGACAACCTTCGAGCGGGCGATGTCGGCTGCCGAAGCCGACGCGGCAAAGCCCGGTGTGGCGGTGAAACAAAAGGGCGGCGACGCCATCACAGCCAACGGTGCCATCGTTTCCCTGCCCGATGGGAAGCCGCTTATTCGCCTCGACGGGGTAGCCTTCGAAAAGGGCAAATCAGTGCTGATCTCGGGCCCCTCCGGCGCCGGAAAGACATCCGTCTTCCGGGCGTTGGCCGGGATCTGGCCGTTCGGCAGCGGCGAACTTTGCATTCCCGACGGTGCGCGCGTGATGGTCCTGCCGCAGACTGCCTATCTGCCGCTCGGCACGCTCAGGCAGGCGCTGGCCTATCCCAATGCCGCTGAAACCCATGACGACGCCAAGGTGCGCGACGTGCTCTCGGCCGTCGGCCTCGGCGCCTTCGCCGATCGGCTCGACGACCTCTCCGAAGGTCCCAATCTCGCTTCCCGCCTCTCCGGCGGCGAGCAACAGCGCGTCGCCATCGCGCGCGCCATTCTGGCCGAACCCGACTTCCTGCTTCTCGACGAGGCCACCGCCTCGCTCGACGAAACGTCTGAGGAGGCACTGTACAAACTTCTCAAGGAGCGGCTGCCGAAAGCAGCGATCGTCTCGATCGGTCACCGCTCTTCACTGCGACATCTTCACGATGAACTGGTCGAGCTTCATAAGCAGGACGGCGGCCCCTTCGTGCTTGGAACTGCCACAGCCATTGCCGCTACCTGACGAGCGTCGGCAAGCGTTGTAAACCCTTCGAGCGCATCTCACGACGCATTGTTTCCTTGACGGGAACAATGCGTCGCTTTTTTCATGTCTATGCCAGCGTCCCATGCGTAGCTATACGGACAGCAACGGCGTCAGTCGATGCCGCAGAATCTCTCGATTTTGGAGTCACCGACATGGACAGCATCAAGGCCCCGGCGCTGCTCGCCGGACGCATTCTTCTCTCTATCCTCTTCATCACCTCCGGCTGGGGCAAGATCGTCGGCTACGCCGGTACCGCGGGCTACATGCAGGCCATGGGCGTGCCGACAATCCTTCTGCCGCTCGTCATCCTGACTGAGTTCGGTGGCGGCCTCGCCATTCTGGTCGGCTTCCAGACGCGCATCGTCTCCGTCCTGCTGGCCGGCTTCTGCGTCGTTGCCGGCTATCTGTTCCATTACAAGGCGATCAGCGGCACCGCCGGTCAGGAAATGATGGACATGATGAACTGGCTTGCCTTCATGAAGAACATCACCATCGCCGGCGGTTTCCTCGCGCTGGTGGGCGCGGGTGCCGGTGCGCTGTCGGCCGACGCCAAGCTCGGCAAGGCCTGATCGGACAACACAACCGGGAGGGCGGACGACAGGCGGAAACAGCCGCTTCGCCTTGCCCTTTCGGTGCTTATCGATTACTTGAAAACCCGCGCGCCCCGCTCGCGGGTTTTCGCGCGTTTTGGCCACTGCCGGCCGCTATTCCAGGGCACAAAACCGATGTCGGATTATCTCAAGGCGCGCCTGCCGCGCGGTCTCGTCGATCGTACCCCCGCCGAACTCAAGGCGACTGAGGCCATGATCGAGACCATCCGACATACCTATGAAATCTACGGCTTCGAGCCAGTGGAAACACCGCTGATCGAATACACGGATGCACTCGGCAAGTTCCTGCCCGATCAGGACCGCCCGAACGAGGGCGTGTTCTCCTTCCAGGACGATGACGAGCAGTGGCTGTCCCTGCGTTATGACCTGACGGCGCCGCTTGCCCGCTTCTACGCCGAGAACCATGAAAAGCTGCCGAAACCCTATCGCAGCTATCGCAACGGCTGGGTGTTCCGCAACGAAAAGCCGGGCCCCGGCCGCTTCCGCCAGTTCATGCAGTTCGACGCCGACACGGTTGGCGCGCCATCGGTGGCCGCCGATGCCGAGATCTGCATGATGATGGCCGATACCATGGAGGCGCTTGGTCTCAGCAAGGGCCAGTTCGTCGTTCGCGTCAACAATCGCAAGGTGCTGGACGGGGTGATGGAAGTCATCGGCCTTGCCGGCGACGAGAAGGCGGGAACGCGCCTCACCGTGCTGCGCGCCATCGACAAGCTCGACAAGATCGGCCTCTCCGGCGTGCGCGACCTGTTGGGTGCCGGCCGCTGGGAGAACCCAGAGGAGAAATCCGGCGACTTCACCAAGGGCGCCGGCCTGCCGCCCGAGGCAGCCGATGTCGTACTCGCCTTCGTGGCGAGCGGCGCCGATAGCGCGGCGGACACCGTCACCAACCTCGGCAAGCTGGTTACCGACAGCGTACGCGGCAGCGAGGGTGTCGAGGAATTGAAGCTGATTGCCACCCTCGTCGATGCCGCCGGCTATGCCGATCGGGTGAAGATCGACCCGTCGGTGGTGCGCGGTCTTGAATATTACACCGGCCCGGTGTTCGAGGCGGAGTTGACCTTTGAGGTGACCGGCGATGACGGCCGGCCAGTGCGTTTCGGCTCGGTCGGCGGCGGCGGACGCTATGATGGGTTGGTCGGTCGCTTCCTGAAGGAGCCTGTGCCGGCCACCGGCTTCTCGATCGGCGTCTCCCGCCTGATGGCGGCGCTGCGGACGCTCGGCAAGATGGGCGTAGACAAGGTGAACGGTCCGGTGTGTGTTCTCGTCATGGACAAGGGACCTGAGGCACTCGCCGGCTATCAGAAGATGGTCGCCGAGCTGCGCGCCGCCGGCATCGCCGCCGAGATGTATCTCGGCGCTTCCGGCATGAAAGCGCAGATGAAATACGCCGACCGCCGCAATGCGCCTTGCGTCATCATCGAAGGCTCCAACGAGCGCGACGCCGGCCTTGTTCAGATCAAGGACCTGGCGCTCGGCAAAGAACTGTCGGCGGGGATCACCGACAATGCCGAATGGCGCGCGGCACGCCCCGCTCAGAAGGAAGTCGCTCGCGCCGACCTCGTCGCGGAAGTGAGGGTGATCGTCGAAGCGGCCGGGGGCGTGGCATGACCGACGCCATCCAGATCGCCCTCGACAGCTTCAAGGCCGCAGGCTTTGCTGCTGTCGATGTGCCGGTTCTCCTGCCGATGGAGGACTTCGTTCGCATCTCCGGCGAGGAATTCCGGCGCCGCATCTTCGTGACTTCGTCGAACAACGGCCACGACTGGTGCCTGCGCCCCGAGTTCACTATTCCCGTGGTGCGCACCATGTTGGCCGCCGAGCCGGCCGGTGGGCGCTTCTGTTATTCCGGCCGCGTCTTCCGGAACGGCCGGCCCGGAGAGGCCGACGAAGTGTGGCAGGTGGGCGGCGAGATCCTGGGGGACCACGATCCGGTGGCAACCGACGCCGCCGCTCTCGCCCACGCGGTGGCGATTACCGCGGCTTGCGGAGCGCCCCTCCAGCGCATCATCGTCGGCGACGTCGCCCTGTTCTCGGCGCTGCTTGCCGCGCTGGACATCCCGCCGGCCTGGCGCGCGCGCCTCACCGCGCTGTTCGGCGAGCCGGAAAAGATCGCCGATACGCTGGCGCGTCTCGAACAGCGCCGCTTCGGCTTCCCAAGCTTCGCCGCCCACGCCGAAATCATCGAAGCGCTCTCCGCCTTCCCGGCCGAGAAGGTTGGGCAGCTTTTCGCCGACATTCTGTCCATTGCCGGCGTGAAGACGGTCGGCGGTCGCACCACCGGCGAGATTGCCGAACGGGTGCTTGAGCAGGCGATGCTCGCCGCCTCCGACGGCGTGCCGGCCGAAACGATTACGGCGATTGCCGATTTCATGTCGATGCAGGATGAGAACGGCGGCGACCTCTCCATCTCGGAGGGCATTCTTCGCCTTGATGCGCTTTCGGGCCGCATCGGCGATCGCGCACCGTTCCGAGCCGCCGTCGACCGCTTCAAAGCGCGCGTCGGGGCAATCGCCGCTCTCGGCGTCGACCTGTCGACGCTGCATTACGCCGCCGGCTTCGGCCGTCGTCTCGGCTACTACGACGGCTTCGTGTTCGACATCCACGACGCAAGCCGCATCGAGGTGGGACAGGTGAGCGGAGGGGGCCGTTACGACGGCCTCGTCCGGAATTTCAAGGCCGCCGACGCCGTCAAGGCTGTTGGATTCGCCGTATGGCCCGAGCGCTTCCGGAGGGCGTCATGACCGAACCGTTGATTGTCGCCGTGCCCTCCAAAGGACGGCTGCAAGAGCAGACTCTGGCTTTCTTCGAGCGATCCGGCCTGCAAATCCGGCAGGCGCGCGGCGCGCGCGACTATTTCGGCACCATTGATGGCCTCCAAGGCGTCGAGGTCCAGTTTCGCTCTGCCTCCGAGATCGCTCGCGAGGTCGGTGCTGGCAATGTGCATCTCGCCGTCACCGGCATCGACCTTTTGCACGAGACGCTGGGCGGCGACGACAGCGCCCGCGTTGTAGCAGAGGAGGCGCCCCACCCGGCCCATATCGTCACCCGCCTTGGGTTCGGCCGTGCCGACGTGGTGGTGGCTGTGCCGCAGGCCTGGCTCGACGTGCAAACCATGGCTGACCTTGCCGACGTCGCCGCGCGCTTCCGTCTGAAGCATTATCGGCCGATGCGCGTCGCCACGAAATACGTCGCCCTGACACGACGCTTCCTGACGGCCCATGGCGTGCACGACTATCTGATCGTCGAGAGCCCAGGCGCCACGGAGGGTGCACCAGCCGCCGGCACCGCGGAACTGATCGTCGACATTACCTCGACCGGCCAGACACTGGTCGAAAATGGTCTCAAGATCGTCGACGACGGTGTCATCATGCGCTCGGAAGCGGCGCTTGCCGCATCGCTTGCCGCTTCCTGGACGGAAGCCGCCCGCACGGCCTGCCGGCGAATGCTCACCCGCATCGCCGCCGACGATCGAGCACGGTCGGTGCGGCGCATCGACGCCGTCATCCGACCGTCGTCGATGCTTCCCGATGAGCTCAGGACGCGCGCCGATCTGACGCTCCTGTCGCTGCACGACGAGGGGCTCAGTCTCCTGGTGCCGAAGGCCCACGCCCAAACCGAAGCCGAGGCGCTGATCGCCCGGGGTGCGACAACAGCCGTCGTCTCGTCGGTGGAATATGTGTTCGAGGCAAAGAACGCGCTTTATGAGAAGCTTGAGGCGAAGATAGGCTGACGGGCAAAGTCTTGCGCGTCTTCGACATCACCTAGAGCTTCCCGGGTGAAATTAGGTTCACCGGAGAAGCTCTATCTCTTTGTTTTACGCCAAACCGGTTTTCACTTTTGCTGGAATTGCTCCGGGCCGAACGAAGGCAGCCCGTTCCTTCTCGACCGCGTCGCGGACGTCGCAGCCGTCAAGGTGGTCGTTGACGAGCCCCATGGACTGCATGAAGGCATAGACGGTGGTGGGGCCGACGAAACTCCAGCCACGCTTCTTGAGCTCCTTGGAAAGCGCAGTCGATTCCGCCGTCTTCGGCTGGATATCTTTCATTGTGAAACCGGCCGGCCGGCTTTCCGGAGCAGGCTCGAAACGCCAGATGAAGGCTGCAAGCGACCCGGCTTCAGCCTGAAGGTCCAGTGCCCTACGGGCATTGTTGATCGTCGAGACAATCTTGCCGCGATGGCGGACAATGCCGACATCGCTCACCAAACGGTCGACGTCCACATCGGTGAATGCGGCAACAGTCGGAATATCGAAGCCGGCGAAGGCAGTTCTGAAATTCTCCCGCTTCCTCAAGATGGTGATCCAGGCAAGCCCCGACTGGAAGCCCTCAAGGCAGAGCTTTTCGAACAGGCGCGTATCATCGGCCACCGGCCGGCCCCACTCCTCATCGTGGTAGCGCCGGTAGAGCGGATCACTGCCCGCCCAAAAACAGCGCGTTACGCCGTCGTCGCCCGTGATGATGCCGTCCATGCCAACGTCCCCAGTTGAAGTGTCACAGAAGCCATCTTAGCGACGCCAGCCGCCATGAATTGGCAGCAACAAAAAAGCGGCCGGGATCCGGCCGCCTTGCATTGTCGACTGGGATTGTGTTCAGGCGAACAGCGCGTCGATATCGTCTTGAGATGCGCAATCGGCAGTCGGCAGCGCGGGTCCGTTGAGCAGTGCGGCATCACCGACGCGGCGCAGCGAGTCGTCGGCTTCGATCGAGTTGAAAGCCTCCATGCCGCCCCAGATCTCCATCATACGGTTGACGCGATCCTCGATGAAGCGAAGGACATTGACCACTTTGGTAATGCGCTGTCCGGTGAGGTCCTGGAAATTGCAGGCCTCATAGATGGCCAGCACACGCTCCTGGATATCGGCCGCCATCGCCTGCTGATCGCCCTTGAGATGGGCAACGAGATTGGTGGCATCCTCGTCGATCGTCTCTACCGCCGACAAGATGCTCTCGGTCGCACGCTCGGTACCTTCCACCACGGCGTCGAGCTCGTCGGTGACGCGGCTCATGTCCTCGCCCTTGAAGCCGGAAACGTGAAGACTGGCGATTTCCTGCTTGGTGCGGGAAATTGCCTCCTGGATGGTCTCCATCTCGTTTTTGAGCTTGTAGGCCTCGGTGAACTGCCTCTGGTAGTCCGTGATAATATCCTTGCTGATCTCCTGTTGCGGTTTGACCAGCTTCTTTATCTCGTTCAGTTCATGAAGGATCGCGTCGGCACGAAAGCCGTTCGCCGGCTCGGACACCGCGCCGACGCCAAGCATAGCTTCGATACGATAAGCCTTGCGAGCCAACGCCATATTTCACTCCTCGTATCCGCGGCCGGAACCTGTCGCCAAGATCGGACGACGCCGCCGAGAGCCTTAACTGTAGGACTCGGCGGTTAACAACGCGTATGTCCGAAACACGCCGGGCAAAATTTCTCCCGCTGTTTCATATGGTTGGGGAAATTTTCGATACAGTTCCTTAACCATGACGACAAATCCGTCGATTTGGAGGGAAATAGGTCGCATCTCATTCACCATTCCTAGAGCGCCTTTCCCTAGCCTCGTTTTCGGTGCGCGGGAGGAGGAAAGCCGCCGACCGCGCCGAACACCCATCAACTGAGGTTCTCCCCGATGAGAGCTGCTGCCTTGTTCTTCGCCGGAATTGCCGCCGTCGTCGTTTCGACGGGATCGGCCACCGCCCAGGCGGGCCGCTATATTGCGCCGCCGCCAATCGTGCTGTCGCCCAATCTCACCGATCCCTGGGTGACGCAGCTTCAGCCCGGCAATGTGCCGATCTACGCGGCGCCACAAGCTCGAACCCCGCGCGCTTGGTCGGCGCCGCCGGAAGCCGAGGTGAAAGCGGCGCGCAAGGTCGATCCACGCACACTGCCGCTGGCGCCGGAGTTCTTGCCACAGGAGGTTGCCTATGATGGTCCCGCTACGCCCGGCTCCATCATCATCGACACAGTCAACCGCTATCTCTATCTCGTCGAAGACGGCGGCTTAGCGCGCCGCTATGGCGTCGGCGTCGGGCGGCCCGGATTTACGTGGGCGGGCGAGCATCGCATCACGCGCAAGGCCGAGTGGCCGGACTGGCATCCGCCGGTAGAGATGCGCCAGCGACAGCCCGGCCTGCCGGTGATGATGCCGGGTGGTCCGAAAAATCCTCTTGGCGCCCGCGCCATGTATCTCGGTTCAACCCTTTATCGCATCCACGGCACCGCTGAGCCGTGGACCATTGGCCACGCGGTTTCCTCCGGCTGCATCCGGATGCGCAATGAAGACGTGACCGATCTCTACGAGCGGGTAAAGGTCGGCACCCGCGTCATCGTGTTGTAACTGCCTCATCTCGGTCTTTTTTGCTCGAGACCGCGGGACGCGTACCCTTTTTGGCGACAGCGGTCTCGACATCAGAGACCGCTGCCTTCTAGGTTCACGCAATTCTCGTGATTCGCCTTACTGCGCCGGCTCGCGGCGCCCCCCTCCCCCACCCTTCAGGTCCATCCATGGTGAAATTATCCGTTGTTCCGGCGCGTCCGCTGATGCTGGCGCTCGCTGCCGGTCTTGCCCTTTCCGCCTGTGTCTCGTCGGCACCGGTGGAACCGCCCAAGCCCCCCGTCGTCGAGACACCCGTCAAGCCGCTATCCTACCTGCCTGACGACACCGCCGATGATGCGCGCGATCTCAATCTGACCGGCGACCAGTTGCCACCGGAGCCGTTTCGCCGGGCAGAGATCGACTTTCCAACCGACGAACCGCCGGGTACGGTGATTGTCGACACCGGCGAAAAGCATCTTTACCTCGTCGAAGAGGGCGGCAAGGCGCTCCGCTATGGCGTCGGTGTCGGCCGCGAGGGGTTTGCCTGGAAGGGCGCCGTGGAGATCGGCAGCCGGCAGAAGTGGCCGCGTTGGTTCCCGCCGAAGGAAATGATCGCCCGCGAGGCTGCGCGTGGCCACAACATCCCCGACATGATGGAAGGGCAGATCGGTAATCCGCTCGGCGCCCGCGCCCTCTATCTCTACGATGGCACCAAAGACACGTTGTTCCGTATCCATGGTACCTTCGAGCCCAAGAGCATCGGCACCAACGCGTCCTCAGGCTGCATCCGCATGGCCAATAACGACGTGATGGACCTTTACGAGCGCGTCAAGGTCGGCACGCGCGTCGTGGTGCGCTGAAGGCAGGCTTCTAAAATTGGTCGATCCGCTTGGTGTAGGCGTCCAGCACGCAGCCACGCGGGTCGCCCGTCTGGGCACATTTTAGCATTTGCCCCCGCCAAGTGCGTTGCGAGGCCCGAAGCTCGGGGACCTGATCGGCGCTGGCCCGGGCGAGCGCCCGCGCGAAATCTCGAGCAAGACGCAGATCGAGATCGGCGAGCGCATCATCGCCGCAAATCATCTTCTCGACTTCCGCCTTGGCGCCATCGCAATCGAAACTGGGTTGGGCCGCCGTGGCCGGCAGCGCCAACATCGCCAGAAGGACGATGGCAACGATGCCCGAACCTGCTGCCAACCCGCTCATACTCGTTCCCTCTCGTTGGGCGACTGCCTCTGGTCGGAGAGCCGGCCTGACGGCCCGGCACCAACGCGCCAGCGTTTTACAAGACTAGCGCATGATCCTGCTGTCCGTCCATGGTCGCCTTACATGGATCGAGCCTTCATTGACATTAAAGAACACTGGAAAGGCGACGTTTTTACGGGCGAAAGCGGACTTTTGAAAGTCGGTGGAGATTTCTCCGCCGAGCCATGGGAAGACAGGACGCCATGGCTGTTCGCCAATTGCGAAGATCGATCGTTGCGCGTATCACCTTTGCCGCGAAATAAATGGAACGGGAACATCATGACGACGCCGAAACCGCGGATCGGACTCTTCGTGACCTGCCTCGTCGACTTCTTCCGCCCGACGGTCGGCTTTTCGGCCGTCAAACTCCTCGAAGATGCCGGCTGCGAGGTGTCCGTGCCGGCAGCACAGACCTGTTGCGGTCAGCCCGCCTATAATTCCGGCGACCGCGCCGGCGCGCGAGCACTGGCCGAGCAGGTGATCGCCCTCTTCGAGACCTTCGACCATGTGGTGGTCCCCTCGGGTTCCTGCACCGGCATGATCAAAATGCACTATCCGGACCTTTTCTCCGGGGAGCCAGACTGGCGGCTCCGCGCCGAGAGGCTTGCCGCCAAAACCCACGAACTCACGTCCTTCCTGGTCGATGTGCTCGGCGTTGCGCCTCTGCCGATCAACTGGGAAGGGACAGCGACTTACCATGACTCGTGTTCCGGTCTCCGGGAACTCGGCATCAAGGCGCAGCCGCGTCAGCTGCTGTCAGCCGTCGAGGGCCTGGCCGTCAGGGAGATGCGCGATCCGGAGGCCTGTTGCGGCTTCGGCGGCACCTTCTGCGTCAAGTACGACGAGATTTCCAATGCTATTGTCGATCGCAAGGCCGCCGACATCCGAGCGACCGGCGCCGACGTGCTGCTATCGGGTGATCTCGGCTGCCTGCTCAATATCGCAGGCAAGCTGAAACGCGAGGGCTCGCGGGTTGAAGTTCGTCATATCGCCGAAGTACTCGCCGGCATGGCTTCCGGGCCGGCCATAGGAGAGACGAGAAAATGAGCGGTGGCCTCTCCTCGGTGTCTTTTCCGAAGAACGCCCATGCGGCGCTCGCAAATCCGCCGCTCCTCAAGGCCATTGCCCATATCGAGGAGACGCTGGTTAGTGGCCGACGCCGGGCCATCGACGCGCTGCCGGAATTCGAAGCGCTGCGTGACGCTGGGCGCGACATCAAGGCCCACACACTGAAGCATCTCGACCTTTACCTCGAGGCCTTCGAAAAGAAGGTGTTGGAGGCAGGAGGCTTCGTTCACTGGGCGGCCGACGCCGCCGAGGCCAGTCGCATCGTCCTCGACATCTGCCAGGCGGCGGGCGCCCGTCAGGTGACCAAGGGCAAATCGATGATCACCGAAGAGGTCGGCCTCAATGCCTTCCTCGAAGCCAACGGCATTACGCCGGTGGAGACCGATCTCGGCGAATACATCATCCAGCTTCGGGCCGAGACGCCGAGCCACATCATTGCCCCGGCCGTGCACGTCAACAAGGAGCAGGTGGCAGCCGACTTCAGGCGCGTGCACACCAACCTCGACCCCAGGCGCAACCTCGACGAGCCAACCTCGCTGCTCTCCGAGGCGCGTGGCGTGCTGCGCGAGCGCTTCCTGGCGGCGGACGTCGGCATCACCGGTGCCAACTTCCTGATCGCCGAAACAGGGTCGACGGTGATCGTCACCAATGAAGGCAATGGCGACCTCACCCAGATCCTGCCCAAGACGCACATCGTGCTCGCGTCCATCGAGAAGGTGGTGCCGACGCTCGAAGACGTCGCCACCATCATGCGCTTGTTGGCTCGCTCGGCCACCGGGCAGGAGATGAGCGTCTACACAACGTTCTCCACCGGTCCCCGCCGGGCCGGCGATCCCGATGGTCCCGAGGCCTTCCATGTGGTGCTGCTCGACAATGGTCGTTCGGCCATGCTTGGCACTGAGTTCGAGGACATGCTGCGCTGTATCCGCTGCGGCGCCTGCATCAACCACTGTCCGGTCTATCGCTCGATCGGCGGTCATGCCTACGGTTCGGTTTATCCCGGGCCGATGGGTTCGGTGCTGACGCCGTCGCTTCACGGGCTTGAAAAGTCGGCTCACCTCGCCAATGCCTCGACGCTATGTGGCCGTTGCGAAAGCGTCTGCCCTATGCGCATTCCCCTGCCCAAAATGCTGCGACACTGGCGAGAGAAGGAATTCGAACGGCACCTGACACCGAAAAAGGCGCGTTACGGCCTTGCCGCCTGGCGCTTCCTCGCCACGCGGCCGCGCCTCTATGGCATGGTAACGCGGTTTGCCGCCTGGGGCTTTGCACGTTTTGCCGGCAAGAAGGGGGCGCTCAGCCAGGTGCCGCTGGCCGGCGGCTGGACGCGCTGGCGCGATCTGCCGGCACCGGAAGGCGGCACGTTCCGCACCGAGTGGGCCAAACGAGGGAGGAAATAATGTCGAGCCGCGACGCCATCCTCGGACGCATCCGCCGATCGCTCGGCGCGTCAGGTACCGACGCCACACGCCTGGCCACCGTGCGCCACCGCCTGGCCGAAACGCCCGTGAATGTCATACCGGCGCGTGGGCAGTTGCCGGATGCCGAAAGGCTTGCGTTGTTCGTCCGCAAGGCTGGCGAAGTGTTCGCGACCGTCGTTCGCCTCGACAGTCGCGACGATATTCCCAGCGCTGTCGCCGACTATCTGCGGGCCCGTAACCTGCCGCAGGCGATCCGGCATGGCGACGACCCGCGTCTTGCCAACGTGCCATGGGGGCGTGAAGCGCAACTCTCGGTGACGACCGGTCCGAGCGCCGGGCAGGATCTCGTCGGCCTCAGCCACGCCGACGCTGGCGTTGCCGAAACTGGCACGGTGGTGTTGACCTCCGGCGCCGACAACCCGACGACACTCAATTTCCTGCCCGACCACCACATCGTGGTGGTCGACGCCTCGACGGTGGCCGGCGACTATGAGACGGTGTTAGCCGATCTCCGTCGACGCTTCGGCGCTGGGGTAATGCCCCGCACGGTCAACCTCATCACCGGCCCTTCGCGATCGGCCGATATCGAAGAAACGCTGCTGCTGGGCGCCCACGGTCCGCGCAGCCTACACATCCTGATGGTGGAGCCATCCCAATGCCGGTCCTGACGCTCGTCTTCTACACCTGCGCCCTCGCCGTCGCCGCGGCCTCCCCCGGCCCGGGCATGACAGCCGTCGTGGCGCGTGCGCTCGGCGGCGGGTTCCGAGCCGGCATGATCTTCATCGCCGGCATCGTCTTCGGCGATCTGTTCTACCTGACACTGGCCATCTTCGGCCTCGCCTCGCTGGCGCAGGAATTCCACCTCGCTTTCCTGCTGATCCACTACGTCGGCGCGGCATACCTTCTCTATCTGGCCTATAAGCTCTGGACGTCACACCCCGACCCGGCCGAAGTGGCAGCCAGGGTGCGCTCAGAGAGCCCTTGGCGGACGGTGCTGGGTGGCTTCACGCTGACGCTTGGAAATCCGAAGACCATCGTCTTCTACATGGCGCTGCTGCCATCGCTGATGCCCATCGAGACAATTACGCTGACCGGCTATTTCGAGCTGATCTGCGTCTCGATAGTCACGCTCAGCGCTGTCGGCGTGGTCTACGCAGCGGCGGCGGCCGGGGCCCGCGAATTCTTTCGCAGCCCCAAGGCCATGCAGCGCCTCAACCGCACCGCCAGCGCCATGATGGCCGGCGCAGCGGCGGCGGTGGTCGCGCGGTAACGCCCCACCTTTCTCAATCACTCCGCCGCGAGACTCATCGCCTGCTCGCCGGCGCCGAGATTGCCGAGCGAAGTAACGATATGCTTGGCCAGCGCGTCGTGGATCGGGCTTTTGGCATGATCGGCGCGCAGCAGACCGATCTCGGCCGGCTCAAGCTCCGGGAAGCCCTCGCGCAGGCCGAGAATGCGCATATTGGCCTTGAGCGCGCTTTCCGGCAGGACCGACACCGCAAGGCCGGCCAGCACAGCGCCCGATAGCGCCAGAGCCGCGCTGGAAATGTAAGCGACGCGGAAGCGGCGCCCCTCGCGATCGAGTGCGCGCACGACATTGGCACGCCAGCAGCAATCGTCCGGACCAAGAGCCAGCGGCACAGGATCGAGTTCATGGACGCTGTGGTCGCGCGAACCGACCCAGAAGAGCGGTTCGCGCCGGATCACATCGCCGCGCAGCGAGCCATGATAGCCGTGGTTGATGATGCCAAGGTCGAGCCGGCCATCACGGATCATGTCGGACACCGTGACCGAGCGCTGGCATTCGACAGTGATCTCGATCAGCGGATTGATGCGTGAGAAGCCGGCCAGCACCGGCGGCAACAACCGATCGGCGTAATCGTCGGGAATACCGAGACGAACCGAGCCCGTCAGGCCAGGATCCTCGAAAGCGGCCAGCGTCTCGTCATTGAGACGGATGAGACGGCGCGCATATTCAAGAAGACGCCGACCATCCTCGGTGAGCCGGCTCTGGCGGCCATCGCGCGCAAAGATCGGCTTGCCGACTCGGTCCTCAAGCCGACGCATCTGCATAGAGACGGCCGACTGCGTCTTGTGAACGACATCGGCGGCGGCGGTGAACGAGCCCACCTCGGCAATGGCGACGAAAGTGCGGAGTTGATCAAGGTCGAGAACGTTCATCTTCAACAATCCTGATGAATGGTCCGTCGGTAGGACTTTTATGGATCCTCGCCGGTTTTCGGGTGGTGTCCCATCGCACTGCGTGATCTCATGAGGTCATGATGTTGATATCAAGTTCCGTCATGGAAAGCATCAAAAACATGCGTTGGACTGATTGATGGGCCCATGAGATAAATCCACTATCGAAACACCGCAGCAGAATCCCCACCTCAGGTACGCAATGCTGCCATGTTCTGCCCACTGGGTGGTTCAAGTTCGCAGGAGCTAAGAGAATGACCCTGATCCTTGATCATGCGTCCTCGCGCCGCGTCTCCTCCCTTCGCCCCGTTCACGAGGCGAAGCGCCTTGTAGGTGCCCTGTTCAATCGTCTCGGCGCGCTGATTGCCGCGGAAATTGACCGCCGGCAAACCATGCAGCTGCTTGAGTTCGATGCGCGCGCGCTGAAGGACATGGGCATTTCTCACGCCGATGTGGAAGGCGCGCTGCTCGTGGCGATCGATCGCAAGCCGAGCTACACACTGGCTGCCCGTCGTGCCGAGGCCCGCCGTGCCGAGCGTCAGCAGGCTATTGAAGTCGCCGCTGCGCTTCGTGACTAACACCTACGTGTTTCATAAGAGACCCACATAGGTCGATCCGGAAACATTCTCCGGGCTTATGAAATAGTAAACGAAACCTCAACGGGGCTTCCAGGTGAAGCCCCGTTGCCGCCTCACCCTAAACCTCAACCCCTGACCCAACGCGCAATGCGCCAAACCATCCACGCCCCTTGATGGAGCCGATCATGACCACGACCCTCGCGTCCACCACCTACGCCGTCGCTTTCGTTTCGACGTTCACCTCGCTGGTGCGCGCCGCTATCGAGCGCACGGGGTTCGTCGCGAAGATTATGGTCAATCGCTGGATGGCCAAACAACTCTGCGATTTCACCGATCATGAGCTGGCCGACATTGGCCTCAGCCGATTCGACGTACGCGAGGCTCTCGATGGCCCGCTCTATGCCGACCCGTCGCTCAGGCTCGCCGCCGTAGCTCACGGCAATTCGGTGACGATGAACAGAGTTGTCGTGCGTCGCGCGGAGAGCGTGGATTTCACGCCCTTGGTCAGGGGGAGGGAAGAATGATCGCACCCAGACTGGAAGACTGCGTCAACGATCTTTGCCCCCTGACACGCCGCCCCGTCAGCCCCGACGCCCTCACCTATTACAAGGGCAAGGTGGTCGGCTTTGCTGACCGGCAGGCGCGTGACACCTTCCTCGCGGCGATGCTGACCTTCGAGACGGCCATTCAGCCGCCACCGGTGGTGCGTTATTCCATGCCTCTCAACAAGCGGCAGAAGGAATTCGAAGCGGCCTGATCTTCACTTCGCAAGGACGCACCGCCACCCCGACGCGTCCGTTGCAGGGTCCGGACCCGCCTCCCTTCCGGACCCATACCATCCCGGCCCCCTGCCGGAACACCTGGCGGCGTCGCAAGGCGCCGCCTCTTTTTTGGCCCGTTGGGGCGTGCTATTGGCGTGTCCATGGCCCATTCCGATTTTCGCACGCCGCGCGTCTTCGTCGCGACGCCGCTCGACGGCGCCCCGGTATCGTTCGATCGCGATCAAAGCAATTACCTTCTCAACGTGCTGCGCCTCAGAGAAGGCGACGACGTATTGGTGTTCGACGGCCAAAATGGCGAATGGCGGGGTCAGCTTGGACTTGCCGGCCGGAAATCGGCCGGGCTCTTCGATCTCAAACTGAGCCGCCCACAGCCGCCCGCACCCGATCTTCTGTATCTGTTCGCGCCACTGAAGCACGCACGGCTCGATTACATGGTCCAAAAGGCGGTGGAGATGGGTGTCGGCCGAATGCGCCCGGTGCTCACGCAGCACACCCAGGCGAGCCGGGTGAACATCGAGCGGATGCGAGCCAATGTGGTCGAAGCCGCCGAACAGTGTGGCGTGCTTCACGTGCCCGCCGTCGAGGACGAAGAGAAGCTCGACCGGACGCTGGAGCGCTTCGGGCGCGACGAGCCCCTTCGCCACCTGATCTTCTGCGATGAGGGCGAGGAAACAACCAACCCACTTGCGACCCTATCCGCACTTCCCGGAGGCCCGATCGCCGTGCTGATTGGCCCGGAGGGTGGCTTTTCGGAAGACGAGCGGCGTAGCCTGCGAGCCCTGCCCTTCGTCACGGCAATTCCTCTCGGCCCCCGCATTCTCCGGGCCGATACGGCGGCGGTGGCCGCGCTTGCCGTCATCCAGGCGACACTCGGCGACTGGTAGGTCCGTCTCCTGACATCATCAGACCGGTGCAAGGAGCAAAACGTTTCTCTCCGACCGCTCTGGTGACAATTGAACAAACCCTGCCGGGCAGCTAGGTTGCGGCCCAATTCGAGGGAGCCTTTTCATGGCGCGCGACACGTCCGATACCACCCCTATCACTTCCGTGGCCGACCTCGTCGAGCGGATAGCGGGAGGCTGCAAGCCCAGGGAGCGGTGGCGGATCGGTACCGAGCACGAGAAGGTCGGCTTCCGCAAATTCAACCATACCCCTGTGCCTTACGAGGGTCCCGGCGGCATCCGCCAGCTGCTTGAGGGCATGGAAGGGCTGCTCGGCTGGGAGCCAATCGCCGATCAGGGACGGCCGATCGGCCTGCTTGACCCGACTCACGGCGGAGCGATCAGTCTCGAGCCGGGTGGCCAGTTCGAGCTGAGCGGCGCGCCTCTCGTCAACCTGCATCAGACGGCAACCGAATTGCAGGCGCACATGATGCAGGTGCTGGAGATCGCGACGCCACTCAGGATCGGCTTCCTTGCCCTGGGCGCCAGCCCGGTGTGGACGCTGCCCGAAACGCCGGTGATGCCGAAATCGCGCTACGCCATCATGGCCGACTACATGCCAACCGTCGGCACGCGCGGCCTCGACATGATGTTCCGCACCGCCACCGTGCAGGTGAACCTCGACTTTTCCTCCGAAGCCGACATGCGCCGCAAGATGCAGGTGTCGATTGCGCTGCAGCCGATCGCCACGGCTCTGTTTGCCAACTCGCCCTATCTCGACGGCAAGGCCACCGGCCGCCTGTCGGAACGCTCCGAGATCTGGCGCGACACTGACAACGCACGGGCGGGCATGGTTCCCTTCGTGTTCGAGGAGAACTTCGGCTTCGAGAGCTATGTCGAGTGGGCACTTGATGTACCCATGTATTTCGTCAAGCGCGGCGACACCTATCATCGCGCCACCGAGGTCACCTTCCGACAGTTCATGGCCGGCGCCTTCCGCAACCGGTTACCCGGTGTCGAGCCAACCATTGGCGACTGGGACAATCACCTCGGCACCTTGTTCCCCGAGGTGCGACTCAAGCGCTATCTCGAAATGCGCGGTGCCGACTCCGGCTCTACCGATCACATCCTGGCGCTGCCGGCCTTCTGGGTCGGTCTGCTTTATGACCAGGCCGCGCTCAACGCTGCCTGGGACCTCATCAAGGGCTGGAGTACCGAGGAGCGGCAGCGCTTGCGTGACGACGTACCCACGCTGGCGCTCAATGCGAAGATCGGCGGGCGGACGGTGCGCGATATCGGTCGCGAGGTGGTGGCGCTATCGCGGGCGGGTCTTACGCGGCGTGCCCAGATCAACCGCTGCGGTCAGGACGAGACACAATATCTCCGGCCGCTCGACATCATTCTCGACCGAGGCAAGACTGAGGCCGAGGTGCTGCTGGAGAAATTCGGCAATAACCTCGATGGCATCTTCTGCGCGCTCGACATGCAGCCGATGGGCGACCTCGGCTGCCTCTGAGCAATGTCCGGCGGCGGCCGGCGTTTGACGCCCCCGCCTCCGGTCGCCATGATCGCTCGACGTTTTCCGAGTCGCCGCGCGGCTCGCCTCAATTTTGCCGGACGATGATCGGTGACCGAGACCCCTACCAACGCTGCCGAATTTACGGTTTCCGAGATTTCCTTCGCTCTCAAGCGCAGCGTCGAGGATCAGTTCGGCTTCGTGCGTGTGCGCGGTGAAATTTCCGGCTATCGGGGGCCACACTCCTCGGGACATGCCTATTTTGCCTTGAAGGACGAGGGTGCTCGCATCGAGGCCGTGGTCTGGCGCGGCGTGATGGGCAAATTGCGCTTCAAGCCTGAGGAAGGCATGGAGGTGATTGCTACTGGCCGGCTCACCACCTATCCAAACTCCTCCAAATATCAGATCGTCATCGACGCGCTGGAACCGGCCGGTGCCGGTGCGCTGATGGCGCTGCTTGAGGAGCGCAAACGCAAGCTGGGCGCCGAGGGGCTGTTCGATGCCGGGCGCAAGCAGCTTCTTCCCTATTTGCCGCGCGTGGTCGGCGTCGTTACCTCGCCGACCGGTGCCGTCATCCGAGACATTCTGCATCGCCTTGCCGATCGCTTCCCGGTGCACGTGTTGATCTGGCCAGTGAAGGTGCAAGGTGATAACTGCGGCCCCGAGGTGGCGGCCGGTATTGCCGGCTTCAATGCATTGCCAGAGGGCGGCGCCATTCCGCGGCCGGATGTCATCATCGTGGCGCGCGGCGGTGGCAGTCTCGAAGACCTGTGGGGCTTCAATGACGAGGTTGTGGTACGCGCCGCCGCGGCGAGCGACATCCCGCTGGTCTCCGCCGTCGGCCATGAAACCGACTGGACGCTGATCGACCTCGCAGCCGACGTTCGCGCGCCGACGCCGACCGGGGCCGCCGAAATGGTGGTGCCGGTACGGCGTGAGCTGATGGATCGCGTCGACGATCTCGGCCGTCGGCTTACCGGCGCCAGCCTT
Organism: Pleomorphomonas sp. PLEO; assembly: GCF_041320595.1. Classification (NCBI taxonomy): domain Bacteria; kingdom Pseudomonadati; phylum Pseudomonadota; class Alphaproteobacteria; order Hyphomicrobiales; family Pleomorphomonadaceae; genus Pleomorphomonas; species Pleomorphomonas sp. PLEO. The sequence goes on from NZ_CP166625.1 coordinate 4,958,809, forward strand.
CGGGCGATCGATCTTCGGCGAACGCGGCTTGTGTCGGCCGCGCGTGCTCTGCCGCGCGCTTCCGACATCCTGGCGCTGCCGCGCCAACGCTTCGACGCCGTAGCCAATGCCCTGCCAAAGGCGTTGCTTGCCAACACAACGCTGCACGCCCGGCAATTCGAGCGTGTCACCGCCCGCCTCACGCCGGCGAGCCTTCTCCGGACCCAGGCACAACTGGCCGAGCGGTTGTCGGGACTGTCGGCGCGTAGCGGCCGCGCGGTCTCCGAACTGATCGCTCGACGGCGGGCACGCCTCGACCAGGTGAATTCGGTGTTCGACGCGGTCAACCACATGGCGACGCTGAGGCGTGGCTATGCGCTGGTACGCGACGAAGAGGGAAAGCCGGTGTTCCGCGCTGGCGGACTCGCAGCAGGCGCGGCGATCGAGATTGAATTCTCCGACGGTCGGGTCCACGGCCGGGTCGGCGAGGAACCACATCTCGCATCTGACGCAAAGCCGACGCCGCGCCGCCCGAAAACGAAATCCGGCCCAGCCGATCAGGGCAATCTCTTCTGACCGATCAAGACAAGACTGAGCGTATCCGCCCATCAGTCAATTCGCCCGGCGGGCGGGCGACGACAACTCGGTTGCGTCCTGCGCGCTTGGCGGCATAGACGGCCTTATCGGCCTGTTGCAACATCTGCTCAAAGGACGCAGCGGTATCCGGATAGGCCGAGATGCCCGCCGAAAAGGTGATTTCGGCCGGCCCCTGGCTGGTCACCACCGGTTGGGCACGGATAACCGCCCGCCAAGCCTCGGCACGGGCGCGAGCCTCTTCGATATCGGCGTGAGGCATCAACACCAGAAACTCCTCGCCACCCATGCGCACGGCCACTTCGCCGGGACGAAGCGAACGGCTGAGGACACCCGCGATCGCCACCAGGGCGTCATCGCCGGCCTTATGACCATAGGTGTCGTTGAGCCGTTTAAAGTGATCAAGGTCGAGGGAAACAGCCACCAGAGACCGTCCGACAGCGTCGGCGGTATCGATCAGCCGGTCAGAAATGTTCTCGAGGATGCGCCGGTTGTTGAGGCCGGTCAGACTGTCGCGGTGCGCCATTTCGTGAAGTTGCTCCTGCAGACGCAGGTTGGCTTCGAGACGCTCCTCCATCAGCCGAGTCGACACATGCAGGCTCTCCTGAGCCCGCAGATAATCGGTGATATCGCGCAGCACGTAAGCGACGCTTTGGGAATGACGGACCGCGTCGACGACCACGGTTCGCACCTCGTAGGTCCGCTCGCCCCGTTGCCAGCGGCGCACAAATTCGCCGCCACCGAACAGACTTGAGCGATCAATGGGTCCGAACGTGGTGCCCAGCTCGGCAAAGGCCTTGCCGACCAGTTGTTTCCCGTCGAAAATCGTCCGCATGGCAGCATTGGCCTCGGCGATCAGGCCATTCGCGGATACGACGAGAATACCATCGGGATGAGCGGAGACCACCGCGCTGATAGCTACCGGCGCAAGCGACAAGAATTGGTTCCGGCTGACCAGAATGCCGTAGATCATCGGCACCACAACATAGGCGAGCGGCGTCGGATCAAATCCGAGAATGCGAATTCCTGCAAGATTGTAGGCGGCATTGGCCACCCATGGCACCATTGCGGATACGAGAAGACCGATGAATTGAGCGCGGTGCACTTGCGGGGCATGAATTGCCGCCCAGATCGTGCGGATGGCCGTCAGCGACATGAAAAAGTAGATGGCGATCATCGCCGCGAAGAAGACCGGACCGTGCTGATAGAGCAATTGGTGGGGATAGGCGGGCGTCGGATCGGGCGTGACGGCGACATAGATGAGGTGATGCAGGTCGTTGGTCATGGCGATCGCCAGCACCAGCAACCCAGCGGCAATGGCGAAGCCTGTATGCAGCGAAGCGTTGGGGAGGTCGGACCCGCGGATGTAGGCGGTCATGAACAACATCCACGAGATCGGTGTCGTAATGATGCCGTACCAAGCCAGTTCAGAGTAAAATATCTTCGCCGCTGGATCGCTGGCACTGACATCGAAAAACGCACTGACCGCCCACCAGCATCCCGACGCCATCAGCATCAGATAGTCAGTGCGCCCGGGAAAGCTACCGACTCGCAGCGTATGCCAAGTGGTCAAGACCGTCCCGACCACGACAAAAGCCAGAATGGCGGCGGCTGGCTGCACGAGGGGTCGAGCTCCGGGGGAAATCGTTCGGTTAGGGCGATTTACGGATGTTATTCTGCGGGATCTTTCAATTTCGTTTCGACTTTATGCATGCCTTATCGAAAAAATACGAACCTCCGCGCGCCGTCGGGACTGGACAGCGCCGGGCACAAAAGCTTTTCTGAGGCTGCTCCGTACGGGTTTTTCCCGAAATTCGACGAAACCAGGATGCTGAAATGACCGCCTATCGTACGATGAATGGCCTCAAGGTCGCCACAGAACTCGCGGACTTCGTCGAGCGGGAAGCGCTGCCCGGCAGCGGGCTGGAACCGGAGCGTTTCTGGGCCGCGCTTGCCGGCATCATCGGCCGCTTTGGCCCCGAGAATAAGCGCCTTCTCGACCGACGCGACGCGTTGCAGCGGCAAATCGATGCTTGGCACACCGCCAACCCCGGCGCTGTGGACTCTGCCGCCTATCGGGCCTTCCTGACCGAGATCGGCTACATCGTTGCCGAACCGCCCTCCTTTGCCATCGACACGGCCGGTGTCGACCCGGAGATCGCCGAGGTCGCCGGACCGCAGCTCGTGGTGCCGGTGATGAACGCCCGTTACGCCCTCAACGCGGCCAATGCCCGCTGGGGCAGTCTGTATGATGCCTTCTATGGAACCGATGCCCTTGGCACACCACCGCCCAAGGGAGGATTCGATGCCGAACGGGCGAAAACGGTGGTGGCGCGTGCCAAGACGATACTCGACGGGGTTGCTCCGCTTGCCTCGCGTGGTCATGCCGATGTCGTCGGCTATTTCATCGACGCGCGCCAGCTCAAGGTACGCTTTGCCGACGGCAACGAGGAAGAACTCGCCAATCCCGAGGTTTTCGTCGGCTATCGAGGCGATCTGGAAGAACCAGCCGGCTTTCTCCTGAAGCGCAATGGCCTGCATATCGACATCCAAGTCGACCGGGGACTTCCTATCGGAGCGAGCGATCCCGCAGGCATCGCCGACATCTTGGTCGAAAGCGCGCTGACCACCATCATGGACTGCGAGGATTCGGTCGCGGCGGTCGATGCCGAAGACAAGGTGGCCGTCTATCGCAACTGGCTCGGCCTGATGCGTGGCGATCTAGCGGCCAGCTTCGACAAGGGCGGCATTGCAACGACGCGACATCTCGCGGCCGACCGTAACTTCATCCGGCTCGACGGCTCGGATGGCTCGCTCAAGGGCCTCAGCCTGATGCTGGTGCGCAACGTCGGCTCGCTCCTGTTGACCGACGCGGTGCTCGACGCCGATGGCAACGAGACGGCCGAATGCCTTCTCGATGCGCTGGTCACTTCCGCGATCGCCCTTCACGACGTCGGCCCGAACGGCCGCCACGCCAATAGCCGCACCGGTGCCGTCTACATCGTCAAGCCGAAGATGCACGGCCCGGAGGAGGTCGCCTTCGCCGATCGGCTGTTCGTCGCGGTCGAGGCGGCCCTTGGCCTCGAGCCGCTCACACTCAAGATGGGGATCATGGACGAGGAGCGGCGCACCTCGGTCAATCTTCGCGCGGCGATCGCCGCGGCGAAATCGCGCGTGTTTTTCATCAATACCGGCTTTCTCGATCGTACCGGCGACGAAATCCATACCTCGATGCTGGCTGGTCCCATGGTGAGAAAGGGCGACATGAAGTCGTCCGCCTGGATCGGGGCCTACGAGGCGGGCAATGTCGACGCCGGCCTCGCCCTGGGCTTTTCCGGCCATGCCCAGATCGGCAAAGGCATGTGGGCGGCTCCCGACCGCATGGCCGCGATGCTCGCGGAGAAAATCGGCCATCCGCGCGCCGGCGCCTCAACAGCTTGGGTACCATCGCCAACCGCGGCGACACTGCATGCTCTCCACTATCTCGAGGTCGATGTCGCTGCCAGGCAGGCAGAGCTTGCAAGTCGCGAGCGTGCTTCCCTCGATGCGCTGCTGACGCTGCCGATCGCCCCGGACCGCCCCTGGAACGCCGCCGAAATCACCGAGGAACTCGACAACAACGCGCAGGGACTTCTCGGTTATGTGGTCCGCTGGATCGATCAGGGTGTTGGCTGCTCCAAGGTACCCGACATCCATGACGTTGGCCTGATGGAGGACCGCGCGACACTTCGAATCTCCAGCCAGCACATTGCCAACTGGCTGAAGCACGGCGTGGTCAGTCGCGAACAAGTGATGGAAACGCTTGAGCGAATGGCAGCCTTCGTCGACAGGCAGAACGAGGGCGACCCGGCCTACCGGCCGATCGGTAATGACTTTGCAGGATCGCTGGCCTTTCAGGCGGCCGTCGAGCTGATCCTGACCGGCGAACGCCAGCCGAATGGCTACACGGAACCGGTGCTCACCGCATTCCGACGTAGGCGAAAGGTCGAGATCGCCATGAGATGAATTGATCGGCGCCAAGACCTATCTATGGATAAGGCGTCGGTGGTTTTCTGGTCTCCTACAAGACCTTGCCGCCGACACCGGGTCGCCAGGCCAATTTGAAGTCGCTGAGGAGGCGCTGCCATGACCGTCAGGGACATCTTCACAATTATCGACATCTACAACGACAAGATGAACGCCTCCGCGGCGGCGCTGGAATTCGCATCGCGACGAAAAGCCCACGTTACGGGTCTCGCACTGGCGCTCGAACCGATCGCACCCGGCTTCCTTGCCTCGCCGGTACCAGCGGAATATCTCGTCGAAGCGATCACCAACGCAGAGAACTCTGCCAAGGAAGCCGCCGCCGCCTTCGCCGCCGAAGCGAAGAAACTTGGGGTCGACGCCGAGGCACGCACCGCCACCGTTTATTCCGGTGGGACGCCGGCCATCGTGCGGCAGGCGCAACTGTCCGACCTGATCATTGTCGGCCAGGACGATCCCGAGCATGGCGAGCCGATGCGCGCAGCCATCATCGAAACGCTGCTGTTTGAATCCGGCGTGCCGGTGATGATCATTCCTTCAGGATGGAACAAGCCGATCACCTCGGAGAAAGTGATGATCGCCTGGGACGGCTCGTCGACGGCGGCGCGTGCGGTGCACGCTGCCCTGCCGGCATTGCGGGTCGCCACCTCGATCGAAGTGGTGATGGTCGCCGGCTCCAAGAAATGGTCCGGCGAGCCCGGCGCCGACGTTGCCGCCTATCTTGCCCGCCACGACCATAAAGTCACGGTCACGACGCTGCCGCGCTCGGCATCCGAGGTATCGGCCGTGATTAATAATCACGCAGCCGAAAGTGGTGCGACCCTGCTGGTCATGGGCGGTTACGGCCACAACCGTTTCCGCCAGTTCGTGCTTGGCGGCGTCACGCGCGACATGCTTGAAAAGATGACCATCCCGACGTTGATGACTCACTGATCTCCCATATCAGAGCGCGGCCACCCGGCCGCGCTCCGTCCCCGCATCGCCGAGCCCTCGCCCGACATGAGCCTTCAAAGCCTCGACCCATTTTTCCGGCCGAAGCGCGTCGTGCTGATCGGCGCGACGCCTCGGCCGAATTCGGTCGGCTCTGTGCTTGCCCGCAATCTGGTAGCCTTTGGCCGCGACCGGGTGGCTTTCGTCAATCCGTTCTTCACCGAAATCGACGGCGTCGCCGTTCATCCCTCGCTTTCAAGTCTCGCGGCTCCCGCCGATCTTGCCGTGGTCGCCGTGCCACCAGAGGTGATCGTCGAGGTGATGGAGGAAATCGGCGCGGTCGGCATCCGCCACGCGGTGGTGATCACCACAGGCCTCGGCCACGGGCCGGACAGTCTTCTCGAAGCGATGAAAACCGTCGCACGGCGACACGGCATCCGCGTGCTGGGCCCCAATAGCGCCGGCCTTCAGATCCCGTCGATCGGCCTCAACGCCAGTTTTGCGCAAAGGGCCGCAGTGCCCGGCGACCTCGCCTTCATCTCGCAGTCCGGCACGCTCACCCACGCCGCGCTTGATTGGGCGGCCCGGCATGGCATCGGCTTTTCCGGTATTGCCGTGCTCGGAGATGCCGTCGATGTTCATTTCGACGAGATGCTCGATCATTTCGCCCTCGACCACCGCACGCGGGCGATCCTCCTTTATCTTGAGAGCATCCGCGACGCCCGCGCCTTCCTCTCGGCGGCACGCGCCGCTGCCCGATCGAAACCGGTGGTGGTGATCAAGGCCGGGCGCCACGCCGCGGGCGCTCGCGCTGCCCGCTCTCACACGGGCGCGCTGGCTGGTATCGATGCCGTCTACGACTGCGCCTTCCGCCGAGCCGGCCTGCTCAGGGTGGCCGACCTCGACGAGATGTTCGCCGCCGCCGAAACGCTCAGCCTGGTGCCGCGCATTCACGGCAAACGCATTGCCGTGGTCACCAACGGTGGCGGCGCCGGCGTGCTCGCCGCCGACCGCGTCGTCGATCTCGACGGCGAGCTTGCGACGCTTGGCGAGGATACCATCGCCGCGCTCGACCTAGTGCTGCCGCCGGGCTGGTCGCGTGGCAACCCGGTGGACCTTATCGGCAACGCCGCCGCCGACCGCTACGGCGCGGCAACGCGGGCGGTCCTCGCCGACAGTGGCGTCGATGCGGTAGTGGTCATCAACTGCCCGACACCGCTTGCCCCTTCCAGGCTGGCCGCCGAAGCGGTGGTGGAAGCCGTCGCCGATTACCGCCGAGGGCGGTACGACGGCAAGCCGCTGATTGCTGCCTGGCTCGGCGAGGATGACGGCTGGAACGCCACGTTCGCGCGGGCGCGCATTCCAGCTCTCGAAACACCGCACGGCGCCGTCGAAGGGTTGATGCAACTCGTCCGCCACGCCGAGGCGCAAGCGGCGCTGACGGCAACGCCAGCCGACGTTCTCGCCGGCTTCTCACCCGACCGAGCCCGCGCGGCAAGGGTGATCGCCGCGGCGTTGGCCGACGGCCGCCTGTGGCTCAAGGCGAGCGAGGTGGTGGATCTTCTGGCCGCCTACGACATTCCCATCGTGCCGGCCCTCGCCGCCGCCGACGCCGCCGAGGCGCAGCGTCTCGCAGCTCGCCTTCTCGTCGAGCACCGCTCGCTGGTGGTGAAGATCGCCTCGCCGGATATCGTTCACAAGTCCGACGTCGGGGGGTGGAACTGGAACTGTCCAGCCCCGAAGCGGTCGCCGCGGCGACCGAGGCCGTGATCGCCCGAGCCAGGGCTGCCCGCCCCGGTGCCCGCATTGATGGCGTCACGTTGCATCCGATGATCGTGGCGCCCAAGGCGGTGGAGCTGATCGCCGGCGTCACCGACGACCCGGTATTCGGACCGGTGATGGTGTTCGGGCGTGGCGGGACCGCCGTGGAAGTGATCAACGACCGGGCACTGGCTCTGCCGCCGCTCGACGCCAACCTTGCGCGCGACCTTATCGCCCGGACGCGCGTCGCTCGCCAGCTCCAAGGCTATCGCGATCGGCGGCCCGTCGATGTCGACCGTCTGGCCGGAATTCTACAGCGACTCGCCCAGTTGGTCGCAGAACATCCTGTGATCGGCGACATCGATCTCAATCCACTGATCGCCGAGGCGGATCGTTTGACGGTGGTCGACGCCCGGGTGACGCTTGTCTCCGACTCGCCGGCATCGGGCGGTGCTGTGCATCATCCACGCCTCTCCATCCGCCCTTATCCGACCGAGTGGGAGGAATACATCACGCTGTCCGGTGGCCGATCGGTGTTCGTGCGACCGGCAAGACCGGAGGATGAAGGACGTTACCTCGCCTTCTTCTCAAAAATGACGGCCGAGGACATGCGGCTGCGTTTCTTCCAACGCGTCCATGACCTCGGCCATGCCTTTGTCGCCCGCCTGACCCAGATCGACTATGCGCGCGCTATGGCCTTCGTCGCTCTCGATCCGGACAATGGCGATATGCTCGGAGGCGTCCGATTGCACGGCGATCCCGGCGGCGACGACGGGGAGTACGCCGTGTCGGTGCGTTCCGACCTCAAGGGGCTGGGCCTTGGCCGAGCGTTGATGATCCAGATCATCCGCTACGCCCGTCGCGAACACTATGCGCATATCCATGGCGAAGTCCTCACGGAAAATCGGCAAATGCTCCGGATGTGCGAACGGCTTGGCTTTGTGTTGACGCCGGACCCCGAAAGCCCGGAGATCATCAAGGTGGATCTTGATCTCCGGTCAATTACTGATTGACCTAAAGTCTATTCGTCATGTGCTTTGCATGCGCGTGCGCCATCGCAACCAAACTGCGAACTGTAAGGCATTTGGTTTGCACACCATTTCCAGTCGTCGAGAGAAGTCAGACCCCACTTCGTGAACGCCCGAGAAATTTAACTTTCGCAAGCAGTTGCAACATCAGCGCATTTTCGTATTTTTTTGCGCATTTCGTCCACTTTTCCTTTACCGGACCCGCAGCAGAGTTTCCGGATATGCACGTAGAGCTTGCGCGCCGTCTGATGGCGGGCGCCAATCCGGGGGGAGAAGATGTCGCTCACGGCCTTCCTGTCGAACCGATCGATTTCCGTAAAAATCGGCGGCGGCCTCATTTCCCTCGCGGTACTGGCCGCCATTGTCGGAGGAGCCGGATTTCTCGGTCTCAGCCGTCTGGGTCTTGCCATTGACATGACGTCGAAGTCGGCTTCGGTGCTGGCGACGGTCAACGATGCCGGCAACGCCGTCACGACCTTCATCCAAACTCGCGATAACGGCGCTGCTTCCGAGGCGAACCGTCTGCTTGATCAAGTCAATGCCAGCCTCGACGAACTCGGTGGCAAGTCCGATCCCGGCCTTGCCCCAGCCTACGCGGCCGTTGATCAATTTCGGACGTCGATTGGCGTTCTATCCTCTTCCTCGGATGCCGTTGCCGCGAGCGCCGCGGCGACAATGGAACTGCTTTCCAACATGCAGAGCCGGGCCACCCAGATCGAGTCCGACGCGGCGGCCAAGGCAAAGGAGTTTCAGACCAAAGCCGGTGAAGCTGCCCTAGCCACCAACTCCGCCGCCGATCTCGCGTTGACCGCCTACAAGATCGAAATTTCAACGCTACAGGCCAACGAGTCCCTGGCGAAGTTCGCGGCGAGCAACGACACCACTAATGTCGACGCCGCGCTGAAGGCGGTGATGTCGGTACGGGTGATCGTCAATCAGATCAAGGCTCTTGGCGCCGACGACGAAATCAAGACCCAGGCGAGTGCCATCGAAGAGGCCGCCAAAGGACTGGTGCCGCTACTCGATGAAATGCGCAATGGCTCCAACCCCTTCGCAGCCGAGCAGAAGCGGCTCTTCGCGCTCGAGGGTCTTGGCAAGCTCAGCAAGGGCACCGACGAAATCATTCGCCTTGCCGGCCAGCAACGGGACCTTGCCAGCTACAACATGCAGTCGCTGCTGGAGAATGCTGCCAAGTCACGTGAACTTTCCGACCTTGCAACGCTGTTCGGTGGCGAGATCGACGGATTGGCGCTGCAAACGACGACCTATCGCTACGATCAGGAGGCCGTCAGTACCAAGGCGCTTCTGAAGGCCGCCGATGCGGCCAAGGAGACCGGGCAGAAAATCGTGACTGCCGGCGGCGCCGACCCGTCCAAGGATATCGACCGCTTCAAGGACGCCTTCACCAAACTGATCGACGCCTCGAAAGCTTTCGCGGGCGCGCGTGAAGATTCGCGCAGCCAGTCGGTGGCCGCCATTTCCGCTGTCAAGGCGGTGGTGGACGATCGCGCCGCGGCTGCGAGCCGCAATCGTGCCTCGAGCACATTCACCATGTCCAGCACGCTGGGCGCGGCGCTGCTGTTCGCACTCATCGTCGGCATCGCGCTGTCGCGCCTGATTACCCGACCGATCACGACCCTCACCGCTGCCATGCGGCGGCTGGCCACCGGCGATACCGACATGGCGTTGGATCTAGCCGGTCGCAAGGACGAGATCGGCGGCATGTTCGGCGCGGTTCGCGTCTTCCGAGACAACGCCATCGAGCGTCGCCGGCTTGCCGAGCAGACAGAGGCCGAACAGCAATCGCGGGCGCATCGCCAGGAAACCATCGAAGGCGTCATCAACGATTTTCGCCTTGAGATCGAGCAACTCGTCAGTATCGTCGCCGGTAACGCCGACCAGATGGAGGCGACCGCGCGGGCATTGGCTGCCATTGCCGAGGAAGCGCGGGACCGCGCCGGCACCGCTGCCTCAGCCTCCGAACTTGCGTCCGACGGCGTTCAGACGGTCGCCGCCGCCGCCGAGGAGCTGTCGGCGTCGATCGGCGAGATTTCCCGCCAGACCGGCACGGCGACCGCGGTTGCTCAGCGCGCCACTGGCGAAGCGAAAAAGACCGACGCCACGATTTCGGGCCTTGCCGAAGCGGCGACGCGTATTGGCAATGTCATCACCCTCATCAAGGCGATTGCCGAACAAACCAACCTCCTCGCGCTCAACGCCACAATCGAGGCAGCGCGCGCGGGGGAGGCCGGCAAGGGATTTGCCGTCGTCGCCTCCGAGGTGAAAAACCTCGCCGGCCAGACTGCCAAAGCGACCGAAGAGATCGCCTCGCAGATTTCCCAGATCCAGTCGTCGACAGGCGAGGCGGTCGCCGCCATTCGCGCCATTTCCGACATCATGGGCGAGGTCGACCGCACGACGAACGTCATCGCGACCGCCGTCGGCGAGCAGGGCCACGCCACGGCCGAGATTTCGCTCAATGCCCAGAAGGCGGCCGGCGGCACTAAGTCGGTCGCCGACGAGACACAGGCACTGACGCGCGTCGTTGGCGAAACGTCGCAGTCGGCAAGTCAGGTGCTTGCCGTCTCCAACGATATGAACGATCAGGCCACGCGCCTGCGCGAGGTCGTCGAGCGCTTTATCAACCGGGTGATGGCTGCCTGACAGTTTTTCGGGGGAGAAAACGGGCAGGTTCCGAAAGGGTCTGCCCGTTTTATTTACCCATCAAACTGCAATTAATTTCTTTTTATAGCTTTCTTGCATTTTGATGGGCGCGGGACCATAGTTTTAGGGGATGGAGAGCGGCCGCAGACTGAAGAGGCGTCGGCCGGATATGGAGTTGAGAACATGGCTTCCAAGCTGGACCAATTGCGCGAAATGACCGTTGTGGTCGCCGACACCGGCGACATTGACGCAATCAAGAAGTTCAAGCCGGTCGACTGCACGACCAACCCGACGCTGGTACTGAAGGCCATCGGCCTTCCCGCTTACGAGCCAATTCTTGCCGACGCCGTCGCCTGGGGCAAGAAGCAGGCAGGCTCTCAGGAAGCCGCGATCAAGGCCATTGGCGACCGCCTTGCTGTTGCCGTCGGCACTGAACTCACCAAGCTGGTAGAAGGCCGCGTTTCCACCGAGGTCGACGCCGACCTGTCCTTCGACACCGCCGCCACCGTCGAAAAGGCGCGCGCCATCATCGCCGCCTACAAGGCCAACGGCGTCGAACGCGAGCGGATCCTGATCAAGGTTGCCGGCACCTGGGAAGGCATTCGAGCCTCGGAAATCCTGCAGAAGGAAGGCGTCGAGACCAATATGACGCTGATCTTCGACATCGCTCAGGCCATCGCCTGCGCTGATGCGAAGGCTTTCCTGATCTCGCCGTTCGTCGGCCGCATTCTCGACTGGTACGTCAAGGCCGAGGGTCGCACCTTCACGCCGGCTGAGGATCCGGGCGTCGTCTCGGTGCATGGCATTTACGACTATTATAAAGCCCATGGCATTCCGACCGTGGTGATGGGCGCCTCGTTCCGCTCGCAGGGCGAAGTCGAGGCCCTGGCCGGCTGCGATCGCCTGACGATCTCGCCGGCGCTGCTCGATGCCCTTGCCGCCGACAACGGCACGCTGCAGCGCGCTTTGTCGCCGCACAAGCCCGGCCCGAAGCCGGAAGTGGTCAACCTCGACGAAAAAGCCTTCCGCTGGGCCATGAACCAGAACCCGATGGCCACCGAGAAACTCGCCGAGGGCATTCGCCTGTTCGCCAAGGACCTTGGCGAACTGCGCAAGATCGTCGCCAAGCGCTTCGTCGCCTGACGCCCAGACCGTCGGCGGGGCGCCTTTCAATCCGGCGCCCCATCGGCTTTTCCCCCGGAACGGCATGTCGACGATAGACGACATGCCCCTCCTCTTCCCCATCCAAGGCGCGCATATGCCCCGGCCCCGCCGCAGCGAAGACATGATCGTAGAGATCGCCCGCCTCCGCTACGAACAGCGCCTGCCGCAAAACGAAATTGCCCGTCTGCTGGAGATCTCCGAAGCGACCGTCAGCCGGGCGCTCAAGTCAGCGCTTGATCTCGGCTACATCGAATTTCAGGTCACCCCCAAAGCGTTCCGCGACAGCGCCGCTGAGCAGCGCTTGAAGGCGCATCTCGGCCTTCGCCTCGCCGTCATCGTCGAGAACCGGACTGGCGCTCACGCCCCGGCCGACACGCTGGGCAAGGCGGTCGCCCGTGTCATCGAGGATACGCTGAAGAGCGGCGACGTGCTCGGCGTTTCCGATGGCGCCACAGCGGCGGCCATCGCTGCCGCCGCCCGCCGGTCACCGGCGCGCGACCTTAACGTGGTGGCGCTGGTCGGCGGGGTCGGCGCGCCTGAGCATTACACTCACTCTTCAGAAGTGTGCCGCCGCCTTGCGGCCGGGCTCGGAGCCCAAGCCTGGCAACTGCCGGTCCCGGCCATCGTCGACGATGCGGGCGCCGCGCTCCTCTTGCGCGACACCGGCACGGTGCGCGGCGTCTTTTCTATGATGGATCACCTTGCGATCGCCGTGGTCGGCGTCGGTGCCATTTCGGCCACCGCGATGGTGTTCCGAGAAGGATTCATCGCTCCCGGCAAACTCGAGGAAATCCGTGCTCATGGCGCCGTCGGCACTATCTGCGGACGCTTTTTCGGTCAAGATGGCCGGCCGGTAGGCACCGAATTCGACGACAGAACCCTTTCGATCTCGCTTGAGCGCCTTACCCGCGTACCACTTTCCATCGCCGCAGCGCTATCCCCTCAGAAAGCCGAGGCGATCCGCGCCGCCGTCGCCGGCGGCCTTGTCAACGCGGTGGCAACCGACGTCGAAACCGCGGAGGCGCTGATGGGATTGCCAGCCAGTCGATGCTGACAATCGCCGACGCACCATCGGCCTAATCTCCAGCAAAAGCTTGGAGGAGATTGCCGTGACCATCGCCGACGACATTATCGCGCTCGAAAAGGGAGCCCTTGACCGCTGGTGCGCCGGCGATCCCGATGCTTTCATCGACCTGTCAGCAGAAGATGTCACCTATTTCGACCCCTTCCGCGAGACGCGCCTCGACGGCAAGGCGGCGCTGAGCGCGCTCTATGATGAATTGCGGGGCAAGATTTTCGCGCCGCGTCACGAAATGATCGAGCCCAAGGTGCAGGCGGCTGGCGATGCTGCCGTGCTCACTTTCCGCTTCGTGTCGTGGAACGGCAGCGAAGGCGACCGTGTCGCTTGGAATTGCACCGAAGTCTATCGGCGCGATCCCGAGGGCTGGCGGATCATCCAGACGCACTGGTCGTTTACCGGCGTGGGCCTCGCCTGAGAATTATGACGCCACCTCACAACCCACTTGGGCATTCTGCGTAGGGGCTGCTATGCTCCGGTCCATCGCAACGGCAAACGGATGGTATCATGGCGGATGTGAGGGCTATCTGCGCGATCGGTCAGCATGGCCAGATCGGACTCAATGGCCAGCTGCCCTGGGAGGGCAATCCCGGACGCGAATTCGTCGCCGACGTCGAGCGCTTTTATGAAGTGACACGCGGCCACGTCATGCTGGCCGGGCCGCACACCACTTCCACCCTGCCCGGCTTCATGCAGTTCGACCGTACGCTCTGCCCGGTTCGCTCCAGCGACCGCCCGGAAGAGGTACTCGCTCGATTTCCCGACCGCGTCGTCTATGTCGCCGGTGGGCCAGCGGTATGGGAGGCCTACGCCAGCTTCATCCGCCACTGGGACATCAACCGCCTATCCTACGACGGGCCGGCCGACCGCTGGTTCAAACCGGAATGGCTTGTGGCGAAACGCTAACTGGCCATCGAGCGGACAACAAAATGGCGCTGGGAGCAAAACTCCCGGCGCCATTTCTTGTTTCCAGACCATCAAAAAGCGTTTCTGAAATCCTAAGGCCATTGCCTTTGTTTCTGCCTCAAAGGCTGTTCAGCCACTCCATGCGCTTGCCGAGATCGGGCGCGTCGAACACCAGCTTACCGGCGACGATCGCCTGGGCGCCGGCCTTGCGCAGCACCGGCACGGTATCCTCTCGAATGGCACCGTCGGCCACCAAAATGATCCGATGGCCGGCGGGAACGCCAGCAATGTACTTCTGCGCCTCGTCCAGGCGGCGGGTTGCAGCCTGATTGATGCCTTCGCGCTCGCCGATCCCGGCCCCGAACAGGGTGACCAGACCAACGCGCGGTAGATGACGGATCAGTTTGGCGACCGGCGTGTCGACCTTCAGCACGATGCCGGCAACGAGGCCGAGCTCGTTGATGCGGGCAATACCATTGTCGGCGAGCAAAGTGTTCTCGGCGTGGATGGAGATCGCGTCGGCGCCCGCGGCAGCGAACTGGTTGATCTGATTGATCAACGCCGGCTCGCCCACCATCAGGTGAACGTGGATTGGCTTATCGGTGATCGAGCGGATGCGGGCAACGATTTCCGGGAACATCAGCAACGTGTCAGCGAATACGCCATCCGACGCATCGATATGGATGACGCTGGCATAGGGATCAATGCGAGCCAATTCGTCGGCGATGCGCAGCAGATCTGAGGACCACATCGAGAATTCGGTGATCAGGTGGTCGGTCGGGAGGCGGTCGATCCATCCGGCGGCGGGGCGGTTCATCAGGCGATTCTCCGAGGGTCAAAATTCATGGCACTTGGCGTGCCGACGGCCCTCGCCGGCCCGCTAGCAAGCCATGTTCAAGATTGCGCACAAGTACTTGGATAGCACTAGTGCTTTCGTAGTGAAGGGTCCTTTTTTCGTGCGATCGCCCTGCAACGGCATGGCTCCCCTTCCTATAACGCAAAGCGGCGGGGTTTGCCCCCGCCGCCTCACCTGCGATCCGCAGTTTCTTTCAGGCAACCATGTCGAATAGATAGCTGTTGCTGTTTGACGAGGTCGAAGAGCCGCTGGCGCTATAGGACGTCTTGCTGCTTTCGGTGAGCGCATCCTGGAGTTCCTTCAGGATGTCGGTAATCGAGGTGCTGGACGACGAGCTGTCGTCGGCAGCATCGGTCGACTGACCGTCCTCGGGAGGCGGGCCGGGAGGTGGTCCGCCAGCGCCCTGCGGTCCACCGGCTCCCTTGGCACCCTTGTCCTTAGAGAAGGTGTCATCGAAGACGGAGGCGAGTTCGGTGGCCTGATCGGAGGTCAACGTACCGGAAGAGACCTGTTGCTGGATAAGATCAGCGATCTTTCCCTTCATCTCGTCGGGTGACGGTGGCTTGCTGCTGGATGCCCCACTCGAGCGGTTGCTCGACAAAGTCCCGTCGATACTTTCGAGTGCGGTGGCGAGCGCGGACTGGTCGCTCGACTTGACGCTGCCGGCGCTGACATCTGACTGGAGCGTCGACTGCAGCCGTGCGAGCGGCGACTGGTAGGCAGTGGTTGATGAAATCGAGGTCATTTTTACCCTCGGGCTAGAGTCTTACGCATTACCTTCGAGTAGCGGAGCGCTCCGTTTGTTAACGATTGGTAACTGAGGGGCAGGCACGGTAACCAGACGTTTCGCTAGTCACAAAAAGAAACATTTAGATACAAAATAACTACCAGCACTGGCCGACCGAATGTTAAAGCTCAGCCGTTGAATGGGGATGGCCTTTCTTCATGCAGAACCATATCCTGCTGGTCGAAGATGATAACGACATTAATACGTTGGTCTCGCGCTACCTGAAAGCTAACGACTGCCGTGTGTCTGTAGCTCGTGACGGTCGCGAGATGGATCGGTTATTGACGACATCGCGCGTCGACATTGTGCTGCTCGACATCATGCTGCCCGGCGAAGATGGGCTCAGTATTTGTCGGCGCTTACGCAACACGTCGACTATACCAATCATTATGCTCTCAGCTCGCGGCGAGGAGATCGACCGAGTTGTCGGCCTCGAAATCGGTGCCGACGACTATATCGCCAAACCGTTCAGCGCCCGCGAACTTCTGGCGCGTATCCGGGCCATCCTGCGCCGCAGCAGCCTGCCCGCTGCCAAGGCAACCCGATCGGAATCGCGCCGCCTCAGCTTTGCCGGCTGGGTGATCGACACTCGCGAACGCAGTCTGACGACACCGTCCGGCGCCAAAGCGACGCTGACGGGCGCGGAGTTCGATCTGCTGGTTGCCTTTGCCGAGCGTGCGGGCATTACGCTCAGCCGCGATCAGCTCTTGGAGCTGACACAGGGTCGGCTCGCCGCGCCGTTTGAACGATCGATCGATATCCTGGTAAGCCGCCTGAGACGCAAACTCTCTCCTGACGACGAGAAATCGGAGTTTATCCGGACCATCCGTTCGGAGGGCTACCTCTTCACCCCGGAAGTGGCGGCCTCATGATCGGTAGAGTCCTGCGCCTGGTCTTCGATTCTGTTGCCGGCCAGGTCATCGTGCTTTTGGTGCTGTCGATCGCCGCCATGCATGGGGTGCTGACGGCCTATTTCTTCCTGTCCAACCCGCGGTCTACCTTCGCAGCTTCGCCGGGCGAGATAACCGGCGAGATCGGCGCCGCTGCTCATATGCTGGCGGCTGCTACCCCGGCCGAGCGGCCAAGGCTCTTAGAACTCCTGAAAGAGACGCTGCCGTCGATCACAGCTTGTGCCGCCCCTGTGCCGGAAAACGCCGACGAGATCCGGTTCGGGCCACTTGCTTCCCGCCTTGGCAACGCCGCCACCGCTCGCAAGGTGTTCGACGGACGGCCGGCGCCGGGGGACGAATTTATTGGGCCACTGTTCCTGATGCTAGCCGATGGGGCTTGTTATCAGCTCGACCTATCGGATGGTGAGGCGCCACGTTTCTTCGGACCGGGGACTATTGTGCTTGGCTTCTTGCTGGTTACCACGGTGGTGCTGGTGAGCTGGTCCATGGTGTTGATCATCAAGCCCCTCCGACGTTTCGAGGTCGCCGTCGAACGCCTGCGTGACATGCGCTCAGAGGTCTCTGTTCCCGAAATCGGGCCGCGCGAGCTGCGATCGGCAATCTCCGCCTTCAACCGAATGCGCGCCCGTATCGGCAAACTGATGGCCGAGAAGACCGCCATGCTGGCCGCTGTCAGCCATGACCTCCGGACGCCGATCACCCGCCTGCGGTTGCGCGCGGAGTTCATTGAAGACGAGACGATCCGCGAGCCAATGCTGGCCGATCTCGACCACATGGCGGCCCTGGCTCAAGTGGCCCTGGTTCATCTCTCGGGCACCGACAGCACCGAACCATTCGACCAAACGGATCTACCGAGCCTGCTGCAGACCATTGCCGACCAGTTCGCAGATCTGGGCTATACAGTTTCCTACGAGGGCCCGAACCGGCTCGCCGCCCGCGTCCGTCACCGTGACATCTTGAGGGCTGTGACCAATCTCGTCGAGAATGCCGTGCGTTATGGTGACAAGGTCGTTGTGTCGCTAAAGAAGCTGCCCGGACGTCGGCTCGCCATCGCCGTCGCCGACAACGGCCCTGGCATACCGGCCGCCGAACGCGAGCACCTGATCGAGCCTTTCGTGCGCGGCGACAGCGCTCGCAGTTCGCTGCCGAATTCCGGTTTTGGGCTCGGTCTCACCATTGCTCGTGACGTCGCCGAGGCGCATGGCGGTGGCATCGTGCTCTCCGATAATCCGCCTCGCGGTCTCCTGGCCACGCTGGAAATTGAGAGCTGACAAATTCCCCCAATAAGGACGGCCGGCAAGTTTCCTCGCCGGCCGCGTTCATTCGTCTATACAAGCCGGCCTTTCGTCAGCCTTCCTTGGCAAGGCTCGCCACGGTCCAGCCAAACATCTCGGTGTGGATGGTGTTGACCTTGAACTCGTAGCCCGCCGCCTTGTCGTTGATCGCCTTGGCGGCGTCGGCTGCCTTGGAATCGATCGCCTCAGCGGTGATGCGGATCCAGCCTTTCCCGGCCTCGTCGGCTGCCGGCACCGCCGTAGCCGTCACCGCGAGACCATCGGCGGTCTCATAACGCAGACGCGTCGTGTTCCCGATGGAGGCCGGCGTTTCCTTGCGAACGTCGCTGAAGTCGAAAGCTTGCAGGAAGGCGGTGACGCGGTTGGCCTTGCCTTCGTCGGGCGTCTTGCCGTCTGGTAACGCGGCCGGCAGTAGCTTGTCGCCGGTTCGCGTAAAATCGACAGTGGCACCAGAGGCGTCGGTCAGCGTCACTTTCGACAAGGCCGCCGGCTTGATGTCGGTGAGGCGAGCGTCGAACCAGTCGGCACGGGCAGCGGGCATGTCGAGCGAGCCGCGCACCAGGTAGGCCTGCGGGTTGCCGTCGAGACGCACATACTGCCCACCACGACTGCCGCCTACCGTATAATCCTTCGTGCCGGCGTAGACGGCGGCGAGTGGCTTACCCTCCTTGTCGAGAAGAGCCACTTTGGTGGCCGCGCCCTTGTCCGCCGCGGGGTCGGCGAGCCCCAGATCCAAATACCGATCAGGCTTGT
This sequence comes from Pleomorphomonas sp. PLEO, assembly GCF_041320595.1. Taxonomy (NCBI): domain Bacteria; kingdom Pseudomonadati; phylum Pseudomonadota; class Alphaproteobacteria; order Hyphomicrobiales; family Pleomorphomonadaceae; genus Pleomorphomonas; species Pleomorphomonas sp. PLEO. The sequence goes on from NZ_CP166625.1 coordinate 4,977,538, forward strand.
CGGTCTTGTCCTCGTCGATAGTCAAAATTGCCAGCGACGACACCAGCTTGCGAACTTCATCGATACGTGCCGGGTAGCCGGAGGCATCAACGAAGCGATCGCCATTGCGCGTCAGCGTGGTGGTATCCTTGCCAACCGTAACTGCGAGGCGTTCAACCGAAGCAGACGTCTTGACGAGATCCGGCAGCAGTACCCGACCACGGTCGGCCACCGCGCTGCCAGCGGAGTTTCCTCCAGCGACGACTACGGCAGCAGCAACAGCGACGGCTGTGATGGCGGCAAGGCCGATGAGCGATTTCGGCGTCATATGATGTAACTCCTCGCTGTGATCAGGCTTTGCGGACCGGCACCGGCCGCCGGGGACGACGCAGGGCGAAGACAAGAGCGATAAGCGCCACCGCCGCCGGAACGACGCCGATGATCAGGATCATGATCCAGCTCTTGAGGCTCGCGACGTCGGCGCGGAGGTTGTACTGAACCTCTCGCAGTTCGGCACGGGCCGCCAGGAGATCGGACTTGAAGTTCTCGGTCGCCTTGGCCTGCTCGCTGGACACGAGTTCACCGTCCTTCGCCTCGCCGGTAGAGGAAGCGTCCTTCAGCTTCTTCTCGGTGTCGGCGATGCGCTGCGTCAGCTCCTGCTGTTTGGCGAGGAAGCGCTCCTCGGCCGCCCGCTCCAAGGCATCGATGCGGGTGAACGGTCGCCAGGAAACGGTGCGGCTCCGAAGATCGGCCAGCGCCACACCACCGGCCATCTGCTCGACGGCGTTGAGCAGGAAGTCTCCGTTGTTGGCAAAGGCCTGCGCCACTTGCCGCCCAAGCACGGTCTGCTTCTGCAGCCAGTTGCGATCGGACAGTATGTCGGCATCACCGACCAGAATGACGTTGGGCGCCGAAGCACTTTCCTTGATCGGTGCGCCGCCAGCCGCCGAGTCCTTCGGCTTGCCGTCAGGGAAGGCGGTGTGAAGCTTGCCCTCGAGACGCGCAGCAACCACCGGACGACCGCCTGTCTTCTCGATCTTGCCGAGCAGAGTTCGCGGATCGCCATAGGGATCGGCTGCCTCGCCAGCGGAAAGAAGGCCGGCATCGGCGGAGGCATACATCAACGGCTTCAGCGTCGCGTCCTTGCCGGTGGCGGTGAATGCGCCGGCGGTGGTCATGACGACTGCGTTCAGCTTGGAGGTCACCGCGTCGCCCCGGTCGAAGCCATCGTCATGGATGGCGAACCAAGGATAGTTGGCGACCTCTGCCTGACGGCCGTCGATGTTGCGAACGGTGCGAATTGCCCAGTCGGGGTCACCAACCGCCTTCTTGACGTCGAAGCCGACGCCCCAGGCAGTGAACATTTTCTGGAACTCGGTGGCGTTGTTCTCGGCCGGCACGCCGGGTTGCGGTCCCGGCTGCGTCTCCGCGAAAGGATCTGCAAACACCAGCGTGGCACCGCCCGAAAGCACCCACTGGTCAAGTGTGTAAAGGGTGCGGTCGGAAAGGTTCTGGGGCTGCACCACCAACACGACGCGGGTGTTATCGGGCAGCTTGTCGATGTCGCCCCCCACCGTCTCGACGCTATAGGTCTCTTTCAGCATCGAGAGGATCTGGGCCGGTTCCTGCCCGGCCATTGGGTTGCCGGCTATGCCGAGGCCGTCGAGCAGTGCCACCACTGGCTTCTTCGGCTGACCGAGCTCGGCAACGAGGCGCGTCAGATCATATTCAAGAAAAGCCTCGCGGTCGGGCGTGAACACCGGAATGTTGGCCGAACCATTGGTCGAGTTGGTGGCGGCAAGACCGAAGTAGATCGGATCGGACGTGCCATCGAGGCTGATCCGGTTGATGCCAAGGCCGACGGCGCGATCCTCTTCTTCCGAATAGGGCTGAGGATCGATCACCTCGAGGGTGATCCTGCCGTGCGACAGACTCTCGTAGGTGTCGAGCATGGCGCGAACGCGCGACGCATAGGCGGAAAGCGCCGGCGCGGCTTCGTGCAAGCTCGCCGACATGAACAGGCGCATGTGGATCGGCTCGTCGAGCTTGTCGAGCATCGCCACCGTGCCGTGGGAGAGCGAATAGAGGCCGCCGTCGGTCAGATCGACGCGGGTCGAGCGGAATAGCGTCGCCGACAACGAATTGACGGCGAGGTAGAGGATGACCGCCAAAACAGCGCCAACGGCGACAAGACGGGATTTTGGGATCCGGTTGAGCTTTGACATCGGAACCTCAGGCGGCTTTCTTGGCGTCGACGACCTGGACGTTGATCCAGAGCGCGAGCACGATGGTCGACAGGAACAGGATGACGGCCGGCGCCTCAAGGACACCGCGCGTCAGTCGGTCGAAGTTGGTGATGAAAGAGAGCGACTGCACCAGGTCGACCAAAAAGGCCGGCGCCCAGCCGCGCAAAGCCGCCAGCACCAGATTGGTCCCGGACATCACCAACAGGAAGGACACGATGGCCGCGAGGATGAAGGCGATCACCTGGTTCTTGGTCATGGCCGAGATGCAGGCGGAAATCGCCAGGAAGGCGCCGGCCATCAGGAAGGAGCCGATGTAGCTCGCGATGACGATGCCGTTGTCGGGAGAACCGAGGTAGAGCGTCACCAGCCAGAAGCTCATGGTGAGTACCAAAGCCACCGCCGTGAAGGCCCAGCCAGCCAGGAACTTTCCGATCACCACTTCATGAGCGCGTACCGGCAGCGTCATCAGAAGTTCGATGACGCCGGAGCGACGTTCATCGGCCCAAAGCCGCATGCCGATGGCTGGCATCAGGATGAGAAACAGCCAGGGATGCCATGCGAAGAATGGGCCGAGGTCGGCCTGCCCGCGCTCGAAAAAACCACCAGCGAAAAAGGCGAGGCCGGCCGAAAGGGCCAGGAACACCAGAAGAAACACGGCGGCGAGCGGGGTCGCGAAATAGGCGCGGAACTCGCGGCCGAACACCAATGCGATGGTGCGGAAAGAGGTTTTCATCTCGGATCGTCTCCGGAGGGGAAGCGGCGTCAGGCGGCCTTGCTGCCGGTAATGGAGCGGAAGACGGCTTCAAGCGTCGGTCGCTGGCCATCGACGATGGCTGCGTCGAGTAGGGCGGACGGAGTCGCGTCGGCGACCACCCTGCCCTCGGCGATGATGACGGCGCGGCTACAGATCGCCTCGACTTCCTCGAGAATGTGCGTGGAGATGACGATCGCCTTGCCCGGCGCGATGGCGGCGATCAGCTCGCGCATGTCGTGCTTCTGGTTGGGATCGAGGCCATCGGTCGGCTCGTCGAGGATCAGCACTTCCGGATCGTGGATCAGCGCCTGGGCGATGCCAACGCGGCGTTTGAAGCCCTTGGAAAGCGCATCGATCGGGCGGTTCCAGACCGCGGTGAGGTTGACCCGCTCCACCATCTCCGCCAGCCGCTCGCCGAGCACAGCGCGCGACAGACCGCGCATGCGACCGACGAAGGTAAGGAAGTCGGCCACCGTCATATCGCCATAAGCCGGCGCGCCCTCGGGTAGATAACCAAGGCGGCGGCGGGCGGCGATGGGGTCAGCGAACACGTCGTGGCCGGCTATCGAGGCCGTGCCGGCGTCCGGCTCCAGAAAGCCGGTCAGCATCTTCATGGTCGTCGACTTGCCGGCGCCGTTGGGGCCAAGGAAGCCCACGACCTCGCCACGGCTCACCTCAAGGCTGACGCCGTCAACGGCGCGCAGTCTCGAAAACGTCTTTACCAGGCCGCTGGCCTGAACGAGTTGCATGCCTTTTCCTCCAGCATTCGGAATCGTCCATCGGGGGCGTCTGATAGCGCCGAGCCGGTTCGGCCGGAGCTACCACGGGCAGGCAAGCAGGGATATCGGATTCTTGGCAAAATCGTGTTCAAAAACAGACCTTACCGATTGTTCATGCACGGAGCTTCGGCGCATCGGTAGAGTCCCGGAGATGACTGCGCGCCGGGCGAGGCCTGCCTAACAAAACGCCTTGGCCAATCCCTAGGCGATGGTAGACTATCGGTCATGCCCAGCTATAGCATCCTACTCGGCCGCCAGCGCCACGTTTTCGACGACCTCAAGGCCGTCATGGCAGCTGCTTCACCGGAGAAATCCGGCGATCGACTGGCCGGCATCGCGGCCGATACCAACGAGCGCCGCGTCGCGGCCCGGTACCTTCTGGCCGACATCCCGCTCAAGACCTTTCTCGAAGAACCATTGATCCCCTACGAGATCGATGAGGTTACCCGCCTGATCGTCGACAGCCACGATGCCTCCGCCTTTTCGCCGGTCGCCCACATGACGGTCGGGCAATTGCGCGATTGGCTGCTCTCTTACGAATGCACCACCGCAGGGCTTTCAGCGCTTGCGCCCGGCCTGACGCCCGAGATGGTCGCCGCCGTCTCCAAGATTATGCGCAACCACGACCTGATCGTCGCCGCGGCCAAGACGAGCGTCGTCACGGGCTTCCGAACCACCATCGGCCTCAAGGGCCGGCTTTCCAGCCGCCTGCAACCCAACCACCCGACGGACGACCCAGAGGGTGTCGCAGGTTCGACGCTTGATGGTCTCACCTACGGCGTTGGCGACGCGGTGATCGGCATCAACCCAGCCGGCGATAACCTCGAAGCCTGCGTGCGATTGATGGAGCTGTTCGACCGGCTCCGCCAGCGCTTCGACATCCCCATGCAGTCCTGCGTGCTGACGCATGTGACGACATCGATCAAAGCGGTGGAAGCCGGCGCTCCGCTCGATCTGGTCTTCCAGTCAATCGCTGGCACAGAGGCTGCCAACCGCGGCTTCGGCGTCGATCTCAAAGTCCTGAGGGAAGGCCGCGAAGCGGCGCTCAGCCTGAAGCGCGGCACGGTCGGCGACAATGTCATGTATCTCGAAACAGGCCAGGGCTCGGCGCTTTCCGCCGATGCTCACCACGGCGTCGACGAGCAGACAATCGAGGCGCGCGCCTATGCCGTGGCCCGTCACCTTAAGCCGCTGATCGTCAACACCGTCGTTGGCTTCATCGGGCCGGAATACCTCTACGACGCCAAGCAGATCATTCGCGCCGGTCTTGAGGACCACTTCTGCGGCAAGCTGCTCGGCGTGCCGATGGGCGTCGACGTCTGTTACACCAACCACGCCGAAGCCGATCAGGACGACATGGACAACCTGATGTTCCTGCTCGCCTCGGCCGGCGTCAACTTCCTGATCGCCGTACCCGGCGCCGACGATGTCATGCTGAACTACCAATCGCTCAGCTACCACGACATCGTCAGTCTCCGGCATTCCTTCGGCCGGCCACCGGCGCCGGAGTTCGAAGCCTGGCTCTATCGCATGGGCCTTTTCGACAGCGAGGGACGTCTGGCGCCACAGGCCAGTTCCGTCGCGCGCCGCCTCATCGATTATCATCCTGACGTCCGGGCCTCGGCATGACCACTCCCGTCGACCTCGATCCGTTCGCCCGCTTTCGTAGCGTTACCCGTGCCCGCATCGGTCTCGGGCGGGCTGGCGACTCATTGCCGATCCGAGCGGTGCTCGATTTTCAGCTGGCCCATGCCCGTGCCCGCGACGCCGTGCACGGGCATGTCGACTTCGCCGCCATGGCGGACCGAATTGGCAAGACGATGCCGGTCATCCGCCTCAAGTCGCGCGCGGCCGACCGCTCGATCTACCTTGCTCGTCCGGATCTCGGTCGCCGTGTCGATCCGGCAGCGCTCGCCGGCGTCGAAAAGGGCGACTGGGATGTTGCCTTCGTCATCGCCGACGGCCTATCGGCCGCCGCCGTCGAGGCGCATGGCGAAGTCGTTCTTTCCGCCTGCGTGCGCCGACTTGGCGACCTCAAGGTCGCCCCGGTGGTATTGGGCGAACAGGCGCGCGTCGCCTTTGGTGACGAGGCCGGCGAAGCGCTCGGCGCGCGTATCGTGGTGGTGCTGATCGGCGAGCGACCGGGCCTTTCGGTTCCCGACAGCCTCGGTGCGTATTTGACCTTCGATCCGAGGGTCGGCCGACGCGACAGCGAGCGCAACTGTATTTCCAACATCCACGCCGACGGGCTGTCGCATGAGACGGCGGCCGACAAGATCGCTTGGCTGATCCGTGAAGCGCTGCGTCTCGGCCTCACCGGCGTCGACCTCAAGGAAGACATGAGCGGCGCAACGGCGCTCCCAGCCCCTCTTTAACCTGAACTTTTTTGAACAATCCGTCGCGTGCACGACCCTTCGCTAATTCCTTCGCATCCTTTGCCGCACTAACATCACCCTGGAGGATGCGCGGAATCGAATTGGTGGAGGGGACGACGATGCGCTTCAGCGCATTTCTAGCAGCGGCGGCACTGATCGGCGCGACTGGTGTAGCCATGTCCGCCGAGGTGCTGACGATAGCTGCCGTCGATAACGCCGACATGCGGCGAATGCAGGAGCTCACTGACGATTTTGTAGCGAACAATCCCGGCATCCATCTCAACTGGGTGATCCTTGAGGAAAGCGTTCTGCGTCAGAAGATCGCCACCGACATCGAGACACATGGCGGTCAGTTCGACATCATAACCATCGGCAATTACGAAGTGCCGATCTGGGCGCGGCAGGGCCTGCTCAAACCGCTCGACGGGCTTGGCGACCAATACGACGCGAACGATCTTTTGCCAGCTATCAGAAAGGCCATCTCCTACAGCGGCAAGCTCTACGCTTCGCCCTTCTATGGGGAAAGCGCCATGCTGATGTATCGTACCGATCTGTTCAAGGCGGCAGGGCTTGAAATGCCGCCGTCGCCGAACTGGACCTTCGTGCGCGACGCAGCACTAAAACTTACCAACAAGGCTGCCGGACGCTATGGGATGTGCCTGCGCGGCAAAGCTGGCTGGGCTGATAACATGGCTCTACTCACCGCTATCGCCAATTCCTTCGGTGCCCGCTGGTTCGATTTCGCATGGCATCCGGAATTCGATACACCAGAGTGGCAACGAACACTCAGTTTCTACGTCGACCTGCTGCAGACGGCGGGGCCACCGGGCGCCGCCTTTTATGGCTACTCGGAGAACCTCGACCTATTTCGCGCCGGCAAATGCGCCATGTGGGTCGATTCCACTGTCGCCGCCTCGACGTTGAGCAATCCCATGACTTCGGATGTGGTCGGCCGCGTCGGTTATGCGCCGTTTCCAAGCTACGGTGGCCTTGGCAACCATGGCAATTGGCTTTGGACCTGGAACCTCGCCGTTCCCGCCAGCACGACCAAGGCAGGTCCCGCGCAACGTTTCATCGCCTGGGCCACCGACCGGGAATATGCAAACCTGGTCGCCGCCCACGAAGGCTGGGCCTACGCGCCGCCGGGCACGCGCGCATCGCTTTACAACAATCCTGCCTACCGGTCCGCGGCGCCGTTTTCAGGCTATACGCTCACTGCGATCGACACCGCCAATCCCGACCAGCCGACCGTCAAGCCTGCCCCCTACACCGGCAGTCAGTTCGTGGCGATCCCGGAGTTCCGGCGCATCGGTGACGCCGTTGGCCAGATCTTCGCCGCCGCCGTCGTCGGCCAGATGAGCGTGGCGCAGGCGCTCGATTCGGCAAACGATTTGACCCTCAGGGAGATGACGCGAGCCGGATATATCAAGGCGCCGTGAAATCGCTGACAAATTTGTTGCCGCGCAACGTCGTCGGGGCGGCTCACGCCTAGGTTCCCCTCCATTCCGCTGGCTTGGCCGGCAAGAAGGGCTGCAAGCCCCCGAGGATGGAGACGGACAAATGTTTTGCTACCAGTGTGAACAGACCTCCCGCGGCACCGGTTGCGTGACGCGCGGCGTCTGCGGCAAGTCGCCGGAGGCTTCCGACCTGCAGGACGTACTCGTCCATGCCGCCAAGCGTCTGGCGACCCGCTACGCCGCTATCCCCGCCGCCGAGCGGCCGGACAGCCTTGCGCCATTGCTTGAGGATGCGCTGTTCGTCACCGTCACCAACGTCAACTTCGACACCGCCTCGATCCTCGGCAAAATTCGCGAAGTGGTGGCGACTGCCGGCGCAACGGCCGGCGTCGCGGTAGAAGCTCCGGAAACAGCCCTGGTATCCTGGTCGCGCGCCTCGATGATCGACGCCCGCAAAGCGAGCCTCGGTGACGACATCACCGGCCTGCAAGAACTGCTGCTTTATGGCCTCAAGGGCATGGCCGCCTATGCTCATCACGCCCGCCAGATGAATCGCACCGACCCGGTCGTCGATGCCTTCACGGTCGAAGCACTGGCCAAGCTGGATGCCGGCGTCGACACCGTCGACGAACTGCTCGCCCTCAACCTCAAGTGCGGCGAAGTCACCGTCAACGTGCTGGCGCTGCTCGATGCCGCCCATTGCGATACCTATGGCAAGCCGACGCCGACACCGGTGCTGATGGGCCACATTCCCGGCAAGGCGATCCTGGTTTCCGGCCATGACATGGTCGACCTCAAGGCGCTGCTCGAGCAGACCGAGGGCAAAGGCATCAATATCTATACCCACGGCGAGATGTTGCCGGCCCACGGCTATCCCGAACTGAAAAAGTTCAAGCACTTGGCCGGCCACTTCGGCGGTGCCTGGATGCTGCAGCAGCGAGAGTTCCCGAATTTCCCGGGTGCCATCCTGATGACCACCAACTGCCTGATGCAGCCGTTCGAGGACTACGAGGGACGCCTGTTCACCCGCAACCTCGTCGCCTGGCCCGGCATCGCCCACATCGACGGCCGCGACTTCACGCCGGTCATCGAGGCCGCGCTGGCAGCCCCCGGCTTCACCGACTCGGTTAGGAACGGCGAGCATCTGGTCGGCTTCGGCCATGACGCCGTACTGGGCGCCGCCGACAAGATCATCGACGCCGTCAAGGCTGGCGAGATCAAGCATTTCGCCGTTATCGGCGGCTGCGACGGCTCGGAAGGCGAGCGCTCCTACTATACCGATCTCGGCACGACCATTCCCAAGGACTGGGTGATCCTGACGCTCGGTTGCGGTAAGTACCGCCTGCTCGGCCATGACTACGGCACCGTTGCCGGCCTGCCGCGCCTTCTCGACATGGGCCAGTGCAACGACAGCTTCTCGGCCGTCAAGGTGGCACTGGCGCTCGCCGACGCGTTCGGCTGCACGGTCAACGACCTGCCGCTGTCCATCGTGCTGTCTTGGTTCGAGCAGAAAGCCGTCTGCGTGCTGCTCGCCCTCCTGCACCTCAACGTCAAGAACATCCGCATCGGGCCGCGTCTGCCCGCCTTCCTGACACCAGCCGTCCTCAAGGTGCTCGTCGATACCTTCGGCCTCAAGCCGGTGGGCGATGTAGACGCCGATCTCCAGGCGATGGCCAACGCTGCCTGATCGAGATTCTCCCACGAGGAGGGAAAAACGAACCGGCCGGGCATCGCTGCCCGGCCGGCGGTTTCCATGAAGAGCTGCGTGCGTATCAAATGCCGACGGCGATGGCCTGAAGGCCAAACAAAACCGTCAGGAATGCCGCGGCAACAGCTATTCGCAGGCAGAAACCAGCGGACGGACATGTAAGCGCCCGCCCCACTTCCTTGACCACGGTGACAATCACGGCCGCCTCCCTGTTGCGTTCGCAGGTCACTCATGAGCCATGAGATCCGGCTAGTTCCTCCCACACCGGACCCCACGTGTCTAAAAATTAGAATCAAATGTGGCTAAGAGTCATCCCAAACGTTTCGCCTAAGTATTCGGAGGGATGGGTGCCGCCTGTCGCCAGAAGCTTGTTCAGGCTATATCTTTCCCAACAGATGTAAGTTTTCGGATAGCCCATGAGCCCTATCGCAGCCCTTCAGGAAAAGGTCCCCACCGCGGGTGTGTTTGACCGTGCCACGGTCAAGGCATTGTTCGACCTGCCGCGCGAGACGCTGTTCGCTCGCGCCGACGCGGTGCGCAAGGACAACATGGGCGATGAGGTGTTCCTGCGCGGCATCGTTGAGTTTTCCAATATCTGCGCCAACGATTGCCTCTATTGCGGAATCCGCAAGTCCAACCACGACGTCCGTCGCTATCGCATCGAGGAGGAAGAAATCCTCGAGGTGGCCCGTCGGATGGAAGGCTGGCAGCAGACCACCATCGTGCTGCAGTCGGGTGAAGTGGCCGCCGAGAAGGAAGACGAGCGCATCGAGCGCATCATCCGACGGATCAAGACGGAGACGCGGCTCGCGGTGACGATGAGCGCCGGCAACCGCCCTCGCGACACCTATGCCCGCTGGCGGGCGGCCGGCATGGATCGCTATCTCCTGCGCTTCGAGACGTCGAATCCCAAGCTCTTCGCCTTCCTGCATCCGGACTGCGACCTCAATGATCGCATCCGCTGCCTCAAAGATCTGCGCAGCCTCGGCGTTCAGGTGGGGTCCGGCTTCATGATCGGCGTGCCCGGCGAGACGCTGGACATCCTCGCCGACAATATCCTGCTCTGCCGCGATCTCGACCTCGACATGATCGGCATCGGGCCATTCATCGCCCATCCCGACACGCCGCTGGCCGGTCAGCCAAACGCCTACGCCGGCGATAGCGACATGTTCTTTGCCGCCGTGTCAGCGCTCCGCATCGCCAACCCGAAGGCGCATATCCCGGCGACGACGGCTTTCGACGCCATCTTCCCGCATGCCGGCCGCGATCTCGTCCTGCAGCGTGGTGCCAACGTGTTCATGCCTAACGCCACGCCCGGCCGCTTCCGCAAGAACTATATGCTCTATCCGGACAAGCCCTGCGTCGATGAGGATGACCATCAGTGCTCGGGTTGCGCCGCGGCCCGTATCTGGTCGATCGGCCGAGTGATTGGGCAGGGACCGGGGCACTCGATCAAGGCCGGGTGACCTCCCCGGACGACGGCTGCATGGACCCATGCTGCTGCTATCGCATGCATAGCGGTGCGGAGGTAATAGCCTATACCGGTCGGATTTTAGGCCAAACTCTGCGGACTCTTTCGGCTTGCAGGCAGCCCGACAGGCGGTGGCGCGCGTCGCCAACATTCAGCATTTGGAACTTTTCCGGCGGTGGCCCGTTGTCAGGGTATCAACCGAAAGAGAGTCCGAGATGAAAAAGATCCTCGCAGCGTCGCTGCTCGCCGGCAGCCTTGCCATCACTTCGGCGGCTTTTGCCCAGAACGGTACAGCCGTCGGTGCCGCTGGCGGCGCCGTAACAGGTGCTGTCGTAGGTGGCCCGGTGGGGGCCGTCGTGGGTGGAGTCGCCGGTGCCGCCGTCGGCACCATGATCGACGAAACGCCCCACAAGAAGTCCGCGTCGCCCAGCAAACGACACCATCGATGCCCTCCGGGCAACCAATCGTCGTCGGACAAGCGTTGCCCATCGCGGTAGTGCTCTACCCGGCGCCCGGTTACAACAACGACTAATACATCGGCGTTGACAACGAGCCGTCCTCGTCGGCCGCAGAGCGGCACGTTGCTGCAAGTCGGCACTCTGCTACTCGGACCAACGTCCAACCGACATCACCGAAAATTTGCATTTGGAACTTTTTCTGTTGGTACATCGTTGTCGGAGGCATCAACTGAGGAGACTGAGATGAACCAGATCCTTGCAGCTTCGCTTCTCATCGGCGGTCTCACCATTGCTCCAGCCGCCTTTGCGCAGGAAGGCACCCTCTCCGGCGCAGCTGGCGGTGCCGTGACCGGCGCGGTCGTTGGCGGCCCGGTGGGTGCGGTGGTTGGTGGTGTTGCCGGCGCTGCGGTCGGCACTATTCTTGATCCGCCACCGGCGGAAGTCCGCACTGTCGTCGTCCAGCAAACGACACCGTCGGTCGTCTACCAGCAACCGGTCGTCGTTGGACAACCGTTGCCGACCACCGTGGTGCTCTATCCGGTCCCGGGTTACGACAACTACTATTACACGGTCGTCAACAACGAGCGCGTCATTGTCGATCCGCAGAGCCGAACAGTCCTGCAGGTCGTCAACTGACAGTCCGTCGATGTTTGAAAAGCGGGGCTTCGGCCCCGCTTTTTCATTGGGCGGCGTTAGCTCGCTCGAAAGCGATACGGGCCGACGGAAACGGGCCGAGCGACCGATGTAGAACGCCCTGTACGCGACTGATGGCTACGCCATAGTTGGTGATCGGCACGCCCTGGCATTCCGCCTGACGGATCCTGAGCAAAGCCTGCTTGCGGTTGACGGTGCAGGCGCCGCACTGAACGACCAGAGCGTAAGGACTGAGATCTTCTGGGAAAGCGCGGCCGGCCATCGTCTCGAACTCGATGTCACCGCCGGCATACTGTCGGAACCAGCGGGGAATCTTCACCCGGCCAATGTCGTCGGCCATCGAATGATGCGTGCACGCCTCGGCGATCAGCACCTTGTCGCCGGGTTTTAGCTGATCGATGCGAGCTGCACCCTCGGCGAGGCGGACCAGGTCGCCCTTGAAACGGGCCATCAGGATCGAGAAGGTGGTGAGCGGCACATCGTCAGGCGTGTCGGCCGCCGCCTTCAGTACGATCTGGCTGTCGCAGACCACAAGGTCGGGCTTCCTGCCAAGCGATTTCAGCGTCGAAGCCAGTTCGCGCTCCTTGACCACAGTACAGCTCGCGTCAGCATCGAGAATATCGCGGATCGCCATGACCTGCGGCAGAATGAGCCTGCCCTTGGGCGCGGACAGATCGATCGGCACCACGAGCACCACGTGGCCACCAGCCGGCACCAGATCGGCAAGGAGGTGCGGCACCTCGAAGGAGCTCTCCGGCGCCGCGTCCAGAATGATCTCACGCACACGTGCCGCGTCGGCCTTCACCGCCGTCGAGATCGAAACGAACGGAACATCGCGCGCTTTCACTGTCGCCAGCGCCTCGGCAGGCGGAGCGCCAAGGTCAGCCTTGGTGAAAACCACGCAATAAGGCGTCTCGCGCTCAGCGAGCGCGTCCATCAACTTGGTTTCGTCGTCGCCGATCGGACCGTCGGTGACGATGATGCCGAGATCCGTGTGGTCGAGCGCCTTGAGGGTTTTCTCCACCCGCATCCCGCCGAGCTCGCCGATATCATCAATACCGGCAGTATCGACGAACAGAACAGGCCCGATCGGCAGCAGCTCCATCGCCTTCTCCACCGGATCAGTGGTGGTGCCCGCGACATCGGAGACGATCGACACGTTCTGGCCGATCAACTGGTTGACCAGCGACGACTTGCCGACGTTGCGCCGACCGTAGACGCCGATGTGCAAGCGAAGACCCTTGGGCGTGGCGAGCATGATCTGGTCCTTGTTTATTTCGTACCGAGGGCGGTCATGGCGTTGGCGGAGAGCAGGTGTTCAAGGTCGGCGGGCTCGATCAGTTTGCGTTCGAGAACGATCTCGATCACCGAGCGGGCACTGTCACGTGCCGCGATCGCCACTTCGGTGGCCGTCTCATAGCCGAGGCGCGGCAGCAGCGCGGTGACGACGGCGCGGCTATCACCAACCTGCCGGCGGCAGGCCGCCTCATCGACGGAAAGGCCTTCGACGCAGCGCGTCCGGAAAATGGTCGAGGCAGCTTCCAGCAGGCTTAGGCTATCGAGCAATGCATCGGCGAGAAGTGGCAGGAAGGCGTTGAGTTCGAGTTGGCCGTTCTGGGCAGCAAGCGTCACCATCTGGTCGTTGCCCATCACCCGCATCGCCGCCTGCCCCACAGCCTCAGGAATGACCGGGTTGACCTTGCCGGGCATGATCGATGAGCCGGCCTGTACGGCCGGCAACAGGATTTCGCCAAAGCCGGCCTGCGGACCCGACGATAGCAGGCGCAGATCGGAAGAAATCTTGAACAGATTGACGGCGTTGGCCTTGAGGATTCCGGACACTTCGACAAACGCGTCGGCGTTCTGCGTCGCATCGACGAGATTCTCGGCGCGGGCGAGGCCAAGGCCGGTCACTTCACGCAGCACTTCAGTGACCATGAACACATAGTCGCGCGGCGCAGCAATGGCGGTGCCGACGGCGGTACCGCCAAGGTTGACGACGCGCAGCCGCTCCTCGCACTTGAAGACGCGCCAGCGATCGCGCGACAGCGCCTCGGCCCATGCCGAAAACACGGCACCATAGGCAATTGGGCAGGCATCCTGCAGCTCGGTACGAGCGATCTTGACGACGCCCGACCACGTCCGTTCCTTCTCCTGGAAGGCCACCTGCAAGTCGGCAATCGCCTTCTCGAGGCGGTGCAACAGGCGGATGGCGGCGATCTTCAGCGCCGTCGGAAAGGTATCGTTGGTCGACTGGTTGAGGTTGACGTGGTCATTGGGATGGACGCGCGCGTGTTGCCCGCGCCGGCCGCCAAGCAGTTCCTCGGCCCGATTGGCGATCACCTCGTTGACGTTCATGTTCAGCGAGGTGCCGGCGCCGCCCTGCAAAGCATCGACTATAATTTCCGAAAGGAGCGTGCCGTCCTCGATTTCTCGGGCGGCACGTATGATGGCCTCCGCCACGTCGTCGGCGAGAAAACCAAGCCGGTGGTTGGTCTTGGCCGCGGCGATCTTCACCAGGGCGTAGGCTTTGACCAACTCAGGGTGTGCCGGCCGGCCGGAAAGCGGAAAATTCTCACGCGCCCGCGCCGTATGAATGCCGGACAGGGCATCCTCGGGGATGTCACGTTCGCCGATCAGGTCGGCCTCGCGCCGCGTCGCCATCGCCTGCCTCCAGGCGACGCCCCCTCAGCGGTAGACGTCGCGCTTGCCCTCGCGCACCTTGCGCATCATCGTCTGGGAATAGCGAGCGATCTTCGGCTCCATGGTCGCGACCTCGGCGGCCACCGCCTGCTCGCCAGCGGCGCAGGTTTCATCGGAGCCGTAGTCGAGCATGTATTCCATGAAGGACGACAGGGCGTTCGGTCCACACATTTCGCGGATCAGCCCGGGCTTGGCAAGGTCCATGAAGTCGGCGCCAGTGCGTCCCATGCGGTAGCAGGCGGTGCAGAAAGACGGCACGCAGCCGCTCGCCGCGATGTCGCGCACCACCTCGTCGAGCGGACGGTGGTCGCCACGGGTGAACTGGGCGGCCTGCTCTTCGACCGGCGTCGCGTAACCACCGGGATTGGTGCGACTGCCGCCGGAGATCTGCGACACGCCGAGCCGGAAGGCATCACGGCGCATCTCCGGGTTCTCGCGTGTCGACAGGATGATGCCGGTGTAGGGCACGGCAAGGCGCAGGATGGCGATGATCTTCTTGAAGTCGAAGTCGGAGACCATATGTGGCGGCGCCATCGACACGTCGGAGCCGACCGCCGGCTCCATGCGCGGCACCGAGATGGTGTGCGGGCCGACACCGAAAGCATCCTCCAGATGGGCGATGTGCTGCATGGTGGCTAGCACCTCGAAGCGCCAATCGTGCAAGCCGAACAGCGGCCCAATGCCGACGTCGTCGATACCGGCCGCCATAGCGCGATCCATCACCGACACGCGCCAGTCGAAATCGGCCTTGGCGCCCGAGGGATGCATCTCTTCGTAGACCTTGCGGTTGTAGGTCTCCTGGAACAGCTGATAGGTGCCGATACCGGTTTCCTTCAGGCGGCGGAACTCATCGGTCTCGAGCGGAGCGACGTTGACGTTGACGCGACGGATCTCGCCACGACCGCGCTTCACCGAGTAGATGCGCTCGATGGCATCGACGAGATACTGGAAGCCGGTCTTCGGGAAGGCCTCGCCGCCGATCAGCAGCAGGCGCTTGTGGCCCTGGTCGATCAGAGCCGCCGTCTCCGCCTCAATTTCCTCCATCGTGAGGATCTTGCGATCGAGTTCCGTGTTGGACCGGCGGAAGGCGCAGTAGACGCACTCATTGAGACAGATGTTGGAGAAGTAGAGCGGCGCGAACAGTACGATGCGCGGGCCATAAATTTCCGTCTTCACCTTCTCGGCGGCATGAAACAGCTCGTCCACCAGGTCGGGATCGGTGACAGCGCAGAGCACGGCGACGTCGTCTTCCGACAAACCGCCCAGCATCGCCGCCTTGTCGAAAATCTCGCGCACACGCAGTTTGTCGGCGCCAGCTGCCGTCGCGGCGATCTCTGCTTCGATGCGGGTCTCGTCGAGCCAGGTGATCCGTTCAGTCTTGGTCATAGTCGCAGCCTTTCACCGGCCCGTCCGCCGGAGCTTTTTCGAGAGCGACACTGCCCGAACTCGGCCAAAAACGATTTGCGCGAGATCAATCCTAACTCGGTTAAACTGGAATGGCGGGGTGATAAAAGCGAGAAAGGCGATGCCCGGCCTGTAGACTTGGCGTAAACGCCGCCTGACACTCGACGTTTCCAGTCGTCACAAAAGCGGGTAGGGTCGCGCGAGTCAGCGAGGATTTGTCGAATGACCGAAAGGGACCACGATGCCTTGTCCGGCGGCTCGGCCGGACGGCAAGGCGGCGCCCATGCCCGGGGCCGCCTTAGGGACGTTTCCCGTTCTCTGCCGATCGCCCTTCTGAGGACTCGGGAAGCGGTGATGCGCCAGTTTCGCCCGGCGCTGAGATCGGTTGACCTTACCGAGCAGCAATGGCGCGTACTGAGGGCACTCGACTCGGTGCCGGAGATCGACGCCACGGGCCTCGCCATGGCGACGTTTCTGCTGCCACCGTCGCTTTCGCGCATTCTGCGCGACCTCGAAGGGCGGCTGCTGATCCGCAGGCGCCCCGATCCAGCCGACCTCCGGGCATGGTTGATCTCGCTGACACCCGAGGGGAAAAAGGCTGTCGATGTAGCGGGACTGCAGGCCGAGACAATCTATGCCGCGATGACGGACCGAATTGGTCAGGAGCGTCTCAATTTGCTGATGCAACTCCTCAGGGATGTCGAGCAGGATCTCGGCGCGCCGCTTGTCGACCATGGCGGCAAGACGCCGGAGTTAAACGACGAATGACTAGGGTGAGATATGCTGAAGACGGGATTTGACGGCGGCGCCTGGCTGAACGAGCCAACACGCTGGAGCATCGAAGGCGACCAACTGACGGCGATCACAGAAAACGAGACCGATTTCTGGCGTGAGACTTACTATGGTTTCGTTCATGACAACGGCCACGCCTATCTGCTGCCGACAGGCGATGGCTTCACTGCCACGCTGCGCGTGCGAGCCAACTACACGGCCAATTTCGATCAGGCTGGCCTCATGCTTTATCTCGACGACCGGCATTGGCTGAAATGCGGCGTCGAGCTGACGGACGGCGATCGATTCCTGTCCGTTGTGGTGACCAACGGCCGCTCCGACTGGTCGGTCTGCCAACCGTTCCGCGAACTCGATGATTTTCGCCTGCGGATGACCGTCAAGGACGGTTCGGTGCTGGTCCACGCCTCTCGCGACGGCGCCATCTGGTCAATGTTGCGGGTTGCCGCCTTCGCGGCAGCGCCGCGCTATCGCGTCGGGCCGATGACGTGTTCGCCATCGCGGGCCGGTCTTCAAGCAACATTCTCCGACTTCTCGATCGGCCCGGCTTCCACCGAACCGCTGCACGCCGAAGTTTAGGAAATCGGAGGTTTCCATGGCCGCTGCCCCCGCGATCCGGCTTGCCGGCATCGGAAAGACGTTCGCCACCGAATCCGGTGGCTCCGTAACGGCGCTCGCCGATGTCGACCTTGAAGTGGCGGTCGGCGAGTTCGTCGCGCTGATCGGCCCATCGGGCTGCGGCAAGAGCACGATCCTGCGGCTCGTCGCCGGCCTCGATCAGCCGAGCGACGGCTCGGTGATGGTCCACGGCGGCGATCCGGAGGCCCTCAGCCGTGCCCACAAGTTAGGCTTTGCGTTCCAAGACGCGGCCTTGCTGCCATGGCTCGACGTCAGCAACAACATCGCCATGTCCTTCCGCCTCGCCGGCGTCGAGAAAAACATGGACCGCGTAGCGGAACTCATCGATCTCGTCGGCTTGACCGGCTTCGAGCAGGCGCGACCAGATGAACTGTCGGGAGGCATGCGTCAGCGTGTGGCCATCGCCCGTGCCTTGGCTCTCAAACCGGAGGTGTTGCTTCTCGACGAGCCGTTCGGGGCACTGGATGCCGTGACGCGACGGCAAATGAACCTCGAGCTGCAACGCATTTGGAGCGCCACGAAGACGACGACACTCCTCGTCACGCATGCCGTCGATGAGGCGCTGTTTCTTGCCGACCGTGTCCTGATCATGAGTTCGCGGCCCGGTCGCATCGCCGAAGCAGTAGCGGTGCCCTTCGGTCGGCCGCGCGCGCCGGCGCTCCTGCGTGAGTTGGCTTTCCATAAGCTGGAGGACGAGCTGACGGCGGCGCTTATTCCAGATGCGAATGACGATGCCATGGAGGTTTTCGAGAAAGACATCTTGCCCCCAATATCGGACAGATGAGGAACATCCTCCGGGACTTTTCCGGGATTTTTGTCCCGAACCATCCCAGAAAACACCGTTTGTCCCCGATCCACAAATCGTTCGCTCTTGCCTCTCGCGCCGGAAGTGGCTAGGAAACCACTACGTTTTGGTCGCGGGGCATAGCGCAGTCTGGTAGCGCACCTGCTTTGGGAGCAGGGGGTCGCAAGTTCGAATCTTGCTGCCCCGACCAAACGGCGGCCCTCGATCGCGGACCCGCGGGCGCGGGCCGAACGGCGACAGAGGAGAAGGGCCACCATGACGGCGCGAATCTATAAGCCTGCCAAGACCGCCATGCAGTCGGGACGCGGCCGCACGGAATGCTGGCTGCTGGAATTCGAGCCCGAAAGACCCAAGAGCATCGAGCCTCTGATGGGCTACACTTCGTCCGGCGACATGCGCCAGCAGGTGCGTCTTTCCTTCGACACCCGGGAAGAGGCGATCGCTTATGCCGTGCGCGAGGGCCTCGCCTATCAGGTGATGGAGCCCAAGGAACGAACGCCGAAGAAGCTTTCCTATTCGGACAATTTCAAGTTCTCCAAGGCGGAAACCTGGACGCATTGACGCGCCCGCCGGCCATTTCGATGGCTCCATAGCTCAGCTGGATAGAGCAGCCGCCTTCTAAGCGGCAGGTCGCAGGTTCGAGCCCTGCTGGAGTCGCCATTTTCTCATCCGCGCAATAAGTCGCGAAACTAAACGCAATAAATGCGGAACAGGCCTGCGAAAAACTCCAGTCGGAAGCGCGTAGCCGCACTCAGGATCTCGGCTTCCTACAGACGGCTCCGATCCACGGCAACGCGAAAAAGAAGCGGCCTTGAGCAACGTCGGCAGTCAAACGGCTAGCCCAATGACTAACATCCTCATCGCTGATGCCGAGATCGGGAGCAAGATCGACCAACCAACGGATATAGTCTCCAGCGTAAGTGCCTGGAGAGAGATCGAAGTCCACGAACAACCTGGCTTCAATATTCACTGAGGCAAAGCCTGCGTTGGTAACCAAACCAGGTAGCAGACGCCCCATCCGTCCCTCAACCGCATCCTGCCAAGCCTGCTTGTGGTCCGCAAAGCCGTGAACTAAGCGCCTGGTCATGTCACGATCTTCGCTCGCTAAGATGATGCCGTCGAAGTCATGATGGCCGAGAAGCAATCTTCCCCCCGGTTTCAGGAGACGCTTGGCCTCGGTGACCAACGCTTCGCGCTCGTTCACGCACTCAATGACATTCTGACATAACACGGCATCAAATTGCCCATCGTGGAATGGCGCAGCCAAAACATCCGCCTGCACGAGTTCCAATCGTTTATCGTTGATGTCACGGGCGAACCTGCTTGCCACTTCCGCAAGCGGCTGGGCCATCTGATCCAGCCCTACGACCTTGCCGCCATCACCGACAGCATCGAGCATCGCCGCTAATGATCTCCCGGTGCCACAGCCGAGATCTAGGACATAGTTGCCGCTCTTGATCTCGCAAAGCTCGACTAGCATCTCGTGAAAGTGGGCGGTGTCCCATCTCTGAGAAGTATGCATCCATAATCCTCAATATTGGCTGGTTACCACATCAGAAGCTGCGATGCTTCCAAGACATAAACGATGTCTACCGCCCAGTCTTCAAGTTCGGGGCCAGCTCGGGAAGGACCATGCGGGTGTCCTGAATGACCTCACCGTTCTTGATGGTGCAGCCCTGCCCAACAGGAACGAAGCCTCGACGCGCGTAGAATTGATCAGCTCCGGCTGCCGCCTTCAGGCAGGTGATACCGGCACTTTCCGCTGCCGCATCCTTGCGACAGGCGTCGAGAAGAAGCGATCCCACGCCAAGACCCTGTGAGTCAGGATGGACAAAGAGCGAAAGTAGTTCGCTATCTTGCCAAGACGCGAAGCCGATAACGCGCCCGTCGGCCTCCGCGACGAAGAAATTCTCGCCCCCGTTCGCAGCATTAATGTAGCCGGCTGGCGTCCTGCCCTTCATCCATGCGGCGATCTGCTCCTGTGTATAATGCGACGCAAGAGTTCGTGTCAGGCACGCGCAATGGATTTCATGAATCTCGTCGGCATCTCTATCAACCATTTGACGGACAACAACGCGCAATTCGCGGTGTGAACGCCCAATCCGCAAATCCAAGTGCAAATCAGGGTCGCCCATATCCAAAGGCCCTTCTGATCGATCAAAACGAGAAAATTCCTTGCCCACAATTTGGAATCATTCCTCAAGGGCGGTTAGCCAGCAAGTGCCGTTTCACACTTTTTGCGTTTGGGTGTCTCCAGTTCCGCATTTATTGCGCCCAATTGCAGAATTTTTGCGTGACCGGAGTACACGCTATTAAAATCAAACGGTTGCCAGTTTCGCGACCTCTTGCATTGATGAAAACTTTCGCGCGCTAAACGTAACTCATTGCAATGATTTTGTATTTTCCAAATTAGCACGAGGTCTTTACGACATCGCAACCAAGAAAGCCGATCCCTTTGTGAGATCGGAGCCATGCGTTTTGATTGCGTATTGACTCGAAACATCCCCAGTGGTTGTGTCATGCTGGGCTCCACGGGGATGGGTGATATCTTGAAGTGCTATTCAGTATCGGCTGCGGCTTGTGTCGCGGCTTTGCTTTTGTCCGGCTGCGTTACAGTCGAGAAGTCTTCTTTTGCAAAACAAGCCGGACAGGAAGTGCTTGTCCGCTCGGGGCGTGACGCTATTCTCTCCCAAACGGGATCAACACAGCTCATTGTCGCGCCCGTATCTCGTACGCAACAGATGCCGAGGCCAACTTATGTGGCGCTGATCCGGAATGTTGGTTCCAAGCCCGTCACGTTACGGTATTCGGATATCTCCGTAATTCAGACCGATACCGGAAAGCCGCTCAAGGTCTGGACCGTTGATCAACTGCAATCGGAAGCCAGAGGGCAAGCATTCGCTCTGGCGCTTATCGGTGGGCTAGCCGGTGCTGCTGGTGGATATTCGTCCGGCTCGGGCACGGTGAATGGTTATCACTACAGCTACAGTGGATATAACTCAGCCGCCGGCTCGGCTCTCGCGAGCGAGAACATCAGATCGGCTACACTTGAGGGCGAGCTAAACGTCGCGGCCCTCGAAAACAACATGCTGATGGATAACACAATCCTGCCGGGCGAGTCATATGGCGGCGCATTCGTTTTTGATGCCGCCAAGGTGAATAAGCTCTCTGACCCGAAGCAGTACACGATAAACTTCAAGATCGGGACCGACGTTCATAAAATACAGCTGAGCGTAACCAAAGAAAAAGTTCAGTAGCCACAGCTTCATGTAATTGAATCTCATAATATTTCGGCGTCGAGTGTAGAACCCCTTCGGCGCCGAAGCTGTTATTTTCGAAGCCGAAACCCCATTGTTAAATAATGGCGCTGCTGTGTTGATATTTCAAAGCAATCGCCCCCGAACTCGTAATCGGAAAAGCCACGCTTGCGGTTCGTGGCTTGCATAACAAGGCGCCGACAAAATTCATCGACATCGCCTACCCCCTCCTGGGTCCGCAACTCCGCACGATCGCCTTGCCGCCGCCGCTTTTACAAGCAAGATGAAATAAGCCATAAAAGCATAGGCGCGGAACCGTCGCAGGAGCGGACCTCATGGATGCAGGACATGTCGGGCGGCGGCTTTTCCAAGCGGCGGGCGTCATCTGTCTTGCGACAATAGCGGTGCTGTCCGTTCTGCCGGGTGCCGATCGACCGCATGTCTTTGGCTCGGGCAACGTCGAACATCTGATCGCCTACGCAGGTGCGGCGTTCTTTGCCTCGTCTCTGCCAGGTTTGCGCGGATGGCGAATCGTTCTGGTGCTTTCGGTGGCGTCGCTGACGTTCGAAGGCCTGCAAATGTTCATTCCGGGCCGAAGCCCCGGCCTCGACAACTGGCTCGCCTCAACGCTCGGCGCGCTTATCGGCTTGGCTTTTGCCCGCGCCTTTGCCACCGTCGCCCGGACGACCGTTTCCATCGCCTCGCGCTGAGCCTCAGCTCGCCGTCACCAGCTCCACGCCGGACTGGCGGAGGGCCGCCGCAAGCTTTTCTGGCGGTGCTGAGTCGGTGACGAGCACATCCACGTCCCGCCATGGCGCGTAACGCGATGGGAAGATGGCGTCGAACTTGGAATGGTCGGCGACCACAACGCACTTGGCCGCCCTCGCCACCATAGCCGTGTATACGGCGCCGCATTCGAGCAGCGCTTCGGACGGCCCATCGGCCGCGAGGCCCGAAGCGCCGGTGATGGCGTAATCAGCGTAGAAATTGCCGAGGAAGGAGACCGTGTGCACACCGACGGTGGCGCCTTCGCTGGCGTGATAATCGCCGGGCAGCATCAGGACCTTGATGGTCGGATTGAACGCCAGAACGGTCGCCACGCCGAAGGAATGGGTGATGACGGTGATGTTTTTCATTTCGACTGCGATGCGGCGAGCGACATGGACAGTGGTGGCACCCGACCCGATCATCAGCACATGGCCGTCGCCGATCACCTTCAGCGCGGCACGCGCCATGCGCTGGCGCTCTTCGACGAACAGCCGATGGCGCTCGGTAACCGACGGCTCGCTGGACAGCGGCCGGACGGCGCCGCCATAGGTGCGATTGAGCAGCCCCTGCGTCGTCAGTTCGTCGAGATCGCGACGGATGGTCTCGGTGGAGACGGCGAGACGGCGAGCAAGTTCAGCGACGCGAAGCGACGGACTCGAATCCAGCTCGGCCAGGATCTGCGTCTGCCGCGATGATTTGGTCCGTTTCATGCTGCGCGCCATTGTCCCGTTTGGCGATCCGGCTCAGCACCGATTCGACCATCCCCTTGTTTAGCCAGGTTTTCAGGTGGAGGTGACAGCGGTCAAGGCGTCTTATTGTCCGCCTCAATCGCCAGCGGCCTCCGGCCTTGGCTTTCGCGCTCCGCGCGGGCGCCGCTTGGCGCCGGAAGCCGCAGTCGCGGCTTCAGCTTTCTTTGGACCTCAGTCGCCGGCGGCCTCCGGCCTTGGCTTTCGCGCTCCGCGCGGGCGCCGCTTGGCGCCGGAAGCCGCAGTCGCGGCTTCATCCCTCTCTCGCACGGAGGTCGGCGCGTCGCCGCAGGAGAACGCGGATGAGTCCGCCACCCAGGAGAAGCGCCGCCGCCGTCAGCGTGCTCATGGTGCCGAGCGCCGGCACCATCGGCGTATAGCCAGCCACCATCTTGGAATAGAGCCATTTCGGAATCGTCGAGTCGGCACCGGCGGTATAGAGCGACAGCGGGAAATTGCCCCAGGACAGCAAGAAGGCGAACAGCGCGCCCGACCAGATGCCCGGCCACAGAATTGGCAGCGTCACCGTACGAAGCGTGAAAAGACGCGATGCGCCGAGATCGCTCGCCGCCTCCTCCAGAACCGGATCGAAACTGAACACCTGGATGGCGATCACCAGCGTTACCACCGGCACGATCCAGACGAGATGGGCGACGACGGCCGTCTTCCAACTGGGGCTGATGCCGAGCGCGTTGAACCAAAGTAGCAGTGCCAGGCCAAGCACAGGCTGAGGGAAGAAGATCGGCAGCAGCAGCAGGCGCTGGAAGGCACGGCGCCCCTTCCAGGGATAGCGGGCAAAGGCGAGCGCGCCGAAAAAGGCGAAGAGAACGCTGAGAACGGTGACGATCAGGGCGATCAGCACCGAGTTCTGCACCAGGACCTGAATTTCAAAGGAATCCCAAGTCTTTCCCCACCACTCGGTGGAGAAGACTTTGACGGGGAAGGCGAAGTATCGTCCCTTGGAAAGGCCGGCCAGCGCGCCGCAGGCGATCGGCAGGTAGATCGCCAGCACGACGAAGGTGGTCCAGGCGCGGATGAGGAAATGAGTTCGGGTGCGTCCGACAGTCTGCATGGCTCAGCGCTTTCCGAGGATCTTATCAAGGTCGAGCCGGGCCATGGCGGAGAGCGCCAGACCGGAGACGATGAGAACGAGAATGAGGGCAAGCGCCGATCCCATCGGCCAGTTCTGGGCGTAGGTGAAGGCCACCTCGATGTCCTGGGTGATGGTGATCACCGACTGTCCGCCGAGGATCTTGGCTTCGGCTACAGCGCCAGCCGCCAACACAAAGGTGAGCAGCGCGCCGATCAGGATGCCGGGCATGGCGAGCGGCAACTCGATCTCCCGCCAGATCATCAAGCGCCCTGCTCCGAGGTCGCTGGCGGCGTCGACAAGATCCTTCGGGATCATGGCAATACCAAGCGTCATCGGGAACAGCATGAACGGCAGGTAGACGTAGACCATGCCGAACAGCGTGATGCCCGGCGTGTAAAGCAGCTCAGGCCCGCCGGAAAAGCCGAACCATTTCAAGGCTCCGTCGAGCACACCGTTCTTGATGAAGAACAGCACCCAGCCATACAGGCGCACGTTCTCGGAGACGAACAGTGGAAAGACGAACAGGACCGACACCAGACCGGACCACTTGCCGAACACCTTGTTGAGGCCGAAGGCGATCGGGTAGCAGATGACGAGCAGGATAGCGACGCAGGCGAAGGCGAGCGCCAGCGACCAGACGAAAGACGTCCAGACGGTGTTGTTGGGGTCGAAGATCGCCGAAAGGTTTTCAAGCGTGAAAGAGCGGAAAACCTCGAAGCTCTTGGGCGTTGCGAAGGCATAGGCGGCGACGGTCAGAAGCGGGGCAAGGAAGCCGGCAATCAGGAGCAAAAGCACCGGCAGCGACGCCCGTAAGCCGGGTGACAGCTTCGGCCCGGGCGCGGAAAGGGAGGCGTCTGCCATCTCAGCCTCCCACCACGATAGCGTTCTCGGCGTCCCAACCGATGATCACGTCGCCATCACCCTTCCAGGCGGCGGCGCGCGGCACCTCGACGAGGAAGGTGCGGCCGGTCCGGCTCCTCACCTGATATTGCAGGCGCGAGCCGAGCGAATACTCATTGAAAATGCTGCCGGATAACGTGTTGTCGGCACCGACGCCGCCGGTAACGAAGCGCATGTATTCGGGACGGATGACGACGCTGGCTTCGTCGCCATCGATGGAAACCCCTGGCGCCACCGCTACCGGCTTGCCGTCTTTGCGCACCCAGCCGCTTTCGGCACGGCGGATTGGCACGATGTTCACCTCGCCGAAGAATTCGGCAACGAACCGATCGGCCGGCGTCGAGTAGATTTGCTCGGGCGTACCGATCTGCACCACCTTGCCGGCTCGCATGACGCCGATGCGATCGGACATCACCATCGCCTCTTCAAGCGAGTGGGTGATGTAGACGAATGTCTTGCCGCTTTCGCGGTGCAGATCCTTGAGCTCCTTTTCCAGGAGCTTCTTGAGTTTATAGTCCAGTGCGGACAGCGGTTCGTCGAAGAACAGAACGTCGGGGTCGTAAGCGAAGGCGCGCGCCAGTGCCACACGCTGCTTCTCGCCACCCGAGCAAAGCATGACATTCTTGGAATAATAGTCTTCCGGCAGGCGCACCTTGGCCATCAGTTCAAGCGCCCGCTTGCGCCGCTCGTCAGCCGCCATCTTACGGACACGCAAGGGAAATTCGATATTGTCGCCCACCGTCATATGCGGGAAAAGCGCCAAGGACTGAAAGACAAGACAGGTGGGCCGGCGGTTGGACGGCACATCGTTGATCAGCTCGCCGCGTAGTGTGATGTAGCCATCGCTGGGGCTCTCCAGACCGGCCAGCATCCTGAGCAGCGTTGTCTTGCCTGAGCCGGACGGGCCGACAATGGTGACGAACTCGCCTTCTTCGATATCGAGGCTGATGCCGTCGACCGCGGCGAAGCCGTCAAACACCTTGCGGACGTCGACGAGCTGCAGCACCGGCCGTGGCGTTTTCGAAGCGGCGGGCGAATCGGACACGGGAGAGGCGGCGACAGACGACATGGGCAAGCGATCCTGAAAGCGTGACTTGAAAGGAGCCGTCCGCCACGTATGGCGGACGACCTGTTTGCATTGACGATCAGCCGCGCTGACGCTTGGCGCCGAGCATGATCTCCAACGCCTTGTCGTAATCGGGCACGATGTCGTATTCGGCCGAACGGCCCATTTCTTCCTCAAGGCTGTCCCACTGGATGGCATCCAGCTCGTCCTTGGTGAACAGATCGAAGCAGGCCTTGTTGCCCATCTGCGCCACCGGGTTGAAGGTGCCCTCGGCGAAGGCCACCGTGTGCGCCACCTTGGGATCCTGGACGTATTCGAGGAATTGGATGGCGAGCGGCGAAAGCTGCGGGTTGTTGACCGTGGAGGTGATCTCGATCCAGGACACACCGCCCTTGCCGTTGATCGGCCCCTTCAGTGGCGTAACCGCCCGAAGGTTGGGATAGCCATCGGCGCGGGCCGGCGACACGGAGTAGGTACCGCCGGTGAAGTGCAGGTCGATCTCGCCGGAGATCAGCGCCTGGTTCATGGTGGCGATGTCGCCGATCATCTTGGCGCCCTTGAAGATGCGAACGGCGGTCTCTTGGAACAGCTTGAAGTCGGCTTCCGTGTGCGCCACGAACGGGTTGATGCCGGCGGTGAGGAAGATGTCGAAGACGTTCCAGTCGTCGGATTCGAGGATGCCGTACTTGCCGGCCAGCGACGCATCGTTGAACAGGTTCCAGCCCTGCTCCTCAGCAGTGGCCCGGCTGACCTTGTCGGTGTTGACGACGAAGGAATACGGCCCGAAGCGCTGGGCCATGCCGAGCAGATCCTTGCCGTCATCACTCATCGCCCAACGGTAGGGCGCCTTGAAGGCCGGCAGCATCCTGTCGAAATAGGGCTCGAAGGTTTCGCGCGGCAGCGGCTTGATCAGACCGGCCGGCGCCATCACTTTGCGCGCCCAGGGATTGTTGACGTTGATCAGGTCCCAGACGTTGGTCTCGCCGGCCCTGAGGCGGTTGATCATCGTCGGGTCGTTGGTGAGGCTTTCCGCCTTCACCGTGGCGCTCTTGGCCGCCCGGAACGGGTCGAGCACCTGCGCCGAATTGTAACCCTCCCAGCAGAGGATATTGAGTTCGCTCTCGCGGGCAGCGAACGCACGGCTGGCGGAAAGAAGCGGGCCGGCGAAGGCCGCCGCCCCCATCATCTGCAACATGTTGCGCCTGGACATCGGACCCATGGGACCCATCGGAAAACCCTTTCCTGCTGACGGTTGGTCTGTTCCCTTTTGTTATGTTGGAAGTCTGTCGCAAAAATGTGTTGTTTACAACATCAATTTCATTGGGCATGTTGACCGGCATCGAAGGGCAGCCGTGCGGAGAGCGACGGGCTCGGGGTTGCAACGGCCAGTTCTTTACGCGTCAAAATTCCTTGTTTTCTGGGATTTCCAATAATTTCGCCGGCAACCGCATCTTTTTTGTTCGCCCGCTGCCGCAAGCATGATCGATGTGCCGGAATTTTGATCAAGCAACAACAGAAGGTGGAACAGAATGTTGAAGTCGCTACACGGAAGGACCGTGATTGTTACCGGCGGTAGCCGGGGCATCGGCAAGGGAATTGCCGTTCGCTTTGGCGAGGCCGGCCTCAACGTGCTGGTGGTGTCGCGAAGCGAATCCGATGCCTCGGCCGTTGCCAAAACAATCGGGCCGAATGCCAGCGGCTTTGGCGCCGACGTATCAACGCCCGAAGGCTGCGCGGCGATGGCCAAGGCCGCGGTCGATCGCTATGGCGCGATCAACGTTCTGTGCGCCAATGCCGGCATCTTTCCGGCGGCCAAACTGTCGGACATGACGCCGGCCGACTTCGATCATGTGATTTCCACAAACCTCCGCTCCACCTTCCTCAGTGTATCGGCAGTGCTGAAGGCAATGACGGCAGCGGGAAGTGGCCGCATCGTGCTCACCTCATCGATCACCGGCCCGGTCACCGGCTATCCCGGCTGGTCGCACTACGGCGCCAGCAAGGCAGGCCAGCTTGGCTTCATGCGCACGGCGGCAATCGAACTGGCGCCGAAGGGCATCACAGTCAACGCCGTGCTGCCGGGCAACATCTTCACCGAGGGTCTCGAAGGCATGGGACCGGACTATATCGCCAAGATGGAAGCGTCGATCCCGATGAAGCGGCTCGGCACGGTGGCCGACATCGCCAATGCAGCGTTGTTTTTTGCCTCCGAAGAAGCTGCCTACATCACCGGCCAGACCATCACCGTCGATGGCGGACAGATCCTGCCGGAGAGCCTGGGCGCGCTCGAGGCGATGGACGGCTAGAGCCGGCTTCTGAACTTGTCCCAATGTTCGAAGGGGCGGCACGTTGTGCCGCCCCCTTTTTTTCTTTCAGGCATTTAGGGAACACCGCGAAGCGCGACTGAAGGCTGTCACCGCGCCGCCAAAATCGTCTTCAGCGTATCGAGGAAGAAATCGGCATTCTCCTTCGAGAAGCAGAGTGGCGGCCGGATCTTCAGCGTACTGCCCCAGAGACCGGCGGCGCCAATCAGGATCCCATGTTCCTTCATGGCGTTGATGACGAAGGTGGCAAGGCCCTGATCGGGCCGCCCGTCTGCGTCAACGAAGTCGAGGCCGATGAACAGGCCGGCGCCGCGTACCGCGCCGATGTCGCGACGATTCCCCATCACCGAGACAAGGCCGGACTTGAAATAGGCGCCGACGTCACGGGCGTTGTCGATCAGCCCTTCCCGCTCGATGACGTCAAGCACGGCCCCGCCGGCGGCAGCCGCCACCGGGTTACCGCCAAAGGTGTTGAAATAGCCCGTTTCCTCACAGAACTGCGTCAGCAGTTCGGGTCGGGTGACGACACCGGCCATCGGGAAGCCATTGCCCATCGGCTTACCCATGGTGACGATGTCGGGAACGATGCCATGCCGCGAGAAGCCCCATAGCCCGCCGCCTGTGCGGCCAAAGCCTGGCTGCACTTCGTCGGCGATGAACAGGCCTCCCGCCTTATGCGCCACCTCGACCGCCGGCTTAAGGAAACCCGGCGGGTCGGCGAAGATGCCGTCTGAGGAGAAGATGGTATCGACGATCATGGCGGCGAAGCCGATGCCCTTTTGCTCGAGATCGTCGATGGCCGCCTGAAGGTTGGCCGCGAAAAAG
Organism: Pleomorphomonas sp. PLEO; assembly: GCF_041320595.1. Classification (NCBI taxonomy): domain Bacteria; kingdom Pseudomonadati; phylum Pseudomonadota; class Alphaproteobacteria; order Hyphomicrobiales; family Pleomorphomonadaceae; genus Pleomorphomonas; species Pleomorphomonas sp. PLEO. The sequence continues at coordinate 5,006,738 of NZ_CP166625.1, forward strand.
GCGGCGACATCGCCATCGGGCGCCAGCGCCGGATCTGGCTCGGGGATGACGCGCACGAAATCGGGCACCGGTTTCGACTTCATCGATGACGGCGAAATGGCCGTCACGTGATGGGTATTGCCGTGATAGGCGGTGCGGGTGACGACGAAGCCGCGCTTACCGGTCGCCGCTTCGGCGATGCGCATGGCGAGGTCGTTACTCTCCGAGCCGGTGCAGGTCATGGTGAGGTTGGAAAGCGGCGCCGGGAACTTCGACAGCAGCTTCTCGGCATAGACCTCGACTGGCTTGGTCAGATAGCGAGTGTGGATGTTGAGAACGGCGATCTGTTTGGCAACCGCCTCGGCAACGGCCGGGTGCGCATGACCGATCGACGGCACATTGTTGTAGACGTCGAGATAGCGCCTGCCGTGAGCGTCATACATGAAGACGCCCTCTGCCCGCACCATCTCGATCGGCTCCTTGTAGAAGAGAACCGATGAGGCGCCGAAGGTGGCCTGCCGTTTGGCAACGCGCACCGCCAGTTCGGGGGATAGCGCAGCGCCATCCGATGCCTCGAAGCGATTAAGGGCGAGGATCTGCTTGGTCGGGCTCATGCGACACCCTTCAGGAAATCGGCGGCAAGATAGCGTTCAGCGAGATCGACGGTTCCAGCGGTATAGGCCGGCCCCATCGACTGCGCGGTTGGTGTTTCAGCGTGCGAGGCGATCCAGGCGGTGAGTTGCATCCGCCTCAACATCACCAGCATGGGCAATGCCGCCGCCTGCTCCGGGTCGAGCGGAGCAACGCGGGCATAGCCGTCGAGCCAAGCGGCCATCAGATCTGGAATGAAGGGCTCGGTCTCCATGAAGGAAATCGAGGCGGCGAAGTCATAGGCAAACCAGGAGAAGCCGCAGTCGTCGAAATCGATGACGCCGAGCCGATCACCGTCGACCAGCAGGTTGGCGGCCCGCATGTCGGCGTGGATCAGGCCAAAGCGGTCGGATGCCGCGCCGAAGGTTGTCGTCTCGCGATGAAGCCGCGCCGCCACCTTCTCAAGCACAGCCTGCCCCGCGGCATCGAGACCGAGCGCCTCGCGCCAGTCGCCCCAATAGGCATTCGGCCCGATAATGGTATCGAATGTCCAAGTCTTGCGAGAAAAGCCCTTGGGCGGCGACCAAGCGCGACTATGCGCATGAAGCCGGGCTGAAATCTCGCCGAGATGGCCGTACCAGCGAGTGAGATCGCCGGCTTCGTCGGGCGCCCGGCCGGTCATGAACTCGAAGGCCACGGCGTTGCGGCGGGTTTCACCATCGGAAAACGTGGCGAGCAGCTTGCCATCGCAGGCATGAATCGGAGCCGGCGTGGCGATGACACCAGCCCCCCGCAGGGCCTCGATCCATTCCAGCTCGGAAGATATCTCATCGTCGCTGTGGTAGGCCGGACGGTGGACGCGCAGAATGAGCCGGCGACCGCCCTTTGTGTCATCCACCAGAAAGGTCGCATTTTCCGAGATGGTCAGCAGCGACAAATTCGCCGTTTCGTCGATATTCCAGGTCGGTAGCGCGGAACGCAGACCACCTTCGAGGCGGGCGAGAAAGGCGTCGTCATAGAGCATGCTGGGCCATATCCGTACTTGGCGATGTTTGGAGATGCAACAACATTAATGTTGGGATTGCAACATCAAAAAGCGTGCAGTCCCTGCTCACCCTGCTGGCAGCCAAAGGACATTCGCCCGAAAAGCACATCCCCGGGAAGCGGCGCTTCCCGGGGATGCATTCTAGACCCAAGTAAATGGGACGCGACTCAGCGCGTCGCCGTCCAGCCCTTGTAGTCGGCGATGTTGTCACGCGTCACGAGCTTGGAGGGCATCAGCGTCACCTGCTGCGCGGGCTTCTTGCCGTTGAGCAGGTCGATACCGATCTGCGTGGCAAGCTGAGCCATGGCATAGGGGTCCTGGCTCGACGAGGCCAAGACGAGCGACGACGTGTCCTTGAGTTCGGCTTCAATGTCCGGCGCGCCGTCAACGGCGGTGATGAACAGGCTCGTGCGATTGGCCTGCTTGGAGGCGAGGCTGGCGCCGATACCCGTCGGGTCGTTGATGGCGAACACGGCGTCGATCTTCTCGAAGCGGGTCAGCATCGACTGCATGACGTTCAGACCGCCGTCGCGCGAGCCCTTGGCGTCCTGGTCGTCGGACAGCACCTTGATGCCGGAATTGGCGCCGAACACCTTCTTGCAGCCGACGACGCGGTCGATAACCGACGACACCTGCGGGCCGTTGACGATGACGACGTCGCCCTTGCCGCCGAGCTTGTCGACGATGTACTGGCAAGCGATCTCGCCAGCCTGAACGTTGTCGGTGGTGACGGTGGCGTCGGCGCCCTCAGCGGCGGTGTCGACGGCCACGACCGGAATGCCGGCAGCCTGGGCGCGGGCGATGGCAGGGGCCACGGCCTTCGGGTCGGCCGGGTTCAAGAGGATCAGGTCGACACCGGCGGCGATAAAGTTGTCGATCTGGGTGAACTGCTTGTTCATGTCGTAGTCGTAGCCGAGGGCGGTGACTTCGACGTTGGGATTGACTTCCTTGGCCTTGTTCGTCGCGCCGGTGGCAAGGGCCACGAAGAACGGATTACCCATCGAGCCGAGAGAGATACCGATCTTGTTGAGGTCCTTGGCCCCGGCGGCGCCGGTGAGGGCGACGGCGGCGGCGGCGGCGAGCAGAATGCTGCGAGACTTCATAATTTTACTCCTCCTTGGGATGCCGGCTGGGCCTGGCGGATCTCCTCCCGCCCGACGCGCCCGCTATGTCCGGCCGGCCGTAACGCGGTCCTGCCGGTGGATTGCAGAGGTATCGTAGTGCCGATCCGACCGGCCGATACGCCACCCCAGATGCGGAGGCGGGGAGAGCCCGCCGCCGAATTCTTTGCGTGGAGCAAAAATCTTTTGCTCCAGTTCTTTGACGCATCCGCTTTGTCCGAAAAGTCTCCAACTTTTCGGACAGATGCTTAGGTCCGGGCACCGCCCTGCGAACGGACGCGGTCGAGCGCCACGGCGATGATGATGACAAGGCCCTTGATGATGTACTGCCAGATGTCGCTGACACCGACGAGCACCAGCCCGTTGGACAGTACGGCGATGATCAGCGCGCCGATCAGCGTGCCCCAGATGGAGCCGACGCCACCGGTGAACGAGGTGCCACCCAGAATGACGGCGGCGATGGCGTCGAGCTCGTAGGACTGGCCGAGCTGAGTGCCATTGGCCGCGAACAGGCGCGCCGCGCTCATCACGCCGCCAAGGCCGGCCATCAGCCCCGAGAAGCCGTAGACGAACAGGAACACCGCCCAGACCTTGATACCGGAGAGGCGAGCCGCGCTCTCGTTACCGCCGGTCGCGTAAATGTGCACGCCAAGGACGGTGCGTCGCAGGATGACCCAGGTGACGATCACCGACAGGAAGGCGATGATCACCAACCAGGGGATACCGAAGAAATAGCCATTGCCAATGAACGCGAAGGGCATGTGGGAGTTGAACACGGTGGTGTCGGCGCCGAACAGGCGGGCGACACCGCGCACGGCGGTCAGCGAGCCAAGCGTCGAGATGAATGGCGGCAAACCGATGAAGGCGACCAGCGAACCGTTGATCAGGCCAAACACCAGGCCAGCGAACAGTGCCAGCGGAATGCCGATCAAGCCCATGTCGGGAATCAACGAGCCGATCACCGCTACCATGGCCGAGGCGGCGAGAATGGAGCCGACGGAGAGGTCAATGCCGCCGGTGAGGATCACCGCCGTCATGCCACAAGCAAGCACCGTGTTGATCGACGCCTGTTGGGTGACGATGGAGAGGTTCTGCGGTGAGAAGAAGCGGCCGGACATCAGCTGAAAGCCGATGCCGAGCAGGATCAGGATCGGCAGCATGCCGACGGTGCGAATGATCTGCTGGATAAGGACCTGACGATTGGCGGCGGCCTTTTCCTGGCTGAGCTCAGCGGCCGAAGACGTTTCCTGGGACATAGCGGTTCCCTTGCTTGTATCTTTTATGGCTTCAGGCAGCCGGCGCGCTCGGATGAGCGAGACCCGCGGCCAGGGCAATGATGTTTTCCTGAGTGATGGCGACTCCGGTGGTGCTGCCGACCTCGCCAACGATATGGCCTTCCCGCATCACCAGCACGCGATCGGCGATGCCGACCACTTCCGGCATCTCCGAGGAGATGACGAGCACGCCGACGCCGGCCTTCACCAGATCGTCGATGATGCGGTAGATTTCGGACTTGGCGCCGATGTCGACACCGCGCGTCGGCTCGTCGAGGATCAACACGCGTGGCCGCGTCTCCAGCAGGCGCGACAGCAGTACCTTTTGCTGGTTGCCGCCCGACAGCGACCCCACGTCGATGGCCGGTCCGGTGACGCGGATAGACAGCGCCTTGATGGCATCGACGGCGCGCGTCCTTGCCTTATTAAGGTCGAGCAGGCCGCCCTTGCCGGCATCGCGGCCGATCACCTGAAGGTTTATGTTCTCCTGCACCGTCATATCGAGGAAGAGGCCCTGCCCCTTGCGGTCCTCGGTGAGATAGACGATGCCGGCATCCACCGCCTGGATCGGCCTGTTGATGTCGAGCGGCTGGCCGTCAAGCGCCACCGTGCCGCTCTTGCGGCTGTCGGCACCATAAATAAGGCGGGCAAGCTCGGTGCGCCCCGAACCGACAAGACCAGCCAGACAAAGCACTTCGCCGCGGTGAAGATCGAGCGAGCAGCCGCGGACGCGGTGTCCGTCGCTCATGTCGCGAACGGAGAGGATCACCTCACCCCGACTGCCCTGTGCGTCGTGATCCTTCTTGTAGAACTTGGAGAGGTCGCGCCCGACCATCATCTTGACCAGCTTTTCGGCCGACAGTTCGTCACGCATCAGCGTACCGACATAGCTGCCGTCTCGGAGCACCGAGCAACGGTCGGCCAACTCATAGACCTCGGCCATGCGGTGCGAAATGTAGATGATGGCAAGGCCGTCGGCGCGCAGCGTCCGGATCAGGGTAAACAGCTTGTCGGTCTCGCGCGACGACAGTGCGGTGGTCGGCTCGTCCATGACCAGGATGCGAGCATTGGCATGGATGGCGCGGGCGATTTCTACCATTTGCCGTTCGGCGATCGACAGCGTCGAAACCACGGTCGCCGCGCCGAAGGTGGCGCCGAGCCGATCGAGCACGCCTTGGCATTCGGCACGCATGCGCGTCCGGTCGACCTGACCGCCGGAGGATAGTTCACGGCCGAGATAGATGTTCTCGGCCACCGTCAGGTTGGGCGACAGGCTGAGCTCCTGATAGATGACGGCGATGCCCTTCGTCTTGGCACTGAGCGGGCCATCGATGTGGATCACATCGCCATTGATGCGAAGTTCGCCGCCGACGTCCGCCTTGTAGGCACCCGACAGGATCTTCATCAGCGTCGATTTGCCGGCGCCGTTTTCGCCCATCAGGGCGTGCACTTCGCCGGGATAGACGGTGAGCTCGACGTTGGCGAGCGCCTTCACGCCGGGAAAGGTTTTGGAGATGCCGCGCATCTCGAGGATAGGCGTCGTCTCAGGCGCGGACGGCATGATCTCTGAACTCCCTGAACATGGGCGCCGTGCCGGTCAGGATCGACGAGCGTGGCGAGAAGTTGAAGAAGAGCGGCAGCGTGGCAGCGCCAAGCGCACCCGCTCGAGCGCGAAAAGAGCCGTCGAGCACCTTTGGGACAGGGACGCTTTCGGGTGTAGCGGTTACAAGCGCGGCGGCGAGGCGCTCGACGATGGTCTCTATGAGGCCGCAGTCGAGGTCGCCCTCGAGAACGACGTGGGCGACATCAAGGGTTGCCGTCGTGGCAAGGACGGCCGGCACGAAGGCGGCGACCGCGTCATCGATCCATTCGGCGAAAGCGACCGGGCGGGGTTCGCGGCGGAAAAGGTCCCCGATTTCGGCCAGCGTTTCGACGGCATGTCCATGCCAGCGCAGATGCCGCCGGAGACCCGCCAGCGACGTGCGGGTGAGCAATACATCGAAGGCGCGCTCCGGCCGGGGAACTGAGGGCAGCATCGAGGCAGGTACCGGCATCATGGCAAAATCGCCAGCGTTACCCCGACTGCCACGCAGGCAGTCGCCATCCAGCACAATACCACCGCCGACGGCGCCACCGATGAAGAGATAGATGAAGTCCGACAACACGCGGCCGTGGCCGTAGAACAGTTCGGCGATAGCGGCCGCGTTGCCGTCGTTCTCAACGAACACCGGAATGCCGGTTTCCGCTTCAAGGGCGGTACCGAAATCGAAGTCGTCCCACAAACGGAAGGATTGGGCAGGCAACTCAAGCTCTCTCAGCCAGCTGCCGAGATGATAGGGCTGCGCTAGACCGATACCAGCAAGCCTCTCCCAGCGATCCGGCCCAATCTCATGTTCGATCGATCTGATATCGTCGGCGACGGCGGCCAACATGTCCTGTGGCGGCGGCAGCAGGGAGTCGTGCGATCGACTGGCGAGGATGTGGCCACCAAAATCGACACACACCGTCTCCCATCCGACGCGGTCAATGCGGACACCGATGGAATAGGCACCCTCCGGGGCCAAGGCCAGCATCATGGCTGGCTGGCCGCGCTGCCCCTCACGCTTCTTGCCGAGTTCGATTACGAGACCAGCGGCGGCGAGATAGGCCGTAATGGTGCCAATGGCATTGTTGGTGAGACCGGCCGCTCGAGCGAGGTCGGCTTTCGACGCCTCGCCGAAACGGCGCAGCGCCTGAAGCACGATCCGCTCATTATAGAGACGAACCTGAGCAGAGTTTGAACCCTGCCCGGTTCGCGTCTTGCGAGCCGACATTCCCACTCCCCCCGGAGCAAATCGAAGCAACCAACTTGTCGGCTGTTGAAGGTGGCGACGACAGTCTCCCAACCGTCGCCGCCCAGCCGAGGCAAGCTCTCCCGTGCTTCCCTCGATTAATTAATTCACGATGAAGAACTTAGGTCCGATGAGCCGGACGGTCAATTCAGCCAAAAGAATGAATAAAAGGTCGTTGAATGAATCAACCGAAGCGAGGGGAGCAAATCGCTCTCGCTTCGGTTGCACAAGTTCGCGGCAAAAGGCTTTTCGTGCGAGCGTCAACACATGGCGAGCGCCGTTTCCCCCCGCGCGGCGGCGAAGAGGTCAGGGCGGTCGAGATTGATATAGTCGACACCGGCAGTGACGATCTCGCGGTGGATTGCCATATCGTCGCCGGGATAGAACGCCATCACCTCCAACCCAGCCGCGCGGCAGGCAGCAAGCAGGCCCGGACGGCGCATCTGCTCCACCGAAACTTCGATGATCGACGCGTGATGTAGCGCCGCGACCAATGACGGCGACTTTCCGATGTCCAGCGTCATCATCTTGCGAAATTCCGGCGCCACTGCCTGCAGGCCACAGCGCATCTCCTCGGAAAAGGAGAAGTAGAAGGTTTCCCGTGTCATGCCGAGACGGCGAACGAGTGTCGCAACCTTAGCCGGATCGCAATATTTCAGCTCGAGATAGACGCCGCATCGACCGCGCAAATGCTCGAGATAGGCGTCGAGACGGGGGACCACGGCGCCCTTGAAGGCAGCACCATACCAGGCGCCGGCGTCGAGGGCATCGATCTCGTTCGACAGGGCGTGACCGAGTGGCCCGCTGCCATTGGTGGTACGCTCCAGCCCCTCGTCATGGAGGACGTAGAGCACGCCGTCGGCGCTCTCGCGCACGTCCAGCTCGATATAGTCGGCGCCCTGTTCTAGAGCCAGGTCGGCCGCCGCAAAGGTATTCTCCGGCGCGAAGCGGTTGGCTCCACGATGCGAAACAATGTTGGTCATTGAGGATCCGTTATGCCTGAAGTTCCAGTTGGCCGGCGCTCACGGGCGCGAACGGCGAGAGATCGACGCTTAGGTCGGCGATGCGCCGGCCCTGCGCGTCAAAGACGAGCGGCAGGTCGCGCTTGCAAGTGAGACCGACGCGGTCGCCGAGCACATGACGGGCAATCTCGCCATGTTCGAGCACGTTGAGGACGCCAGCGGGCGTCGACAACGTGTAGAAGACTTCGCGCCCCATCGGCTCGACTATGGTGATCTCACCGACGAGATGTGCCGCCTCGAGCGCGACCAGCGCGACATCCTCCGGACGAATGCCAAGCGTGATGTCGCCTTCATGCGCGGCGCTCAGCGCCAGCGTCGTGGTCCCAACCCGCGCCCTGCGATCGCGAGCGGTGGCGGCGAGACGGTTCATCGGTGGCGAGCCGATGAACCCAGCGACGAAGAGGTCGTTCGGGCGGCGATAAAGATCGGCGGGTGTGCCGATCTGGGCAATGGCGCCGGCGTTCATGCAGATGATGCGATCGGCCATGGTGGTCGCTTCGATCTGGTCGTGCGTGACGATCAGAGTGGTGATGCCAAGGCGCTTCTGGAGGCTCTTCAACTCGGCGCGCATGGCGGTTCGCAGCGTGGCGTCGAGGTTGGACAGCGGCTCATCGAGCAACAGGATATTCGGTTCCTTGACCAGCGCTCGCGCCAATGCAACGCGCTGTTGTTGACCGCCGGAGAGCTGTGCCGGGCGGCGATCGAGAAGTGCGCCGATCTGTACCAGATTGGCCGCCTCGATCACGCGCCGAGCCGCCTCATCACGGGGCATCGACTTGAAGCGCAGAGGAAAGGCGATGTTCTGGCGAACCGTCAGGTTGGGATAAAGCGCATAAGATTGGAAGACGATGCCGACATTGCGATCACGCGTGTCGATGCGATTAACGCTATAGCCATCGAAGGCGATCGTGCCGCCAGTCGGTGCGTAGAGCCCTGCCAGCAGAAACAGCGTCGTCGACTTGCCGCAGCCGGACGGACCGAGAAGGGCTACGAACTCACCTTCGGCTATCTCCAGATTCATAGGCTGGAGCACTTGTGTCTCGCCCCAGCTCTTGGTGACGTTTTCGAGCGTGATCCTGGCCATGATCGTTATCCTTTGATCCCGCCGAAGTTCATCTGCGTGATATATTTCTGCGTGAAGACGTAGAGGATCAGGACAGGCAGGAGGTAGACCATGCCGACGGCGGCGACCATGCCATAGTCGGCGCCCATGCTGTCCTGGGCGACATAGAAGAGGTAGAGGCTCATCGTCATTTGGCTCTTGTCGATGAGTAGCGTCTGAACGAAGACGTATTCCTCCCAACCGCGCAAAAAGGTGAAGGTGGCGACGGCGATCAGGCCAACGCGGACTTGCGGCAGAACGATCAGGCGGAACGCTTGGGCACGGGTGGCACCGTCGGTCAGGGCGCTCATCTCGATGTCCCAGGGTACGGTGTCGAAGAAGCCCTTGAGAATGAAGATCGCAAACGGCAGTTCGAGGGCGCTCATGACCAGCACAACGCCGGGTAAGGCATTGAGCAGGCCCATGTAGTGCAGCTGTACGAAGATGGCGACGGTGAGCGCCAAGGCCGGAAAAGCGTGCAGCAATAGCAGCCCGCGCAAAAGGTTCTCGCGCCCGGCGAAAGCGAAGCGCGACAAGGCGTAAGCGGCGGGGGTGGCGGTAAGCATGACGAGAATGGTTTGCGCGACGGCCAACAGCAGGGAACTGGTCAGCGCTGCCCAGACCGACGGCATGAGATCCTGACGTGACGTGCCGGTCTCGGCTATGTCCCGCTGCCAGAGAAAGCGGTAATTGGCCAGCGTCAGATGGGGCAACACGAACACTGCCATCAGCAGGACCACGACGGCCGCGAGGGCGCACCATAAAAGCGCCGGACGAGGCAAACGCTCGGTCAACAACGCGAGGATCAGCGCTCCAGCGTAAGCCAGCGTGGCGATCAGGCCAACGCGCCACAGAACAAGATGGCCGATCCTGTCGTCCGAGGTGGTGAACGACTTCACCGCCAGCCACAGATAGGGGAGCAGCAGGGGCACGGACACGATGGTGAGGAATACGATCACCACTGTGAGAAGGCCGATACGATTGGCAAGGCCGCGACGTTCCAGGCGAACCCAATCCATTGGCGGCGCGGCAGCGAGAGAGTCGTTCGCCATCACAGAACCTCGATCTTGGGAGCGGCAAAGGTGGTGTGCATGCGGCTGACGCGCCATTGCAGCAGGGTCAGCGCGACTCCGATGGCCATCAGGCCAAGCGCGAGCGCGGCGCCGTAGCCATAAGCGCCACTTTCGAAGGCGCGCCGATAGATGTAGAGCGCATAGGGAGTCGAGTCGTAGACCGGACCGCCGCCGGTGATCAGCAGGATGTACTCGTAGGTCGTCAACAGCGACAGCGCCTGATAGAGCGTGACGACGCGGATCGGCGCCGACAGAGCGGGGGCGATCACATGGCGCAGTACGCCCCACTCGCTGGCGCCATCGGCGCGCGCCGCATGAGAAAGATGCCGCGGAATGGCGCGGATCGAAGCGGTAAGGATGACCATGGCGAAGGAGGCGCCGACGACACCGTTGGCGAACACGATCAGCAGCAGCGGGAAATCGTTGCGCAGATTGACGGATGGCAAACCGAGCGGCGTCGTCACCATGGTCAAAAGGCCGGAAGGCGACGGATCGGCGATCCAGATCCACAGAATGCCATAAAGAACGGCCGGGCTCATGCGCGGCAGCAGCCAGAGACCGCGGAAGAGGTTGCCGAGCCGGTCCGGGATTGCCGTCGAGGCGATCGCCAACAGAGCGCCAAGCCCGACGTTGAATAGAAAAAGCGTGGCCGCGACGTAGATCAATGTCGTCATCAACACCAGCGGCAATCGCGCGTCGCGCTGGACGATGCGTAGGAAGTTCTCGACCGTGAGGGCGCCGACGCGCAGGTTTGGCCCCATGTCGGTGAAAGCGATCACGGTATTGACCAAGATCGGCGCGATGAAGAACACCATCAGGAGGATGAGGGCTGGGGCCAGATAAAACATCGGCCGAGCCGGCCGATGCGAGCGCAACTGGACTGTCGGAATCATGGAAATAGTCGGTCCGAGGGAAAGCCGCCCGGTTGGAACCGGGCGGCGGGATGGGCCAAGGTCACTTGGCGACGGCGTCGCGGATGTCGATATCCGCACCGAACTGGAGCTGCAGTTCGTCGGCGATGAAGTCCACCGCCTGCTCGGGTGTCATCTTGCCCGTTTCGACAGCCTGAAGACCGCTGAACAGCACCTTGTTGTAGCTGCTGAACTTATTGTTGTTCGGGACGAACCGCGCGTGCGCCATCATCGGCGAGGCAGCGGAGAGGGCCCAGTTCTCCTTGTAGATCGGCATCGCCATCTGTGCGTTGCTGATCGCCGTGTGATAGGAGCTCACGGCATGCTGGTTGTTGAAGTAGGGCAGCGTGGCGAGCGCAACCAGGTCGGCGGCGAGATCGGCGTGCTGGCCCTTCGGGTTGACCATGTAGAGCAGCGGATGTGACAGGTTGACGGGCTGGCCACCCTTTTCGGCAGCGGGAGCCGGGATCCAGCCGATCTTCTTAAAATAACCCTCGCCGTCGCTCGGCCAAGTGGCGCCCATCGACGTTCCGACCTGCCAGGCAAGCGCCCAGACGCCCTGATGGAAGATGAAAGCCTTTTCCTGCTTGAAGGCGCTTTGGATGGCTTCCCAGCTCATCGCCGTGTTGTCGACGGGCGTGACGCCTTCCTTGGCGTTGCGGCCGTACCAGGCAAGCGCCTTGGTCATCTCGGCTTTCGGGAAGATGAGCTTGCCGGTCTGTTCGTCGGTGAACTTGACACCAAAGGACTGGAATACCATCAGGTAGTCGATGCCGACGTTCGGACGGTGCAGCATGCCGTATTGCGCGGCTCCCTTGTCGACGACTTCCTTCGACAAGGCGGTGAGGTCGTCGAGGGTGAATTCGCCGCGCTCGACCTTTTCCGGCAGGCCGTCGATGAAAGCTTCATCCTTGCCGATCTTGCGCAGCATGTCCTTGTTGTAAAAGAACATGCGGACCTCGGCGTCCTGCGGGATGCCATAGATCTTGCCGTCGGTTGCCTTGGCGGCACTCCAGAGGACGGGCAAGATATCGCCATAGACCCAAGGTGTGGCGGCAATCCTGTCGTCCATGGCCATGGCATAGCCGTCCTGAGCGAACTGGCCGACCCACTCGTGCGGCAGCACGGAAATGTCCGGCCCCTGGCCAACGGCAAAGGCCTTGAGCTGTTCGAGGGCCAGATCGTCCCAGCCCTTGGCGGCGCTGCTCCTGGCGTCTATGACGATCTGCTTATCGACGCCGGCGGCTTTGAACTGCTGGTTGATGATTTCGGCGGCGGCCTGGATATTGGTGATGCGGGCCGGCGCGCTCCGCTCGGCGAGCGTCGACAGCGTGATGGTGATGGTCTCAGCCAGTGCTGGGCTGAGGGAGAGAACGGAAATCGCAACGGTGGCGAGGAGAGCAATAGGTCTGGTCATTGGTGTGTACATCCGCGTTTCGGCTATTTAATTAAGTAGATTACTTAAATAACATTTGTATGACATTGTCTTGGATTGGGAGCGAACGGTGACGACGAAGGACATGTCTCGACCACACGGCATCGGCGGAACTCAAACGGCCTTGCTGCGCTACCTGCGGCAGAGAGGCTCGGCGTCCCGGGTGGAAATCGCCGAAGCCTGCGGCGTGACACCAGCGGCGGTCAGCTTGCTGACGCGCGACCTGCTGACGCGTGGCCTCGTCATCGAGGGCCTTCGTCGCAAGGGCGGGCGTGGAGCTCCTCAGATCGACCTAGAACTGCAAAAGTCCGCCGGCTACGCTCTCGGCATCAACGCCACTCGCTATTCCGTCCTACTCACCCTTCTGGACTTTGGCGGCAATGCGCTCGGAGACCGGCTCCTGCTAGGACCTTTCGACGCCTTTGCCGATGTGCTGTCGGCGATCGACAGCGGGACGCAGGCGCTTATGGCGGCGTATGGACTGGGGAGGGACACCCTGCTCGGTGCGGGTATCGCGATGCCGACGCGTTTCCGCCAGGAGACGATGCCGCTCGATCTGGCTGACGAGGTAAAGTCCTGGGCCAGCGACAACCTGTCGATCCAACTGAGCCAAGTACTGGGCTGCCCTGTTCTGATCGAGAACGATGCCAATGCCGCCGCTATAGGGGAACTAACCCTCGGCAATTCGGCGGGCCACGCGAATTTCGCCTATCTCTATCTTTCGGAAGGTATCGGTGGCGGCATCATCATCAATCGGACGCTCTATCGCGGCAATCTTGGGAATGCCGGAGAAATTGGCGCGCTGCGAGGGCGAACGTTGAGTCGCCCATCATTCGAGGACCTCGCAGCCTGGTGCGCGGCGCGAGGTGGGGATGTGCCCCCGGGCCGCGATGCCGATAAGTGGGCGTCCTATCTGGCCGACTATCCCGACCAGTTGGAAGCTTGGCTTCAACGGGCCGGTCCCGAACTTGCCCGACTGGCGTTTACCGTCGCCGCCGTACTCGCGCCATCGGCTATCTATGTCGGAGGGACGTTACCTCAGATCGTGCGAGCGCGATTGGCGGACTGGCTCGACTTCGCGCGGTCGAATCCGTTCGACAACGCGCGCGTCGTGCAACCGGCGATCCTGCTGCCCGAGGTCGTGGCAACCGATGCCGTCGCTTGTGGCGCTGCCGCCATGATCCTGGATCGCGCCGGCAGCCTGGGTTGAGCGTAAGCGGTCAGGCAATCCGCGAAAACGGCACGTTTCGGGCAAGCCAACAGCCGATGGCAAGCCCCTCGACGGTGCCACCGGCGGCGCGGTGAACGCGGACGGTCCAATCACCGGGAGCGGGCGCATCCATGCCGCGCGGGGTCGAAAGCTTCCAGACGTCGGCGGCGACGTGGCTCATGGCGTGCATCGGACCGCGACCAAGGAAGCCGTCAAAGCGAGCAGCGAAGGTGGAACCAATCGCCTCGATTTCCAGCGCGGACTCGGTTTCCGGCGACCAGTAGCGGCCGGCGATATCCGGTGCCGCTTCTCCGACAAGACGCACCGCGACACCGCGGAGGTTGTCGCCGGGGCGATCGAGCCCAAGTCCCTCATTCTCCCTGGATAGCGTCATGCCATTGGACCGAGCGATGCCGTCCGGACCATAGGACAGCACCTCGGCGCCACCGGCGAAGCGGGCGAGGATGGCATTGCCGTGGGCGGTAATGTCGAGCAAAAGGCCGGACGACGGCTCGACATATGCTCCGGCCCACGCCCGGTCGGCGGGCGTATCGCCTGCCTGAGGCACCGAGGGGCGGCCGAGAGCGGCGCGCATCAGGAAAAGGGCCGCGGCATGCGCATCGGCCTCGTGGTTGAACATCACCACCACCGAAAGCCGCTCGGATGCCGTGTGCAATCGACGGATGCGGAAACCACGCAACGCGCCACCGTGGCCGGTGATCGCAACATCGTCGATTCGATCGTGTGCAAGGCCCATACCGTAGCGCGCCAAACGACCATCGGAGAAGGTGGGCTGGGTTGACAACCGCGTATACAGCCCATCCGCATCGTCGCGGGCGCGATCGATAAAGCCTTCCCAGGCAAGCATGTCGTCGAGGGTCGCGGCGACGCCGGCGTCGCCCGTCCAGAGAATGCGATTCGTCGCCGGGAACCAGCCAACAGCGGAATTGCCCTCATGACCGACAACGCCATTGAGAGGAGCTGCCGTGTCAGCCGCGAGGCGAGCGTCCCGCATGCCGGCCGGACCAAAGATATGGTGGGCGTAGAGTTCGGCCAGCGAACGACCGGACCGCTCTTCGAGAAGATCGGACAGGATGCGGAAATTGCCGTTGGAATAGGAGTACTGGCTGCCCGGCTCGAAATGCGTGGTCTTCATGCGGGCAAACAGCGGCCGCGCGTCCTCCCGGCGGAAGACGCCTTCATGATGAGCGCCGTGCAACGCGGTGAGGGCCCAATAATCGCGCAGACCCGAGCGATTGTCGCAAAGTTCACGGACCGTCGGCCGCCGCCCCTCAAGATTCGGCAGGAAATCGGCCAGCCTGTCGTCAAGCGCCGATGGGGCGCCGACGAGGTCAAGCAGCACGCCGCAGGTCATCTGCTTGGTGATCGAACAGATCGGCATCAGACGGGACGCAGTCATCGGCAAGCCGGCATCGGGATCGGCATAGCCCCAAGCCTCGCGGAGGACCACTTCGCCGTCCTTCATCACGCCAACCACGCCACCCGGTCCCTTGAAACGCTCCGGCAACGAGGCCACGGCAGCGGCGAGGGCGGCTCGATCGATCGATGACATGTTTCACTCTTCCTTCGGATAAACCCTGCGCAGCTAAAGCTGTGACCTCCGGTCGCGCAAGGCTTATCCTACCGAGAAGCGTTCCCTCAATGAGACATGGTGGACCGATGCGCCCAACCGGTCATGCGCTTCTCCACCCAGGCCATGATCGAGTACATGACGATGCCCTCGACGGCGAGCGCCAACAGGCCGGCAAACACCAAGGGCACGTTGAACTGGCTCTGGGCCGAACTCATCAGGTTGCCGAGGCCGTAGTTGGAGGCGACGGTCTCCGATACCACAGAACCGACGAAGGCGAGCGTAATCGCCACTTTCAATGAGCCGAAGAAATAGGGCATCGAGCGGGGAATGCCGACCTTCAGCATGATGTCGAGCTTCTTGGCCCCAAGCGCCCGGAGCACATCCTCGGTTTCCGGCTCGATTGTGGCAAGGCCAGTGGCGACATTGACGACGATCGGAAAGAAGGAAATCAGGAAGGCCGTCAGCATGGCCGGCACCGCGCCGATGCCAAACCAGATGACCAAGATAGGGACGACCGCCACCTTGGGCACGGCATTGAAACCGATCATCAGCGGATAGAGGCCGGCATAGATCATCTTCGACCAGCCGATGAACAGCCCCAGGGCAAGACCGCCGACCACCGCCATCAGGAAGCCGAGCGTCGTCGTGTAAAGTGTCTGAAGCGAGTTCTTCCAGATCGGCGACCAGTACTGATAGAGGGCCGCGAAAATGCGCGAGGGCGCTGGAAGGACGGTATAGGGCAGGTCGAACACACGTACCGCCGCTTCCCAGATCGCGAACAGTGCAATGGTGTAAAGCCAGGGAGAGGCCTTAACCCAATCGATGCGGGCGATCAGAGGCTTTGCCGGCTCGGGCTTCTGGATGTCCTCGACGATCGCGCTCATGCCGTTCTCCTCGCGCTGGCGATCTCGCCGTGCAGTTCATGGACCACGTCGTTGAAGGCCTTGTCGTAGGTAATCTCGAGATCGCGCGGCCGAGCGAAGGGCACATGGTGCTCGCGCAGCACGCGGCCAGGCCGCGCGGTCATCACCAGGATCTTGTCGGCCAGGAACACCGCCTCGCGCAGATCGTGGGTGACCAGAACAATGGTGACATCCTGCGCGGCGTGCAGGTCGCGGATGACGCACCACAGTTCCTCGCGCGTGAAAGCGTCGAGGGCACCGAAGGGCTCGTCCAGCATCAGAAGCTGCGGCTCGTGGATCAGCGCCCGGCAAAGGTTGGCGCGCTGCTGCATGCCGCCGGAGAGCTGCCAGGGATATTTCGACCCGAATCCCTTGAGGCCGACCACCTCGAGCAGATGCTCGGCCTTCTCGACGTATTCCGCCTTGTGGGCACGCAGGCGCTTGCGATGCTTTTCGACGATTTCGAGCGGCAGCAGAATGTTTTCGAGCGTTGTACGCCAAGGCAACATGCTGGGATTCTGGAACGCCATGCCGACGATGCTGACCGGCTCGGTGACGTGCTGACCGGCGACGATAACGTTGCCAGCTTGCGGAATATGCAGCCCGGTGACCAGACGCATCAGGGTCGATTTGCCGCAACCGGACGGACCGACCACGGCGGCAAACTCGCCCTTATCGACTTTGAAGGTAAGATCGGCGACTGCCAGCGTGCCGCTCGCCCCGCCATAGCGCATGTCGACGTTTTCGATGGAGACGAGGTGGGTCATGTGTCTCGCGTTTCCAAGAAGATAGGACCGGCCGAGAGAGTCGACCGGTCCAAAATTTGGGTCAGGGCAGCTTGCGCTCGGCCTCCGGTGGCAAGAAGCTTGCGTCGAACACCTTATCGGCGGTCACCGTGCCCTTGAGGCCGATCGAGGTTTTCAGCGTCTCAATGGAAGCGGCGAGCCGCGCCGGATCGATGCCGCCCATGCCGTGCTCGGCGACATAGGGCGTCTTGATGTTCTGGCTGTTGGCCATGGTGAGGCGTTCGAGTTCAATATCCGGGTTCAGTGTCTCGTTGCGCTTCAGCACAGCGTCGACACCCTCCTGCGGATGGGCGACGGCGTCGGCAAACCCCTTGGCGAGCGCCTTCAGCACCCCCTTCACCGCATCGGGGTTCTTCGCGGCAAAGTCGGTGTTGACGGTGACGGTGTTGCCATAAAGGTTGAGGCCGTGTTCGGCCATCAGGATAGGAACGATGTCGTCGGCCGGTACGCCCTGCGCCTTGAGGTTCAGGATCACAGAGAACGAGAAACCAAACACCGCGTCGACGTCGCCCTTGGCCAACATCGGCTCACGGACCGGGAAGCCAACCGACTCGAGCGTGATCTTGCTATCGTCGATCCCGGCGACGGCCTTGAAAGCCTTCCACTGGGCAAAGGCGCCATCCGGCGGCGGCGCGCCGAGCTTCTTGCCTTCAAGCGACTTGGGATCGCTGGTAATGCCAAGCGACTTGCGCCCAACCACGGCAAACGTCGGGCGGTCGTAGACCATGTAGACGCCCTTAATCTTCTGCGAGGGGTCCTCGTCAAGCAACTTGATCAGCGAGTTGATGTCGCCGAAGCCCATGTCGTAGGTGCCGTTGGCGACGCGGGAAATAGCTTCAACCGAACCGTTGCCGCTATCGATGGTGACATCCAGCCCCTCGGCCTTGAAGTACCCCTTGTCGAGCGCCAGCAGGAAGCCGGCGGCCGGCCCCTCGAACTTCCAGTCAAGCGTGAACTTGACGGGCGTATCGGCCGATGCGGCCGCTACGCCGGCAGTAAGCGAGGCGATCCCCGCAAGACCGACGAAAGCGGCCCTCGCGGCAAGGCGGCGGGCGGATTTCAGCATGACGTTCCCCTTGTTGGCTTGGAATAAGGCCATTTTGCCGGGGAAGTCGCTGGAATTGCAAGTCAAATTGCCCAATGTCTAAGCAATATGCATCATGTTCATTTTTTGAACATTTATTCGCACATATCTGCCAACAAGGTGGGCAGGTGGCTGTGGATAGCCGCAAAGGCTTGGTTTTGGTTTTCGGCTGACCCAATGGATAGCGCGACCAACCGGCGACGCCGAAGCACGCGATTGCCGTCCCGGTAGGGGAAAAACCTCGAAATTGGGGACGAAGGCGCTCGGGATGGAGCCCTACACCGCCAACACGGGGGAGCTCCTCAAAACAGGGCGTTTGATCGTCAGCATCGGCGAAAAGCAAGAGTGGTCGATCGATGCCGGGTCAACGAGGAGGCCACTCTCGCCGGCATCGATCGACCGACCCGACAAGACCAGGAGATGCGGCGGACCTGGCTTCACCGGGTTGTAGTTTGGAAAGCAACTGTATCTCTTTCCAAAATCTCATATAGTATCAACATTGTTGTTTTAGCTTTTTAACGAGTTGTTTACAACAACATCCTTACTCACCCCATGATTTCGGTGAGTTAATCATAAACAAGTAACCTTAATTTCCGCGTTTGATGGATGACCGCATCTGGCAGACAAAGGGCCACATTGGGGATCCAGCACCGCTGCATCCTTTTGTTTTCTCGCACTCAACAGCCCAGAGGATCGTCGGATTCCCGGGCAGGCGCGGCGGTGTGTGGATCTCTTCAAGGTCCGCGACGGACTTGTCGTCTCGTCAGGCGGCGGCGAGAACGACGCGGTTGCGACCTTCCGCCTTGGCACGATAGAGGGCGTTATCGGCACGCTTCAGGAGCGTCTCCGGCGTATCGCCATCGTGCAGGATATAAGCGGCTCCGACGGAAATCGTCACATCGACGAACTCCGCCCCCCCATGAATGGCGAAGGGATCGCGCGCGATCTTGGTGCGCAACCGTTCGGCGACGATGGAGGCAATCCCGTAATCCGTTTCCGGCATCACGATCACGAACTCCTCGCCGCCGAAGCGGCAGGGCAGATCGAGAGCACGCAGATTGCGTCGGATACGGGTCGAGAACTCGCGAAGGATCTCGTCGCCGGCATCATGGCCGTGCGTGTCATTGACCCGCTTGAAATAGTCGATATCGACGATCAGCAGCGACAAGTCGCCCTTTTTCTCATTTGCCCGCTCAACGAGCGCGGCGAGATGCGAATCGAGGTACCGGCGATTGTAGAGGCCGGTCAGCGCATCGGTGATGGCAAGCTCCATCGTCTGCAGCACACTGGCCCGCAGCCGGTCGGTATAGCGCTTGCGCCGGATCTGGGTTCGACAGCGAGCGATGAGCTCATGCGTATCGACAGGACGGATAAGGTAGTCGTTGATGCCGAGCTCCAGACCGCGCGCCAAACGGCCGCCCTCCTCTGGATCGGCAATCAGCAGAATGGGCAACAGGCGAGTCCGATCGAGCGATCGCAGCTGTGAGCAAAGGCGCAACGCATCATAATCATCGAGACTCATTGAGATCAGCGCCAAATCGTAATCGCCCTCGGCGGCGCGGAACAAGGCCTCCTGGGGATTGGTCTCGATCTCCACTGTCATTTCGCCGGCAAGTGCTTGGGCGACGCGCACATAGGCCGAACGGCGATCCTCGACCAGCAACACGCGCCCAGGAGCACGGGCTGTGAGATCGGCGTAGGTCATCGCCCGATCGAAGGCAACCGAGCCCTGGTTGGCGCGGAGGTCGAGTTCGTCGGTGAGCTGCTTCAGGCGAACGAGGCTTTTAACTCGGGTGATCAGCTGGGTATCGGACACCGGCTTGGTCAGGAAGTCATCGGCTCCTGCTTCCAGCCCGTGGACACGGTCGGCAGGCTGGTCAAGGGCCGTGACCATGATCACCGGCAGCTGTATGGTTTTTGGATTGGCTCGAATACGGCGACAGACCTCAAAACCGTCCATGCCTGGCATCATGACATCCAGGAGAACGATGTCGTAGGTGGCGTTGTCGAGCATAGCCAGCGCCTCGGCGCCGGAGGTGGCGGTGTGGACATCGAAGTATTCGGCGGTGAGGCGAGCCTCCATGAGGCGCACGTTGACCAGGATGTCGTCGACAACAAGAATACGCGCTGTCATCACACTCTTCCGTTCCGGACGACTCTTACTGGTCGCCGATATAAGTCCGCACCGTCTCGATGAATTTGGAAACTGAAATCGGCTTGGAAATGTAGGCCTCGCAGCCGCCCTGACGGATACGCTCCTCATCACCCTTCATGGCAAATGCGGTGACCGCGACCACTGGGATGGAACGCAGCTCGTCATCTTCCTTGAGCCATTTGGTGACCTCGAGCCCAGACACTTCCGGCAACTGGATATCCATCAAAATGAGATCCGGCCGGTGGGTACGCACCAAGTCCAAGGCTTCAATGCCATTACGTGTTTGAATCGTGCGATAACCATGCGCTTCCAGGAGATCATGGAAGAGCTTCATGTTGAGCTCATTGTCCTCGACGATGAGAACTGTCTTGGCCATTCGACTCTCTTTCCGCCTCGCGCGCTGGTAGTGCAGGTGCTCGGCGGGTTTCCATTCCAGCGCACACGGCTCGTACGTAGGAACGCCTTCCGGTAGGGATAGGTTGCCGCACTGATTCCAGTATAACAAATATAGTACGGATTCCTTTAGCAATCCCAAACGATGGTCCGAACATGCCAATTGGTAAAAGGCTTAGCGTCGAAGCGGCGGAGGAGCTGGCCATATCCGCCCTCGCCTATCTCGCTGGAAACCCGGATGCGCTTGGACGCTTCCTGTCACTTTCCGGTATCGGACCGGCCGATCTTAGGGCGGCGGCCCGCGAGTCCGGCTTTCTCGCCGGCGTGCTGGAATTTTTTCTTGCCGACGAATCGCTGCTTCTGTCCTTCGTTGAAGACGCGCGGGTGAGGCCGACCATGATAGCCGCGGCGCATCATGCTTTGGCCGGTGAAAGTGAGCTATAGTCGTCTGGCGGCGAGGGTTTTCTAGGTGGCCGGCGGGAGGCGGGGATGCCCGAAGCGGCATGTGGTTTCTGCAGGGATTGCCTTTCGCCGGTTCCGGCAGAGGGGCGCCGTTGCCCGGCCTGTGGTGGACCGCGCCTTCTCCGCCATCCCGATCTTGAACGTCTTGTCATCGCTCACGTCGACTGCGATGCCTTCTATGCTTCGGTGGAAAAGCGCGACGATCCTTCGCTCGCCACCAAGCCGGTGATCATCGGCGGCGGCAAGCGCGGCGTCGTATCGACGGCGTGCTACATCGCCAGAATCAGCGGCGTGCGCTCGGCCATGCCGATGTTCAAGGCGCTGCAACTCTGCCCCGACGCGGTGGTGATCCGGCCCAACATGGAAAAGTATGCGCGCGTCGGCCGGGAGATCCGGCGGCGGATGCTGGAGTTGACGCCGCTCGTCGAGCCGCTCTCCATCGACGAGGCCTTCCTCGACCTGTCCGGCACCGAAAAGCTGCACCGTGCCAGCCCGGCGCGGGTGCTCGCCCGCTTCGCAAAAGAGGTGGAACGCGATGTCGGCATCACCGTCTCGGTGGGGCTGGCCGCCAACAAGTTTCTCGCCAAGATCGCTTCCGACCTCGACAAGCCCAAAGGCTTTTCGGTAATCGGACAGTCGGAAGCCGCCGCCTTCCTGGCTCCGCGGCCGGTCACAACGATCTGGGGGGTCGGTCGTGCCTTCTCCGAGCGCCTCGCCGCCGATGGCTACCGGACGGTGGGCGACCTGCAGGCAGCCGATCCGGCCCAGCTCGCTGCTCGCTATGGAGCGCTCGGCCTCAGGATTACCAAGCTCTCGCACGGCGAGGACAGCCGGCAGGTCGTCCCCAACTCCAAGCGCAAGAGCGTTGGCTCGGAGGTAACCTTCTTCGAGGATATTGCCGATCTCGGCGATCTCAGGCCGATCCTGCGCGAACAGGCGGAACGCGTCTCCTTCGGACTCAAACACGAGGATATCGCCGGCTCGACAGTGACCTTGAAGCTGAAGACCGCCGACTTCAAGCTGAGAACACGGGCGCGGCGCCTCAATGACCCGACCCAACTCGCCGACCGCATCTTCGCCACCGCCGACGCGCTGCTTGCCGAGGAGGCACACGGCCAGAAATATCGCCTGCTCGGCGTCTCGGTTGCCGATCTCTGCGAAAGTCGCTTCGCCGACCCAGTCGACCTCGTCGACCAGCAGGCGACACGCAAGGCAGCCGCCGAGCGAGCGATGGATGAGGTACGACAGAAGTTCGGCAAACAGGCGCTCGAAACCGGCCTCGTTTTCGGCAAACACCACCGTCGTAAGGAGTGACGACGGTGACCGCCTGGCTTGATGCCAACCGCCCACCTTCGCAGCCGTAGCGTCAGCCCCGGCTCAGGCGGGCGCGCGTTGTGCGCGGCGTCGTCAGGAGCAAACTGGTGTCGGACCCGGTGATGCCCGGCAGCAGGCGGATTCGGCGCAGCACGGTGTCAAAATCGGTGAGGGTGGCAGCTCCCAGCTCGACAACGAGATCCCAGCGGCCATTGGTGGTGTGGATCGCCGCCACTTCCGGAAACCCCTCGAGTTGGCGGATCACCTTGTCGAGGACGTGTCCCTCGATTTCGATCATCATCACCGCCCGGACTGGAATCTCGATGGCGTCGTTGCGCAGGATCACCGTGAAACCGAGGATGTCGCCGTTGCGCTCGAGCCGCTCCATGCGGGCACGGACCGTGGCGCGAGAGACGCCAAGTTCAAGGGCGAGATCGGACACCGACCGGCGGCCGTCGTGACGCAGGAGCGTCACCAATTGCTGATCGAGCTGATCCATGAAATCGCCGTTTTGGACAATGGAACTGCCATTTTGATAAGCTAATCCTTATAAATTGCCAATCCCCCCTGTTCACTTTGCCGGTCGATAATGGCCTGATGCCAGCGAACGAACAGCGAGGGAAAACGTGCATGAAGGTGCGGCTTCTGGGTATTCCGATCGAGGACGGTGCGGGCCGCATGGGCTGCGAGATGGGGCCGAGCGCCTATCGCACCGCCGGCATCGTCGAAGCGATCACCGAACTCGGCCACGAGGTCGAGGATCTCGGTAACGTCAAGCGTGGCCCGCTGCCCACCGTCACGCCTCCCTTTCCGCATCTTCGACGCCTGCCCGAGATCGCCGCCTGGATCGATACGGTGACTGAAGCCGCCCACCATGCCGCTGACGGTGCCTTCCCGGTATTCCTCGGCGGCGACCACGCGCTCGCGGCCGGCACGGTGCCCGGCATCGCCCGACGCGCGGCTGAGGAGGGGCGCCCCCTGTTTGTGCTATGGCTCGACGCGCACACCGATTTCCATACGCTCGAGACCACGCAGAGCGGCAATCTTCATGGCACGCCGGTCGCTTATTTCACGGGAATGAACGGCTTTCACGGCTGCTACCCATCTCTTTCCCACGTGGTGCCGCCCGGCAACGTCACCATGGTCGGCATCCGTTCGGTCGACCCCGCCGAACGCCGGGCAATCGCCGGTTCCGGGGTTACCGTCCACGATATGCGCGCCCTTGACGAACACGGCGTCGGCGCCTTGGTCTGGCGTTTCCTTGAGCGCGTCGCGGCGGCGAATGGCCGCCTGCACGTCAGCCTCGACGTCGACTTCCTGGACCCATCGATTGCCCCAGGTGTCGGCACCACCGCGCCGGGCGGGGCCACCTTCCGTGAAGCGCATCTCATCATGGAGATGCTGCACGACAGTGGTCTCGTCTCCTCGATCGACCTCGTCGAACTCAATCCGTTCCTCGATGAACGAGGCCGCACCGCCACTCTGATGGTCGACCTTCTCGCCAGCCTGATGGGCCGCACTGTCATGGACCGCCCGACCCGGAGCTTTGCAGCATGAACGCCATTTCCCCGCTCGCCATCGTACCGTTCGTCTCGGTCGACAACATGATGCGGTTGGTGCTCAGCATCGGCGTCGAGCGCTTCCTCGTCGAGCTCGCGAACTACATCGAGGAAGATTTCTGCCGCTGGCCGACCTTCGACAAAACGCCGCGCGTTGCTTCCCATTCGGCCGATGGTGTCATCGAACTGATGCCGACCTCCGATGGAGCGCTCTACGGCTTCAAGTATGTCAATGGTCACCCCAAGAACATGCGCGAAGGCAAGCAGACGGTGACCGCCTTCGGCGTCCTGGCCGATGTCGGTTCGGGCTATCCCATGCTTCTCACCGAGATGACGCTGCTGACGGCGCTGAGGACTGGAGCCACCTCGGCGATGGCAGCCAGACGCCTTGCGCCGAAAGGCGCGGCAACCATGGCGATCATCGGCAATGGCGCCCAATCGGAGTTCCAGGCGTTGGCCTTCCGGGCCATCCTGGGCATCGCAAACCTGCGTCTTTACGACATAGACCCCACCGCGACGGAAAAGTGCCGACGCAACCTTACTTCTCTCGGCTTCTCGATTGCCGTCTGCCGCTCCGGCCAGGAAGCCGTCGAGGGCGCCGACATCATCACCACCGTCACTGCCGACAAGCAGTATGCCACCATCCTCACCGACAACATGGTCGGCGCCGGTGTGCACATCAACGCGGTTGGCGGCGATTGCCCGGGCAAGACAGAGCTTCACCGCGCCATCCTGGAGCGCTCATCGATCTTCGTGGAATATGCACCGCAGACACGCATCGAAGGCGAGATCCAGCAGATGCCGGCCGATCATCCCGTCACCGAGTTTTGGGAAGTTCTCAACGGCGTCGTGCCGGGACGCACATCCGCCAGTGAGGTGACACTGTTCGATTCCGTCGGTTTCGCCATCGAAGACTTCTCGGCACTGCGCTACGTGCGCGACAAGCTCGCCGGCACATCCTTCTACCAAGAACTCGATCTGCTCGCCGATCCGGACGAGCCGCGTGATCTCTACGGAATGCTGCGGCGCGCAGGAACGGTCGCTATTTGAGGTGATCCTGAATCGCCTGGAAGCGAATGGCCAATTCATCGGTGTTGCTCGAAGCGCCACCGGCCTTGTTCGGCAGTGAATAGCCAGGCACCTCAATGCCCTGTTCGAGCATCTCCTTAACTGTCACGGTGCCGGCGTCGACGATCTCGCCAGTACCCGTGTCGGTAATGTAGTGTCGATAGGTGCTGTTGCCGACTTTCCAGTAGGAATGGGTCTTCTTGGCCTCGAGGTCGGCGACGCTCGGCGGCGGACGGGGCACGGACTCGGAAGAAGCAGCCGGAAACGGCTTCACGTTGAACCAGATGGCGGCGACGATCGATGCGAGCACCAGCGCAACGAAGCCGGCGATGACGATGGAGCGTACATCTTGATGACCGCTGCCTTTACGGCGCCGGGCGGACGCGACAGGGGGCTTCCCGCCCTTTTTCTTGGTGGGAGTGCCGATCGAAGTGTGTTGCGAGGCGACTACTCGTGACTGCATGACCCACTCCCTCGACGCGCTCTTCCTCCAAATGTCAAACCACCCCTGCCGTCAGAACACAGGGCATTCAGAGCCGGTCCAACCAGCCGCTCTCCGTGGCTTTCCATTAAATATGCGCAGAAAGCTTTTCTTTCCCTTGCGGGGCAAATTTTCGGACAAGAAAAAGGGGGGATACTGAATGAATGCTTAACGGGGCCCTAGGCACTTTCTGAATCCGCTGGCTGTTTCCGACGGCACGCCCCGTGGCCCTAGAAAAAATGGCCTTAATGTCTTGACGGCCAGGCCTGATAATTGCGTGGCATTTATACGGAGTATCGCGGAAGGCCATGGCCTTAAGTCTTGGTTCACTATTCTCGGCGCTATTCTGGGAATAGGCAGTTTTAACTACAAGAAAAAGCAGAAAATGGTACTCAATAGATTCAAGTTGTGGAAGGTCATCGGCGCAGCCGTGGCGATATTTATCGCACTGACCGTGTGTCTGTTGTTGTCCATTGTCTACACCACGCTATCGGCGGACGCCGCGCGTCAGTCGCTGGAAAGGCAGATGATCGCAATTCGGACAGGCGCCCTTTTGATGACGAAGGATATCGCCGGTGCGACGGTCGCATGGTCTGGGGATGCTGTCGACCACATCGAAGTACCGATCCTTCCGCCCTTTCCAACCCATGAACTTATCGACAACCTTACCCGCACGGCGGGCGCCGCCGCGACGATCTTTGCCTATGATGCCACGAAGGACGACTTCACGCGCGTGACGACATCGATCAAGAAGGCGGATGGCAGCCGCGCCGTTGGGACCGACCTTGGCAAGTCATCGCCCGCCTACGCGGCGATCAAGGAGGGGCATAGTTTCACCGGCAAGGCCGCTATCCTCGGCGCGCCGTATCTCACCGTCTATACGCCAATCAAAAATTCCGCCGGTCAGGTCATCGGCATTCTGTTCGCTGGTATTCCCGAGGCTACCGTCGCGACCACCAAGAACGGCCTGGTCCTGAAGATCTCACTGCTCGGTCTATTGTTGGCCGCCGGCATATGCGCCGGTGCATCTTGGCTGGTGGCACGCCTCATCCGGCCCGTGACGCAACTCTCGGCGCTGATGGAACGCATCTCGCGTGACGATCTTGCCCAGGATGTTCCCTACGCCACCTATGGCAACGAGGTTGGCAGCATTGCTCGCGCCGTCGTCATTCTCAAGGACAGCGCCGTAACCCGCATTGTGCTCGAGCGAGACAAGGGCGTCGAAACCGCCGAACGCGCGTCGCGGCAAAAGCGCGTCGAAGTGCTGATCGACAATTTCAGGACGACCACTCGTACCGCGCTCGGAGCGGTGAACAAGACGGTCGAGGACCTGCTGACCACCGCCGACACTCTGGGGGCCGGCGCCTTGCGCACGGTTCAAGACGCGGGAGCCGCCTCGAGCGCTTCGCATGACGCGACCGGCAACGTGCAGACCGTCGCTTCGGCGACCGAAGAACTCGCCACGTCGATCGGCGAGATATCGGCCCAAATACAGCGAACCGGCACCGTCGTGGCCGACGCGGCGCGCGGCACGCGCGATGCCGATACCAAGATCAACCGCCTCGCCACCGGCGCGACCAAGATCGGCGAGGTCGTCACCTTGATCCGTGCGATAGCCGAGCAAACCAACCTCTTGGCGCTCAATGCGACCATCGAAGCGGCACGGGCCGGCGAAGCGGGCAAGGGATTTGCCGTCGTCGCCGCCGAGGTGAAGAATCTAGCCGGCCAGACCGCCAAGGCAACCGAAGAAATCGCTGCCCAGGTCGATAACATTCAGAATGCGACGGCCGACGCCGTGGAGGCGATCCAAACCATCAGCACCACCATGCAGGAGGTCGATCGCTATACCGGGGCCATATCCATAGCCGTCGAGGAGCAAGGCACGGCCACAGGCAACATCAGCCGTTCTATCAACGCGGCCGCGACCGGCTCGCAGCAGGTGGCAACCAATGTCAACGCCGTGCTTGAGACGGCTCGCGAAACCGAGACGGCGGCCCAAAGGCTTGATCAGGATTCACGCGACGTCGCCGAAGAGGCAAGGCAGCTTCGCTCGACCATCGACGCCTTCCTCGGCGCGGTGATCGCCGCCTAAAAGCCAGGCAGCAGGACTTCCCCACTTGGCGGCGATCAACCGCAAAAAAGTGGCTGGTGGGGGCTTGCATTGGCGGGGCGATCCAACTAGGTTCCGCGCCGTCATGTGCAGCTGTAGCTCAGTTGGCTAGAGCGTCGGATTGTGGCTCCGAAGGTCGCTGGTTCAAGCCCAGCCAGCTGTACCATTCTCTACCAAATTTCAGTTGTTCATGCCGGCTCGGCGAGCCTGTTTTATGACCGCCGAGAACGCGTCAGCCAACACAGCAGCGCGCAGCCGCTCAAGCCTCCTTGATCGACCGGTGGCCTTAACGAAGTGCCTCCTGTCGAAAAGGTCGGCCACAGGGCAACCGTGGTTCTGAATAACGTGGATATGCTCGCCTATGTCCGGGCGGCGGGATAGGCGGATAGATCACCATAAACGTCGAGGCCGAGCTTCAGGCCATGCCGATCGGAGTAGGCTGGCGCTGGCCGCATATTGGCCTCGACCTTGCGGACATCGGCCACTACCGCCGGCATATCCAAGATATCGAGAGCGTTGCGCAGGCCGTCACCCAGCGACGGCGCTGGAATGGCTGCCCTCCACCAGCCAATTTGCCGGAAAAGTGTATCAAACTATGGCAGAGGCAAGAATCTGGGATTGGAGGCGGAGCCAACGAACACCCTGATCGGACCTATAGGGGAGCAGAATCGCTTTCGTTCAGCGCCCTTATCACGAGGTTGTGTGGAACCGATCGCGAGAATTTGTTCCAATCATCGCGAAATTCACACGGCTTTGTGAAAACACTTCACGAAATCCGTCCTGTCATATTGACCCGGAGCCCCCTTTTTTCGTGAATAACTTCGGTCTACATCGTACCCATCGAAGCGAGACGAATGTCCGGGGCTGGATATGAACTTCCAACGGCCTGACGACGCTATCGAACTACGTGGAGTATGAAAATGAAGACCTTCGCTCTTGCCGTCGTTGCTGTAACTGCCATTGCCATCCCGAGCCTGGCTTCCGCCGCCGAGCAGACCTATTGGGATCCGGCCGACAGCGCCTTTGCCGTCGGTTCGATGAAGGCTCCGGCGACCGCCAATAATGATACGGCGCGCTACACCGAGACCGTCACCTCCTGGGATCCGGCCGACAGCGCCTTCGTGACGACCAAGGTCGGCGCTACGCCGGTCGTTGGTACCCATGACGCGGTGAAGACCAGCCGCACGACCGTGCGCATGTGGGAGCCGGCCGACAGCGCCTTTGTGGAAGTGCCCGTCGGCAACTGATATCGCCGCGCACGAACTGATTTAGAAAACGGCGTCGATTCTTTCGGCGCCGTTTTTGCGTGAGTGGCCGACAACTCTCTGGCCAAAGCGCAGAGCGTGGATAAAGCAACGGTGCGACGGGAAAGAACCGCGGTCCGTCGTCCAAGCAAGTTGCACTCGATCGCGTTTTTCACACACCCCCACTCTCTATGCGGCAGGCACTGTTTTTTGCTTTGCCTTGCTTGCGAAGTCGGTTATACGAACCGTGCTTCGCGTGTCTGCGAACGGCTACGCACCCGTAGCTCAGCTGGATAGAGTGCTGCCCTCCGAAGGCAGAGGTCACGCGTTCGAATCGCGTCGGGTGCGCCAATCTTTTCAATACCTTATTACGCGAATTGATTTCTGTAGAATCTTCGTATCAAGCATATGGGAAGCGCTTGAAGCGACCAATGCGGCGCGCGTGACCACAGAAACAGAAACGGGGCAATGTGGCGCTGATCCGCTCCGGCCAGCTTGATCTTCAGAGCGGCTGATAATCTCACCGTAGGGGCGAAAGACTAGCGGAACGCCGTCTCCCGCCGGCAATCTAACAGTGTGGTCCCCGAGCTCCACGCCTGCCCGAATCTCCGTTTCCAAGCCCTTACATGCATCCTATCCATCGATCTCTGGTATCACGCCTTCCAATAGCCAGCGATCAGGTGATCGAGGTTGTTGCGCGACGCAGCCGCCCTGACATATTTTCTGATGCGCGAAGCGACGCTCGCCTCGCAGGCTACCCAAACGAATGTCTTTTCCGACGGCTTGCCGGCAATAGCGCTCATGACAGCACCTTCCAGTACCGAGGCAGCGTGTCCGCGTCGAGCCAGCCATATCAGGCGGAACCCGCCGGGCATCTCGAGCGGAATCCTCTCTGCACCGTCCTCAATTTCGATCAATACGTCGCCACGGCAATGTCGCGGCAGCATGCCCATGATCCGGGCGATCGCAGGAAGCGCAGTCTCGTCGCCGGCAATCAGGAAGTGGTCGGCCGAGCCGATACTTCCGCCGCTGGGCCCAGCGACACCCACGAGGTCGCCGACACGAAGATGGCGAATCCATCTTGCGCCCGGCCCGCGTTCGCCATGCAGGAAGACGTCGATATCGATCGTATGTCTGGTGAGATTTACTGCGCGAACAGTATAACGACGCCATATTGGCGATGGCCGCTCTTCGCCCGTTGCGGCTGCCACATCTGTGAAGTTGACAAGGACCTGAACGTGCAAGGCGTCTACGCGATCAAAGCGCGCGGCGTCGGGACACTTCAGCGTGATGCGCATCATCTGCGGTGTCAGCATATTCAGCGCCTCGGCCTTCAGGATCGAGAAGCTTGGAGGCAGCCGGCCGGCGCTCCAGTTTTCCTCCCAGTCAATCTCGACCGATCGAGTGCCTGCCAGATGCCGAAAGACGCCATCGAGCCAGCTCCTGACAAAATACGCCGTCTCCGCGTCGGCGGAATCGGCATCCACATGAAGCAGACCATCCTCGCACCACATCCGCCCACGAACATCCGGGAACGACACAAGAAAGGCAGTGGCCTGCTCCTGAAGCTCGCCGTCATGCTCTCTCAGATGTTCCGCGAGATGGAACAGACACTGTTCGGGCCCAGGCAGTTTCGCTCGAGCCTTGAGACGGAAGGCAACGGGAAAGTCCGATGTCATCACAAT
The DNA here is from genome assembly GCF_041320595.1 of Pleomorphomonas sp. PLEO. Taxonomy (NCBI): domain Bacteria; kingdom Pseudomonadati; phylum Pseudomonadota; class Alphaproteobacteria; order Hyphomicrobiales; family Pleomorphomonadaceae; genus Pleomorphomonas; species Pleomorphomonas sp. PLEO. The sequence goes on from NZ_CP166625.1 coordinate 5,037,189, forward strand.
GCTTTCAGATCATCGCCCAAAGGATGCCGGCGGCGGTCGCTGAAGAACTTGCAACATGAGTTCTCGACGATGGCGGCCGGCTGCCAGCCATTGCAGGCAGGATCAAGCCTCTCGGTCTGCACGCCCGCCGAAAAGACAAAACCAGTCAGAGCCGAGAGGAAACGCCAGTACCCGCAAGCCGCAAATCCGTCATTGGTAACCAGCCCGGGTAGCTTTCGGCTCTCCGGGATGGCTTCGAGCCGATTGCCCCTGGAATCGCACTCCGTCAGGACCGCGCCGTTCGGGCTCAGGCTGGGTCCTTCCGCCTGATCGGCGGTGAAGCAGCGATGCGTGACAGACCCGTCGTGAACGGCGTGCTTGATGGGCGCGACGTGCAAGGCCGTTTCGTCTCCGATCAGAAGGTCTTGGTCAACGAAATGGCGAAGGTGCGGCCGCGGCCCTTGTAATCGAAGACCGACTCGTCGGCGAGCGCCCCATAAAGCGCCTTCGCGCGAGACCCCCAGACCGTCGTATATTGGGTATCAAATACGTTCTGAACGCCGAAATTGAGCGTCGTCTTGGTGTTTTCGAACGTATAGCTCCCCAGAAGGTCGAACAGCGTGTAACCGTCGATATTGAAATTGTCGGCGTCGGTCAGGCTGAAGACATGCTGCCCCGAAAAGCGCAAGGTCAGCGCGTCATTGCTCCAGCCGACATAACCGCCGAGCTTCGAAACGCTAGCCGTTCCGATCGTATCGTTCTCCCAGCCGTTGATGCCCTCGACCTCGGTCTGAACCCACTGGCCCAAAACCCCGGCGTTGAAGCCGTTGTCGAACTTCCTCCCGGCACTGCCCTCAATCCCGTAGACCCGCCTCTCGCGGTTGACGACATCGACGGCCAGCGTCGACCTGTCCAGCTGGATCGACTTGTCGGAGAAGGAATAGAAGGCTGCCGCTTGGAGGTTGTACTTGCTGTCATCGAAACGATAGCCAACCTCCATGGAATTGGTCTTGATCGCCTGTAGAGCAGACGAGCCGACATTCACGCTGTCGACGAGGTTGAAACCGCCGCCGGAAAGCACATAGGAACCGACGCCGTAATATTTCGCAGGATCGGGCAGCTCGAAGCCCTGGCTGAAATTGCCGTAGACTTGCTGATCGGGTCCGAGTTCATATGTCGCACCGGCATTGACCAGCATTGCGTCGTAATTCACCTCACCGCCGGGAATCGCTGCCGCGCTGCTCGCGCGGCCCTGCAGGATTGCCACCTGCTGCGCTGCGCCGACGAAATCAGAAACCTCGGTGTTGACAAACTGATAACGCAGGCCCCCGCTGAGCGTCAGCCGGTCCGTTGCCTCGTAGGAGGCTTCCGCGAAGCCTGCGACCGTGGATACGTCGATCGCCGGGTAAAGCCCCGTCACACCGATCGTGCGGAAATCCATGCCGCCGGTCTGCGCCGCCGTCAGCAGGTCGAAGACGTTCTGGCGCGATGTGAAGGAATCCCGGTCCGCATCGATGCCATAGGTGATCTTCAGGCTGTCCATGGGCTCGGCGACCAGTGCCGCCTTGACGCTATAATAATCAGTATCCTGCGAACTGCCGGCGAAATAAGATCCCGTGAAGGAACTGGAAGAGGGGAACGGGTTGAATTTCAGCCGTTCATTGCGAAAAGCGCCCTGCAAAAGAAGCTGCTGCCCCAGAAAGTCGTCATCCGTGTAGGTGCCGTTGAACATCGAACGTTTCGTCTCGGGGTTGAAGTCAGACTTGTAGCCCGACCGCGTCTCGAAAAGAGATGGGTTCGCGAGCGCGGCGAAGAACTGACCGTAATAGAGGCCGTATTCAGACTCCTGCTTACTGTCGAAATACTGGCCCGAAAGCTCCAGGCGTCTGTTGTCGTCAATCTGGAAGCCCAGCGACCCCATCAGGTCCAGGCTCTGATTGAAGGCGGTCGATGTCTGCGTGATGTCCGGAATCAGAAGCGTTCCGCCGCCGCCGTAGAAAGCGCCGGTCTTGTTGCCTGAGACCGAGAAACGGGCGTCCCATGCTTCTCCGTTGTAGGTGACGGCCGCTCCGACATTTCGATCGAGGTCTTTGCCGCCGCCAAAGCCGGAGCCCATGCCGCCCGTCGCCACGACATGGAAACCCGGTTCGGCATCCTTGCCCTTCTTGGTGATGACGTTGATGATGCCGCCCGTGGCGTTGCCGCCATAGATCGAAGTCGCCCCGGACAGGACCTCGACGCGTTCGATGTTGAACGGATCGATCGAATCGAATTGACGGCTGAGCGAACGGGCGGAATTCATCGAAACGCCGTCGATCAGGATCAGCGCGGTGCGGCCGCGCAGGTTTTGACCGTAGGACGTTCTCGCTCCCGCGCTGGCCGGGTCGAAGCTTGGGACCGTGTCGGCAAGGATCTGCTGCAGGCTCTTGCCGGATCTGGCTTCGAACTCGATCTTCTTGGAATCAACAACATAGATTGTCTTGGCCGTATCCGAGATCTGCTGCGGCGCGCGTGAACCGGTCACAACGATGGCCTCAAGGTTCGTGGCGGAAGATTGCGCCCCTTGCTCCGTCTGATTGTCCTGTGCACCGGCCCCCGATGACAACGCGGCCAACCCGACCGACGTCCAAAGCAACACGCGAACCCCACGCCCCTCGATCATTTACGCCTCCAAATGCGGAAAAGAACCTGGAGGCGGATCAAGCCTCCAGAATTTCAAATACAAGAATATTTAACTCATGTTTTATGAGGTAAAGGATCGGCCTGCTTGGATCACGACGAACCTCATTTGGACTGACGCGAACTTTGAAGGGAAAGCCTGAGCCTTGATGGAAACAATCCGCCCCCTGAAACTGGGCGCTCAATCGCTGCCGGACAGCGACAGCCGGATCATGTGTCGCAACATTCTGCTCGACATGCTGGGAGAGGCGACAATCTGTGTGGAAGGCGGCGACCTTTCGGGTCTCACCGGCCTCTACTGGCGCTATGTTTCGCTCTCTCTGGCGACGATCTTTTTGCCAAAGGCGCAGTTGACCGTCCAGGCTAGGGGCGCAATGGATCAGAGCGTCGTCATCCTGCGCGCCATGGGGGGACCGCTGGAAATCAAGTACCGGAAACGCAAGATATGCGTCAGGCAAAATGACGTCATCTTCACGCCGGCTGACGACGCGATGGATCTTGAACTTCCCGAGGGCGGACGGCTGGACCTTGCGCATCTGCCCGCCTATTCGGTGGCATCCAAGGGCCATATCCTGCAGGCTCTGATGCTGAAACCCATCAAGGCTGATTGCCTGCCCTTGCAGCTCCTGACCAATTATGCCGGCTATATGCTGCGCCAGACCGCTCAGAGCCGAGAGGATGCTGACATGATGGTCCAGCATTTCCACGATCTCCTGCCAGTTCTGGCCCAGCATCTCGGCGACGCGCCGCGGCCGATAGCCCGCCAGACACGCCTGGACTCCATCAAGGCAAGGATCGAGGAAAGCATGGCCAACGGCAGCTATTCAGTCAGCGATGTCGCCGAGGCCGAAGGCATCACGCCGCGCGCCGTACAGAAATTCTTCAGCCGCGAAGCAACGACGTTCTCGCGTTACGTTCTCGAACGACGCCTTGCAATCGCCAAGGCGATGATGATTGCGGACGGTGCGGCCCGACCGATCAGCCAGGTCGCCTATCTCGTCGGCTTCAACGACCTGTCCTACTTCAATCGAACCTTCCGCAGCCGGTATGGTCTAAAGCCATCCGAATGGCGCAAGCTTGCGGCAGGACGAGATGACGAGGCCGGCGGCGGTCAGTATGGCTGAGTATTTCCACGCCCCTTGCGGCGAACGGATACGCAATCCGTTCGCCTTTGCTCTGCAAGCCGAGCGAGTAGCCTTGCTCTGCCGCCAGAGGGCGACAAGAAGAATGTCGACCCTGCCCTGATAATTGGGAGCCAGACGCTCATCGTCACCGGCATGGCCATGCCGGTTTTGTCGGGGAGAATGATTTCGTCCCTTACTTCAACGCCGCACAGGGGCACATGGCACAGCTGGCGCCACGCCTGTTGCAGTCGCCGTGTCGGATTTTATCTTCCCGAGAATCCAGACCGAGATCCCGATGCCGAGGATTGAGATGAACGTGGAGATCGTGAACAGGGCTTCGAAGCCCAGTCTGTCGGCCACGAAGCCGGCGGCCGACGCACCGATGAGGTAGATGACCAGTTCAGCGCAACTGAGCAGCGTAAAGTCCGTGCCTGGCTGGCTGTCGGAGGACGACGCCATGAAGAAGGAGTAGATCGCGACAAGCTCCATGTAGCGGATGAAAGTCTGGAAAGCCGACGCCGAAAGCGCCACGGCAATCCCCGGCCAGACGCCGAAGGCGTTGAGCGCAAATGCCAGAAAGCACAGGCTGCGCAGGCCGCCGAGCAGAATAAGCGTCGCCGAAAGCCCCGCCTTGCGGATGATCAGGGCGGCGATGGCAGCCCCCAGCAAGCCCGCCGTGGCCGCCGCCGCGCCCGTCATGTAGCCGATCCACTCGGTCGGCACCTTGATGTCGACAAGATACGTGCCTTCCATGCCGCGCACCAGACCTTCGCTCGCGCGATAGCTCAAGGCAAAGGCAAGGATCATCCAGGCGTTCGGCCGACGAAAGAATTCCAGCAGTCCGATTCGTTGCTTTGACTGGCCTGCCTGCCGCATGGCCGGCGGCGCATCTTCCATCCAGAAGGCTGCAACAAGGGGGAGCAGCGACAGGGTGGCGATCACAAGGATGGTCGAAGTCCAACCGATCTTGCCATAGAGCACGAGTGCGGAGGTTCCCCCGATAATCACACCGAGCGCGACCGCGCCAGCCTGAACCGCGTTTCCCAATGGCCGCGTCTCCACCGTCAGGCGACGCACTGCATATCCATCGGTCGCGATGTCCTGAACTGACGAGAGGAGCGTAATAAAGAATGCGACCGCGAAAAGCGTCCCGGTCTGATGCGGCTCGACGAAAGCCATGGCCGCGATCCCGGCACTGACCATCAACTGCGTAGGAATGATCCAGCCCCGCCGATGACCAAGAAACGGCACAAGCGCAAAGCGATCAACGAATGGCGCGACCGCAAACTTCAAGACCAGCGGCAGCATCAGAAGCGAAAACAGGCCGATCGAGGTTCGCGACGCGCCGCCTTCGCGCATCATGGGTGGCAGGGCGACCAAGAGCAGATAGGTCGGGATGCCCTGCGCCAGATAAAGGCCCGCCAGAACGGCATAAATCCTGTTTCTCAGCGACGCTGTACCGGCTCCGGGTATCTCATGCGTCGTCACTTTCGATGAACCCATTATTTCCTGAACCTCTCTATGCCGCGCCACCCGGCAAAAAGACGGGATTAAAATTGAGTATTTTCCTCATATTATTTTGGCCAAACCCTATTGGCTTGGAGCTAAGCGAACCAGAATTGGATTCAGGCGAACCGAGCGCAGTTAAGCGCTTCGCCTCGATGTGTGGTGGCTTCTCCGCCGAGGCCTGTGGGGGGGCGCAGCGGCGCCCAATTCGCCTTCAGCCTTGCCATCACTAAAGCTACTGGCTGCAGTGGTATCTCAGGACACCATAAGGCGTCGGGGCAATAGCTTGCGGCAAAACCGCCTTATCGCGGCATATCGTTCCGGCATCCACCAGCAAAAGGAAAACGCAGCCCTGATGGTTCAGCGGAATATTGGCTAGCCTTTTGAGGAACTCCATCGAAGGCCGGCGCGAACATCCATCCGGAGCGAGGAAAATGCCAGAGGGCCGAATGCCGAGTACTTCTCTTACCACCGCCAGCGGCACACCGCTGACGCGGATTGGGCTCGGTACGGCGGCTTTCGGGACAGACAGCAGCGCCGATGTCGTGGACGCCACGCTTCGGCGCGCCATCGACCTCGGCATCAACTGGATCGACACTGACGCCATATTCGGTTTTGGCACCGCGGAACGGCTTGTTGGTCGCGCCATGGCAGACGTGCCGGTCGGCGATCGCCCGTTCATTGCCACAGCGGTCGGTTTCGATTGGGACGGTCGCTCTCGCCGAGCGACGCCACAACCGGCGATGGAGCCGCGCCGCCTCCGCCAGCAGCTCGAACGGTCACTCGCCCGTCTCGGCATCGAGACGGTGGATCTCGTCAAGCTCAACCTTTCCGCTGGCTCCGACGCCCTGTTCGAGGATGCTTGGTCAGCCATGCTCGACCTCAAGCAGAGCGGCCTTGTCCGGGCAGTCGGCCTGATCGCTCCCGATAGCGCCCGCCTCGAGCGCGCCGAACGCATCGGAACCTGTGACGCAGTCTATGTTGAACTGTCGTTGATCGATCGCCGTATCGGCGAAAGCGAGCTTTTATGGCGGCGAACACCAACACCGACCGTCATCGCCTATCGGGCACTCGGCGGCGGCGAGCTGGTGTCACCGGACAATCTAGGAAGCGCGTCAAACGAATTGCCTCTCGAACCGCTCCGGCAGCTCCTCCGAACGATAGCAAGCCGTCGGCACGCGGCACCGTCGGCGGTTGCCGCCGCCTGGAGTCTCACCTGGCCGGGGGTGGCCGGCGTCGCCATCGGCGCTCGATGTCCCGAACAGCTCACCGCCATCGCTCGCGCGGCGGAGATCGACCTTTCCGTGCGTGACCTCTCCGACATAGCCAACCTCCTGCCGACTCTCGGCAGCGAGCGCGGCCCCCTCCATCCACGCCGGTTCGCCAAGGCGGCTTGAACCGGCGGCCACTCTCCCAGGAGAAAAACCATGCCCGTTCTCAGGAAACCCGCCCGCTCGGCGCTCGACCTGATTGGCGCTACGCCGGTTGTCGAACTCACGCGCTTCGACACCGGCCTTTGCCGCCTGTTCGTGAAGCTCGAAAGCGCCAACCCCGGCGGTTCCATCAAGGACCGCGTCGCCCTTTCGATGATTTCGGCCGCCGAGGCCGACGGCCGGTTAAAGCCCGGTGGCACGATCATCGAAGCGACCGCCGGCAACACCGGCCTCGGCCTCGCCCAGGTGGGCCTGCCCAAGGGCTACAAGGTTATTCTCGTTGTGCCCGACAAGATGTCACGCGAGAAGATTGCCCACTTGCGCGCGCTCGGCACCGATGTCCGGATCACCCGCTCGGATGTCGGTAAAGGGCATCCCGCCTACTATCAAGACATGGCCGAACGGCTCGCGAGCGAGCTCGGCGCTTTTTACGTCAACCAGTTCGCCAACCCGGCCAATCCCGCCGCCCACGAGACGACCACGGCGCCGGAGATCTTCGAGCAACTCGACGGCGATGTCGATGCCATCGTGGTCGGGGTCGGTTCGGGCGGCACGCTCTCCGGCATTGGCCGCTACTTCAAGCGGGTATCGCCAAAGACCGAGATGGTGCTGGCCGATCCCACCGGCTCGGTACTGGCACCACTCGTCAATACCGGCGAGCTGATCGAGGCAGGCTCCTGGGCCGTCGAGGGTATCGGCGAAGATTTCGTGCCGCCCAATTGCGACTTGTCTCTGGTGTCGGCCGCCTACACCGTTACCGACGCCGAGAGCTTCGCCGCCGCGCGCGAACTGTTGTCCAAGGAAGGCATTCTCGCCGGCTCGTCGTCAGGCACCCTGCTCGCCGCCGCGCTCAAATACTGCCGCGCGCAGACGGTACCCAAGCGCGTGGTGACCCTCGTCTGCGACACCGGCGCCAAATACCTGTCCAAGGTTTACGATGATGGCTGGCTGGCCGAACAAGGCCTTGCCGATCGCCCGGTCCATGGCAACCTGTCCGATCTTGTCATCCGCCGCCAGCAGGATGGCTCAACGGTCACCGTCGCTCCCGACGATACGCTCGCCACCGCCTACAAGCGGATGCGGCAGGCCGACGTTTCGCAGCTTCCCGTCGTCGCTGGCGGCCGCCTCGTCGGCATCCTTGATGAAGGCGATCTCTACGTGGCACTGGGGCGAGGGGCCGCTGCCGGCCACGCCCGCTTCGGCGAGGCAGTGGGCGACCACATGATCACCGACTTGCACACGCTGCAGTCCGTCGACCCCGTCAGCGCCGCCCTCCCCCTGTTCGAGCGCGGCGAAGTCGCACTGGTGCTCGACGGCAGCGACTTCCTCGGCGTGGTCACACGCGTCGATCTCATCAATCACCTGAGGCTTCATTCGTGACCTACCAGCCCCCGCGCATCAATCACCGGCTCGCCTTCTCGACCCGCACCATCCACGGCGGCCAGAGCCACGACCCCACCACTGGCGCGGTCATGGTACCGATCTACGCCACGTCCACCTTCGCCCAGACGAGCCCCGGCGTGCACAAGGGCTGGGAATACGGCCGCACCCACAACCCGACCCGGCAGGCCTTCGAGCGGGCCATAGCCGATCTCGAGAGCGGCACCGCCGGCTTCGCCTTTGCCTCGGGCCTTGCCGCCATCGCCAATATCCTGGAAACGCTGGACCACGGCGCCCACATCGTCGCCTCTGACGACCTTTACGGCGGCACTTTCCGCCTGATCGACAAGGTGCGGCGGCGCTCGGCCGGCCTCGATGTCTCGTTCGCCGACTTCCGCGATCCCCAGGCCATCGAGGCGGCGATCCGGCCAGAGACGAAGCTGATCTGGGTGGAAACGCCCACCAACCCGATGCTGAAGATCGTCGATCTGCAGACGATAGCTGCCATCGGCCGCAAGCACGGCATCGTCACCGTCGCCGACAACACCTTCGCCAGCCCCGCCATCCAGCGGCCGCTCGAACATGGCATTGACCTCGTCGTCCATTCGACGACCAAATATCTCAATGGCCATTCCGACATGATCGGCGGCGCCGTGGTGGTCGGCGACAATGCCGAACTGAGGGAGCGCCTGACCTTTCTGCAGAACGCCGTCGGCGCGGTGTCCGGCCCGTTCGACAGCTTCCTGGCCCTACGCGGCCTCAAGACGCTTGCGCTGCGCATCGAGCGGCATTCGTCCAACGGACTGGCAATCGCCCGCTTTCTCGAAGGCCGCAAGGACATCCGGCGGGTGATCTATCCCGGCCTCGAGAGCCACCCGCAGCATGCTCTGGCGAAAACGCAGATGTCAGCCTTTGGTGGCATCATCAGTGTCGAACTCGACCGCGACCTTCAGGGCACCAAGCGTTTCCTTGAAAACACCAAGCTGTTCACGCTGGCCGAAAGCCTCGGCGGTGTGGAGAGCCTGATCGAGCATCCGGCCATCATGACGCACGCTTCCATCCCGGCCGAGCAGCGGGCCGCGCTCGGCATTTCCGACGGTCTCGTCCGTCTGTCAGCCGGCATCGAGGATGGTAACGACCTGATCGACGATCTCAGGGCCGCTCTCGACGCCTGAGACGGTGAAAAATCGAAAGGCCGGAGGGACAACCGAGCGGCTGAGCAGACTCTCAGAGCGCCTCGGTACCCTCCGCCAGCTCGAGCCGCGGGGCTTGCTCGGCTCGGTCTTCCTTGCGCCTTGATACCGCCGCCGATCGAATGTCAGCTGCGAGCTCGTCGACGCGCGCCGGATCGGCGTCCCAGGCGAACATGAACCGGGCGCCGCCACCGATGAAGGTATAGAAGCGCCAGCCTCGACGGCGCAGTTCGTCCAGCACCGGCTCCGGAGCGCTCAGAAACACTGAGTTCGCCTCTACCGGGAAGAGGAATTCGATGCCGGCCTCACCGGCAATCGCCGCCGCCAATCGCGCCGCGCAGGCATTGCCGTGACGAGCATTGCGGAGCCAGGCGCCACTTTCCAGCATGCCGATCCATGGCGCCGACAGGAACCGCATTTTCGAGGCAAGCTGCCCGGCCTGCTTGCACCGATAGTCGAAATCCTCAGCCAAAGCCTTGTCGAAGAAGATGACGGCCTCACCAACGGCCATGCCGTTCTTGGTCCCGCCGAAACAAAGCACGTCGACTCCGGCCTGCCAGGACAACTCGGCGGGCGAACAGCCAAGCGCCGCGCAGGCATGGGCGAAGCGGGCACCGTCCATGTGCAACTTGAGCCCCAACTCCCGACAGACCGCAGCGATGGCTCGCACCTCATCAAGGCTATAGACGAGGCCGGTTTCGGTCGGCTGGGTGATGGTTACCACCCGGGGCTTGGGGAAGTGGATGTCGGATCGGCTGGTGGCCAATTCCCTGATAATCGCCGGCGTCAGCTTGAGCGATGTCTGGGGAGCAACGAGCAGCTTCGATCCGTTGGAAAAGAACTCAGGCGCGCCACACTCGTCAGTCTCCACATGCGCCGACGAGGCGCAGATGACGCTATGGAACGACTGGCAAAGAGACGCCAAGGCCAGCGAATTGGCAGCGGTGCCGTTGAACACGAAAAAGACCTCGCAGTCCTTTTCAAAAAGATGTCGAAAAGCGTCGGCTGCGCGCTGGGTCCAGTGATCTTCGCCGTAGGCTATAGCCGATCCGCCGTTGGCCCGTTCCATCTCGGCCCAAGCCTCTGGACATATGCCGGCGTAATTGTCGCTTGCGAACTGCTGGGCGGAATTGGCCACGTGAACTTCCTCTCTTTCTCAGAAAGCGGAGCGACGCACGTGGCTGTAATCCCGTTGGTTGCCGGTCGGCCACATCCCCCTCTCGCGAAGGGCACCACCTTGCTCGGGAGCAGGTTGGTGTCGGGCGTCTCCCGACTCTTGATGCTTTACTGGCAATTACCACTAAGACAGGAAGCCGGCAACTGCTTGTCCCGGCCGAAACGAGCAATAGCGGCTCGGTCGCCGCGACGCGCATCACTGATCGAGCCCATACGGAACACATCGTATTCCGTTGCCTGAGCAATGGCTCCATCCTGTTCCACGCAGGTGCCATGCCGGTCTGCGTTACGAGCTCCCGCAGCTTGGCAGTTGCTCTCGCCCCAAAGCACGGCACAGCGGCGGCTTGCGGCATATCAAGTCGCAACGCTCAAAACTGGATATTCTTCGACCTTGAAGGGCGTAACTTGTCCCGATCATGGTCGCTCGACCGCACTATCGTCCGTGTTGACGTCGGTCGACGCAGATGGTCTTGAGCGACAAACGCGTTGCCTGTGATCGATCATCACACAGGCGGAACAATAAATCGCGCAGACGCGAAAGCAGGTCGGCGCGTATCAGAGAATTGGCTAGCAAGGGGATACGGAATATGGCGCGGCTCGGTTTGGAACGTAACGTCGTCGACACACAGGTGCTAGACCGAACCGTCGCTCGCCTAGGACAAGAGGGCGTGCTGCTGCCCACTCTCGGGCAGCTGGCGAACCCGACGACCATTCCCGACGGCGTGCGCCAGCGCCTCGCCAACGTCGATCCCGACGTCGCAAACCCGCTCAACCTGTTTCGCGTGCATTGGTTCAACGACACGGCCCGCAGCGGTCTGACCGACACGCCTGTCTACGTCGAGGTTCCAAGCGAACTCACCGGCGTCAAGGCCCGCATCGTTCTCGCGCTCGGCAACCGCTTCCCGATGATCCGCGCCCACAAGGTGCTGGCGGCCTACGGCTGCCTCGTGCCGCGCCTCGTCACCGGCCAGTTCGATCCCAGCCATCACAAGGCGATTTGGCCGTCCACCGGCAACTACTGCCGCGGCGGCGTCGCCATCTCGCGCATTCTCGGCTGCCATGGCGTCGCCGTGCTGCCGGAGAACATGAGCCGCGAGCGCTTCGACTGGCTCGACAAGTGGGTGGTGGATAGCTCCGACGTCATCAAGACGCCGGGCTCAGAAAGCAACGTCAAGGAAATCTATGACGAATGCGCCCGGCTCGACAGCGATGCCGACAACATTATCTTCAACCAGTTCTGCGAGTTCGGAAACTATCTCGTCCACCGCACCTGCACCGGCGCGGCGCTGGAGACGCTGTTCAAGGCGATCACCAAGGACCGTCCGGGCTCGAAACTTGCTGCCTTCGTTTCGGCCTCCGGATCGAGCGGCACGCTGGCGGCCGGCGACCACCTCAAGGAACGCCATGGCACGAAGATCGTCGTCGTCGAGGCGACCGAGTGCCCGACGCTGTTGGAAAACGGCTTCGGCGAGCACAACATTCAGGGCATCGGCGACAAGCACGTGCCCTACATCCACAACGTCATGAACACCGACATGGTGGCCGGCGTCAGCGACACCGACACCGATCGCTTGATCGTTCTGTTCAACACCGAAGTTGGCCGCAACTACCTCGTGGAGCGGCGTGGCATCGATCCGAAGCTGGTGGCGGAGCTCTCCAATCTCGGCTTGTCGTCGATCTGCAACATGCTGGCGGCTATCAAGACGGCCAAATACTACGACATGGGCCCGGATGACGTCATCGTCTCGCTGGCAACCGATGGCGCCGCCATGTACGGCAGCGAGATCGACAAGGTGATCAAGCGCGATTTCGGCAATAGGTTCGACACGGTGGCAGCGGGCGAGACCTGGGGCCGCTCGCTGGCAGCGGCATCGACCAGCGACCTGCTCGAAATGACCCATATCGACCGCAAGCGCGTGTTCAACCTCGGCTACTTCACCTGGGTGGAGCAGCAGGGCGTCGACATCGACGACTTCAAGGCCCGCGCCAAGCAATCCTACTGGGATGGTCTGCTCGATCTCGTGCCCGCCTGGGACGAAATGATTGCCGACGTCAACGCCAAGAGCGGCGCCGCCAAGAAGCTGGGTCTCTAGGGCCATGGTGATGTTTCGTTGCCACGGCTGCGGTGCCGAGGTCGATGCCGGCGTTCGGTTGGCGTTCCGCTGTCCGAATTCCAGCTTGGGCGGCGATGACGTCGACCATGTGCTCGCGGTCAAGAGCGAAGCGCCGTCGCCGTCAATCGGCAACGAAACCGACCCTTTCCTGCGCTACCGAGCCTGGCTTTCTCCCTACCGGTTGGCGCGGTCATCAGGGCTTGCCGACTCCGCCTGGGGAGATCTTGTCGGCCAGCTCGACCAGGCCCTGACGGCCATTGACGGGCGCGGCTTCCGGGTTACGCCGATGGCTGACCAGCGTCCGCTCGCAGAAGCTATTGGTCTGCCAGGAGCGCTGTGGGTCAAGGACGAAACCCACAACGTGTCGGGCTCCCACAAGGCGCGTCATCTGATGGGTGTGATGCTCTACCTGCGCATCCTGGAGGCAGCCCGATTGCCGGCCGGCGAAAACCTTCGGGCGCGGCGGCTGGCAATCGCGTCTTGTGGCAACGCGGCCCTTGCCGCCGCTGTCGTGGCGCGGGCAGCGGAGTGGCCGCTGGATGTGTTCATCCCGCCCGACGCCGACATGTCGGTAAAGGCACGGCTGAAGGAGCTCGGTGCCCAGATCACCATCTGCGATCGACGCTCAGGTGAGGCTGGCGATCCCTGCTACCTGCGCTTCCGCGAGGCCGTCGCCTCCGGCGCCATTCCCTTTGGTGTACAAGGCACCGACAACGGGTTGGCGATCGAGGGCGGTCGCACGCTTGCCTTCGAGATGGCGGAAGAGTTCAGCCGGGTCGGCACGGTGCCTGATGCGCTATTCGTTCAAGTCGGCGGCGGAGCGTTGGCTAGCGCACTGGCGCAGGGTCTGGCACTGGCGCACGCGAACGGGCTGCTATCGTCGCTTCCCAAGCTGTTCGCCGTCCAGACGGCCGGCTGCGCGCCGTTGGCCCGCGCCTGGGAGCGCCTCAGCGGGGTAGACCTCCCAACAGCGGTGAGAACGCGATCACAGTTCATGTGGCCCTGGGAAACGACGCCGGTCAGCCTCGCGCATGGCATTCTCGACGACGAAACCTATGACTGGTGGTCCATTGCCGAGGGTATGCGCGCAAGCGGGGGCTCGACCGTCGTCGTCGACGAGACCCAAGTCTCGGCGGCCCATAAGGCCGGGCGCCTGCATACCGATATCGTCGCGTCGGCGACCGGAACCGCGGGCCTTGCCGGCGTGATCGCCAAGCCCGAGGCTGGCAAGCAGATCGCAGTGATTTTTTCCGGCATCGAGAGATAGGCGCACCTTCGCGGCCTTGGCAGCAATAACAAGGGCCGCCGCGTCAGGCATCGTCTGACGCGGCGGCCCACTGCGAAGCGCGATATTTTCAGCGCTTGTACTCCGGCAGCACCTGATAACTGGTGTGCAGGAGTTCGTGCGCCTCGTGGCCACCGATCTCACCGAGGAAGTTGGCGTAGAGTTCCTTGATGTGGGGATTGTGGTGCGAACAGCGCCAGAGACCGGCTTGGTCTTCCTGGTAAAGCCCGGCGGCCCGCTTGCTTCGGAGTTCGTTGGTGGCGCCATAAGGCTGCCCGCCACCGCCGACACAACCACCGGCGCAAGCCATCACCTCTATGAAGTGATAGGGCGGCTCTTCGCCCGCCTCACGGGCGGCCCTCACCTTTTCGATCACCTGTTCGACATTGGCGAGGCCGTGAGCGACAGCGACACGGATCTCCTTGCCGGCGACGTTGATCTTGCCTTCCTTGACGCCCTTGAGGCCACGGGTCATCTCGAAGTCGACGCGCGGTGCATCATGGCCAGTGACATAGTAATGCGCCGTGCGAAGGGCGGCCTCCATGACACCGCCAGTGGCGCCGAAGATGGTGCCGGCGCCGGTATAGGCGCCGAGCATATGGTCCGGCTGCTCTTCGGGGATGGCGACGAAATCAATGCCCGACTGCTTGATCATGCGCGCGAACTCACGCGTGGTCAGCGATATGTCCACGTCCTGATAGCCCGATGAGCTCATCTCCTTGGAGCGGATGATCTCGGACTTCTTGGCCGTGCAGGGCATGACCGACACGACGAAGACCTTGGCGGGGTCGATCCCCATTTTGTGCGCGTAATAGGTCTTGGACAGAGCTCCGACCATCTCATGCGGCGACTTGCAGCTTGAGAAATGATCGATCATGTCGCCATGGAACTTCTCCATGAAGTCGACCCAGCCCGGACAGCAGCTGGTGATCAAAGGCAGCGCGCCCGTTCCTTCGAGCAGCCGGCTCTTGAACTCGGAGGCCTCCTCGATAATCGTCAGGTCGGCACCGAAGTTGGTGTCGAACACCGCCTTGAAGCCCATCCGGCGCAGCGAGGCGTAGATCTTGCCGGTCAGGTTGGCGCCGATTGGGAAGCCAAAAGCCTCGCCAACCGCGACGCGAACGGCGGGCGCGATCTGCACGACACAATAGACATCCGGATCCTGCAGCTTGTCCCAGACGGCAACCGTCTCATCATATTCGACGATGGCGCCGGTCGGACAATGGGCCGAGCACTGGCCGCACCGCACGCAGGGCGAGTCGGCCAATGGAATGTCGCCAGCCGCCGCGATGCGCGTCTTGAACCCGCGATTGAGGAAGCTCAACGCCCAGACGTTCTGGTGCTGCTGGCAGACCGTGATGCAGCGACCGCACAACACGCATTTGCGTGGATCCAGCACGATGCTCTTGGTGGAGGTGTCCAGCGGCAGGTCGGGCACTATGTTCGGCAGATCGGAGGCGTTCATGCCGAAGTCGGCAGCCAGCGCTTGCAACTCGCAGTTCTGATTACGGAGGCAGGTCAGGCACTCGTTCGGGTGACGTGACAGCGTCAGTTCCAGGATACCGCGTCGGACCTGGACGATCTCCGGCGTCTCCGTCAGGATATCCATTCCCTCGTCGAGGGGCGTGCAGCACGAGCGCAGCATCCTGCCGGTGTTCTTCACCTTGACGATGCAGATGCCGCAGGCCCCGGTCGCCTCGAGATCCGGATGCTTGCAAAGCGTCGGAATCTTCACGTGAACCTGGCGTGCCGCATCCAGGATGGTGGTTCCCGGGGCAACCTCCACAGGCACGCCGTTAATCGTTGCGTTGATCATGTTTGTCATTTCGACCACTTCTCGATCTCGGAAAATCAGGCTTCGGCAGCCACGGGCTTCTTGAGGCGTTCGGTGAACTCCGATGTGAAGTGCTTGAGCGCCGACAGCACCGGATTGGGCGCTGTCTGTCCGAGCGCGCAAAGCGAGCCCCTCTGCATGGCTTGAGCGATCATCCTGATGTTTACGATGTCCTCCTCAGTGCCGTCTCCGGCAACGATCTTGTCGAGAAGATGCAGCATCTGCGTTCCGCCGATACGGCAGGGCGCGCACTTGCCGCAGGACTCATCGACGCAGAAGTCGAGATAAAAGCGAGCGAGTTCGACAACGCTGTCCTGGTCGTCGATAACGATGAGACCGCCAGACCCCATCATCGAGCCGAGCTGCTGGAGATGCTCATAGGAAATCGGCGTGTCGAATTGGCTTTCCGGGATCATGCCGCCCGACGGGCCGCCGGTCTGCACGCCCTTCACCTTGCGATCGGTACCTGTGCCGCCGCCGATCGTTTCGACGATCTCGCGGATGGTGATGCCCATGGGAACCTCGACGAGGCCGTTGTGAGCGATCTTGCCGGTCAGTGCGAACACCTTGGTGCCCTTCGACTTTTCCGTCCCCTTGGCAGCGAACCAATCGGCGCCCTTGAGCAGGATGCGCGGCACGTTGGCAAGCGTTTCGACGTTGTTGACGCAGCTCGGCTTGTCCCAGAGCCCCTTGACCGAGGGGAACGGCGGGCGCGGGCGCGGCGTGCCGCGCTTTCCCTCGACCGAGGCGATCAGGGCGGTCTCCTCGCCGCAGACGAAGGCGCCGGCGCCCAGGCGGACGTCGAAATCGAAGCTCCAGCCGGAATTCAGGATGTTGCGGCCAACGAGGCCAGCCTGACGGGCCTGGCGAATGGCCTTCTCGATACGGTCGACGGCCAGTGGATATTCGGCGCGAATGTAGAACACGCCGTTGGTGGCGTTCATGGCGCGCGCGGCGATCATCATGCCCTCGATCACCGCGTGCGGGTCGCCCTCAAGCACCGAGCGATCCATGAAGGCGCCTGGGTCGCCCTCGTCACCGTTGCAGATGACGTATTTGACGTCGGATTCCACACGGCGCGCGAAATCCCATTTTAGACCAGTCGGATAACCGGCACCGCCACGACCGCGCAGGCCAGAGGCCAGCATTTCCTTGCAGATTTCCTCGGCCGACATGGTCAAGGCTTTCCTGAGGCCCTGATAGCCACCGTGGACGAGATAGTCGGCGAGTTTTTCGGGATCGGCATGGCCATTGTTGGAGAGCACGACGCGCTCCTGCATGGCGAAGAAGGCGGCGTGCAGATCGACGACGTGGGCGCTAAGCGGCCCGACCGGATTATCGACCGTTTCGCCACTGGCGATCGGAGCGACCACTTCCTCGACGAGGCGTGTCGCCAGATCAGGTGTCATTTCACTGAACAGGACATCCTCATGCGCGTTACAGGTCATGCGCACCAAGGGCCCTTTGCTGCACAGGCCCATACAGCCCGTACCGCCAACCTGAACCTTGCCGTCCAGTCCTCTCGCTGCAATATCGGCCTTGATACGCGCGACGATATCCGCCGCGCCGGATGACTGACAGCCCGTACTCGAGCAGCAGACCAGGCGCACTTCCATCGCTTGCTGTTTGGCAAGCTCGGCGGCAGCTTTCACTTCAAGCTCTTCCGGCTTCATAACGGTCCTACTTCATGTCTGGATTGGTTCGATTTCGGCGGCCTATTCGGCGTCGGCGGACTCGGCGGCAACATGCATCGGCTGGTCGTGCTTGACGTGCTCGAGCAGCCCATGGGCGTTGGTGACATCTTGTTTGCCGTAGACCTTGCCGTTGACCGAAGCGAGCGGCGCAAGGCCGCAACAGCCGAGGCAGCGTACCCCTTGAAGGTGGTATTCGCCGTCAGGCGTGCTTTGGCCTTCCTTGATCCCGAGCTCATCCTCAACGCCATGCAACAGCTTCGGCGAGCCCTTGATGTGGCAGGCCGTGCCGGTGCACACCGAAATGATGTATTTCCCCGGACTTTCGAGCTTGAAGTAGTTATAGAAGGTCAGTACCTCATAGATGTTGGCAAGCGGCACGCCCATCTCGCGACCGAGCTTCATGGCAGATTCTCGTGGCACATAGCCAAGTCGCCCCTGAAGTTCATGCAACGCCATGATCAGGCTGCCTTTTTTCTTCTTCCATTTCTGAGCTAGGACGATGATTTCATCCTCCGGAGCCTCTTCGGCCTCGGATTCAACGTCATCCACCGCGGTATCTTCACTCATCTTCTTTTGTCCGTGCAGTTTTTGTCGTCATTTCAATCGATTTAAATGCAAGGCGTACAACAAAGCGTCAGTTTTGTTCCGCCAATTAACGAGAAGTCATTCCAAACAGTCCACCCTCTGGTTGCTCCCGAATATTAGGATTTTTATTGTCATGTTTTCGGGACCCACCAGACATTACGACCAATGCCGTTCGCCTTACTTCGCAAGGCTTTCACATCGCCGCTCGCTCATCAAGAAGTATAGTCCCCTATACGGAAGCGTCGGTATCCGAATCGAAACGTTACTATAATCCAGGCATCTCATTTCTTTTCTGGATGCACAGATGCTGGAATGGCCTTGTCGTCAGCTCCAAACGCTCACGTAATGGAATGCGTCGGGACAACAGGCGCAGCAAAGCCATATCAGGCCCGTCGTGCCGCCCCCCCGCCTCGCCAAGCGTAGGAACAAGCCAAGGCGCCACTTGGGCAAGCACGCTGGGGAAGTGCCGCGTAGCCCGCAGAAATGCCGCAAACACCTCGTATCGACCCTACCAACGATACAAGGGCCACACGATGAACCTGCATGCACGCGACATCGAGCCGGACCTCGGCCCGCTCCTCGATATGACCGACGACCTGTCTGCTCAAGACGCTTCGGGATATCGCAAGACCGAACCCAGTCTTGAAACCGACAGCCGAAAAACAACCGGCCTGGCCTTCGGGCCTATGGATCGGATCGGCCAGGAAAAAACCTTGCCGGCCAAACGACCTTCGCGGCGCAACGACACCGCGGCGGCACCATCCACGTCGGCCGTACTCGCTGCGTGGGGAGGCTTCTGGCGCGCCGTCGTGATCGGGATTGTCTCCGGAACCGTCGGAGGCGTAGTCGGCGCTTTCACCCTAATCTGGCTCACGGGCGCAGGATGGAGCGTTTTTGCCAAGCTGCTCGTCGACGCGATCGGCCATCTCTGAAGCCCTGCGCGCCCACTCCTGCCGGGGGAACTTGCGCTGCCCGCGTGACTGCAACGATCAGGCGGCGAGCCGCCCGGCAACCAACTGATCCACCTCTTGGTCCGACAGCACACGATCAATGAACTGAACGCCCATAGCCTGATCGTTTCGCCAGACCACCTTGACGTCCAGAGCGCCCAGCGTCGGGTGGTTTATGCGGCATTTCACGCCCGGTTCCAATCCCTCGATCTGTGCCATGCGCATGCCGGACCGCGAAACGTCATGCAGTCGGATGGCACGTTTGGCACCGTTTGCGGCATCGACATTCAACAGGACGTTGGTCTCCTTGCGAACATGCCGACGCTGATCCATCAGGTCGTGGACGAGAGCATCCACCTCATGCTCGAGACTTTGAACCTGGCTGACCAGCGTGGCGCTCATATCAGCCAGCTTTCCGGCCGCTTCTTCTGTATGAGAAGCGAGAGGCGGCAAGCAGTTGAGGCTGACGACAACATCATGATTGGCCGCCGTTGATCTATCCAGGCTTTCGTTGATTTCCGACGTCGCCGTGCTCTGCTTTTCCATCGCGCCGGCGATCTTTGCACTGAGAGAAGACATATCCTCGATCGAGCCAGTAATTTCGTCCAGCGACGATGCAACCTCCTGCGCGGCGGAGCGAATATCTTCGACCTGACGGGTTATTTCCTCGGTCGCACCAGCCGTCTGATTGGCCAATTGCTTGACCTCGGCGGCGACCACGGCAAAGCCCTTGCCGGCATCGCCCGCCCTTGCCGCCTCGATGGTCGCATTGAGAGCAAGGAGGTTGGTCTGCTGGGCGATGGCCGAAATCAAGGTCGTCACCTGACCAATTCGCTCTGACGCTTCGGAAAGCTTGGTTCCCAAAGCTTTGGCCGCCTCCGAGCGGGTGCGAGCCGTCGTCGCGCCTTTGGCCGAAAGCGTCGTCTGTTGCGCTATCTCGGAAATAGATGTGGCGAGCTGGGTGACCGACGACACAACAACGTTCATGTCTTTGTTGGTGAGGTCAAGCTGGCTCAGCGAACGGT
Source organism: Pleomorphomonas sp. PLEO (assembly GCF_041320595.1). Taxonomy (NCBI): domain Bacteria; kingdom Pseudomonadati; phylum Pseudomonadota; class Alphaproteobacteria; order Hyphomicrobiales; family Pleomorphomonadaceae; genus Pleomorphomonas; species Pleomorphomonas sp. PLEO. The sequence goes on from NZ_CP166625.1 coordinate 5,057,146, forward strand.
CGAGTTCGGTGCGCGTCGTCGAAGCATTGGTGGCGACGGCCTCAATGACGACTCTGACATTTTTCACCACAGCGTTGATCGCCGACACAACGGAGTTGACCGAGAGGCGAAGACGATCCGCCACCTCCGCCAAAGCGTTGCGCTTGTTCTGGATAATCTCGCGCTGTCGCTCCTCGGAATTGGCCTCGTTGAGTTTTTCAATCGTCCGGTCTCGGAAATAAGCGACGGCGCGGGCCAACTGGCCGACCTCGTCGGTACGGCTAGCCTCCACAAGTTCCGTGGAAATATCGGCGTCACCGAGCTCTCGGATATGCCCATCAAGGCTGCTGATGCTGCGCACGATCGAACGCGACAAGAGAACGGCTGCAACAATGGCGAGAACGGCAATCCCAAGCGCGAGACCGAGCATGGAAAGCATGCGGGTCCAAAAGCCGGCAACGCGCACATCGAGCAACTGGTCAAGCTGGTCGGCCGATTGCCGCCAATAACGGTCGGCCGCCGCGACCAGTGCCTTGTTCGCAGTCGCAAGCCCAGCAACGTCGGCGGAAGCGCGCATTGCGTCATTGCGCAGATCGGCGGCGACTTTGTCGGCGGTTCCCGCGAATGTTCCAACGCTGTCGGCAAACGACTTGGTCGGACCGTCAAGTGCGGCGGCGACGGTGCCGGAAGCATTATTTGCCATGGCGACATCAACCGACGCCTTGATCGTGCTCATGTCGGTTTCGATCTGCCCCAAAAGCACGATGAAGGCGGCACGAGCAGCATCATCGAGAGTATCAAGCTTCGATTGACTGCGCGCCAGCATATCCAGTTCGGCAGCGCGGGTGATCAGGTCGGGCAGACGAACGACCACCGTGTCCATGACATAGAAGCTGTCGAGATCCGGATCGAGGATCAGATTGCTGTCGTTACCCGCCGCGGTCGCCAGATCACGGAAGGAAGATCCGATCTCGGGTGGCTTTTTGTCGGACAGCGAAAGGCGGCTGGCCGCGTCGCGCACAGATGACGAATAGTCGGGCGACGCGAGAGACTTAGCAGCCTCCAGAACTTTTGCATCGCTGCTATCGGGTTCAGATGCCCAGGAGATCAACGACGGCCACATTTGGCGAAGCCAGCCGGTTCCGGCGAGCTCAGCGTCGGCGAATGCGATGTCCTTCTTGCTCTGCGATACAAACAAGCCGGACATCAATCCAAGCGGTAAAAGAAGCATGACAACAACGATAGCCAATTTTCCGCGAATGGACATTCGTCTGCTCCGTCCCGCCCATATGCCCCTCGTGTAATCTCGGTAGCCCGGGCACAATATTTAGGCATATGCGACAAAATTGGGCCACCGATGCCCGAGACCCACGAATGCGTGGCATATTTATTCGGTTATATTTTCAAGTAGATTTATTAACGGCGTATTTATTTTTCACTCATCAATAAGCCGATTGATATAGTCATTATAGCATATTTGAAAACTCATGAATTCTTGAGAAAGCTTGAGGAAAAGAATCGTCATTTCCAGATTTACGCATTCCTGGATTGTATCTCAGTCATCTTGCACGATTTGCGATTCTCAATAGCCTTACTCAGCCAAGCAGCATCATCCCTGCTCCTGCCACCGCTGACAGCCCAACGACGAGCCACGGCGGAGCCTTCCAGACCATAAGCGCCACGAAGCCGATGAGCGCCAAGGTGAAGTCGCGCGTGTCAGCTATCGCGCTGGCAAAGACCGGAGAGTAGAGGGCGGCGCCCAAGATACCGACGACAGCCGCATTTGCCCCGCGCATCAGGGATTGCGCGGAGGATTTGGTGCGAAATTGATCCCAGAAGGGCAGAACACCGATGAGCACCAAGAACCCAGGAAGAAAGATGGCCGCCAAGGCAAGTCCAGCACCAGTGAGACCGTTCGGCCCTGGCGCCAAAACTGCCCCGAGATAGGCTGCGAAGGTAAAAAGCGGTCCGGGCATGGCCTGCGCTGCGCCGTAACCGGCAAGAAAGGCATCACGCGTTACCCAACCGCTTTGCACCACTTCGGCGTCGAGAAGCGGCAGCACGACATGACCACCGCCGAAGACGAGCGCTCCTGCCCGATAAAAGCGATCGACGACGGCAAGCATGTGCGATTGCTCGGCCAGCAGTGGCAACAAGACCAGCAGGGCGATAAAAACCAGGATGGCTCCACCAGCCAGCCATCGAGACACCGGCACCGCGACGTGACCGCTAGTAGGCTTGGCCTCCCCTAGCCCAAGAGCAAGTCCGGCCGCCGCGCCGAGTGCAATCGCCGCCAACATGCCGGTGCCACCGGGCGCAAAGGCCAACAAGGCAACGGCGGCAACGGCGATTGCCGATCGTTGTCGATCAGGACACAGGTTTCTGGCCATGCCCCAAACTGCCTGCGCCACGATGGCAACGGCGACGACCTTCAAGCCATGAAGGGCGCCCTGTCCCACAGGCCCGCCAATTGTTGGCGCAGCCAGCGCGAAAGCCACGAGAATCAGCGCCGACGGCAAGGTGAAAGCCAAGAAGGCGGAGAAGGCGCCCAGCCAACCGGCTCGCATCAAGCCCAGGGCGAATCCGACCTGGCTGGAGGTTGGGCCCGGCAGGAACTGGCAAAGAGCGACAAGGTCGGCATAGGCATGGTCGCCCAGCCAGCGTCGGCGAACGACCAGTTCCTCTCGGAAATATCCCAGATGGGCAATGGGGCCACCGAAGGACGTCAGGCCCAGTTTGAGAAAGGCGGAGAAGACCTCCACGGCGCTTCCGCGCGCACCTTCCTCGCCTGAGCCAACACCTTGGGTTGCCATCGGTATCTCACCATTCCCATTTGCCACACCGTCATGATGGCGGTCAGTGACAAGCCGGTGACAGCACCTTCCGAAGGCCGACGGCAAGTGGCCCGGCCTGCGCGGTATCGACGCCGGTGCTCAGCGATATGCGACGCACCGCAAGTATTCGCTTATTTCAGACAACAAACGAACAAAAAGTTCTTCCAAGATTCGGACAATCGCGCCGGTCATCGAAACTTGCGCTCCAAAGCCGGCTGCTGTTGGCGGAATAACGATAAGCGTCCGCATGTTTTTCGCAGTGGGACGACGGATCGGTAAGTTACGACCGTTCAACCGGGAAGCTGGTCTGTCCCAAGCCCCCCCGAGCGACAACCAATTACCTAGCGAGAAGCGGGAGCATTGACGAACAATGATCCAGACGAGGCGCTGCTTGAGCGCGTGGCCAGCGGCGACAAGGGCGCCGTCCGGGAGATGGTCGCGCGCAAGCTTCCACGCCTGCTTGGCCTTGCCAGCCGAGTGCTCGGCGATCGGGCGGAGGCCGAGGATGTGGCGCAGGACGTCTTCCTGCGGATCTGGCGCCAAGCCGGCAAATGGCGCAGCGGCGAGGCGCTGTTCGATACCTGGATACACCGGGTGGCGCTCAACCTGTGTATGGACCGCCTGCGCAAGCGGCGCGAGATCTATGTTGCCCAACCGCCGGAACGCGCCGACCCCGGCGCCCGACCGGACAGCGGCATCGCCATGAGGGAAGAGCGCGACGCGATCAAGGCGGCGATCGACGCGTTGCCGGATCGGCAGAAGGAAGCGATTGTGCTGCAATATTACCAAGACCTCGGCAACATCGAAGCTGCCACACTCATGGGGATCAGTGTCGAGGCGCTCGAGAGTCTACTGGCACGTGCTCGCCGCAACCTACGAGCCAGCCTCGCCGGAGATCGGCCATGACCCCTGAGAGATTCCGCCAGATCGTCGAGGCCTACGGCGCCGCACCACAGCGCTGGCCCGAGAAAGAGCGCGCGGCGGCTGAGATTTTTGCGCGCGAGAACATCGAAACGCGGGAACTGCTGGCTCGCGAGGCCGGCCTTGACCATCTTTTGGGCACTTATCATGTCGCCCTTCCGGACAGCGCGTTGATGGGCGCTGTCATCGCCTCTCGCCCGCAGTTCCATCGGCTGCCATGGATTTGGCTCCTTCAAGGTCTCGGTATCGTTGGCGCGGGCCTCGCGGGAGCAATCGCAGGTGCGTTCCTGATGACAGTCTATGCTCCCTCGGCACAGCCTCTCATTGATGAAGACGAACAACCGATTCTCACCAGCTTCGACGTCGGTGTCGGTTATTTCGACCTGGGTGAAACCCAATGAACGACGGCACCCTTAAAACCGCGCTTGCCACATCGCTTGCGCTCAATATCTTCATCCTTGGCGCGGCGGCGGGCGGGTGGTTCTGGCAGCCGGCGCCCACCCCACCCCAACAGGCGGGGCAAGGGCTCGCGGCGGCGGCCCAAGCGCTGGACCCAGACCAACGCCAAACGTTCCGCCAAGTGGTGGCAACGGCCAGGCGCGACGCACAGCCAGACTCGCAAATAGCGCGCGAAGAGCGTGACAAACTCGCCAACTTGCTGAAGGCGCCCAATCTCGACCGTGGCACCATTGACTCGACGCTTGAAATGACCCGTGCCGCCGATACGAGGGCTCGCGCCCGCCTTGAAGCAGCCGTGGTGGATTTTGCGGAAAGTCTGGATCCCCAAAGCCGTGCCATCCTCATCGAGGGGCTTTCTTCGCGCGGACAGATGCTGCCGCGTGACACAAAAAAATAGGGTCGTTCGACGGAACGGGGACTTCTTCCCGTTCAAGGATCATCTTCAACTGGAAGGAGGCTTGCGTGAGCATTCCCTCTGACGGCGAGCACGCCTTTATTGCGCTGAACCGCTTCGGCCTCGGCGCTCGTCCAGGCGACAAAAGCCCAGACGATCCAAAAGGCTGGTTGCTCGGGCAATTCGAAACCTTCGAGGCCAAGCCAGCCGCGATGGCGGAGCTTCCGTCATCGGACAAGATATTTACGACCTATCGCGAGGACAGCGCCGAAATACGCAGCCTATCGGAGGCAAAACGCGCGGAGGCGCGGCAGGAGCTGCGAAAGCGCGGCCAGAAACTGTACGATTCCGAGATCGGCGCCCGAGGGCTGTCGGCGCTGACCACCCAAGCGCCGTTCGTCGAGCGCCTCGTACACTTCTGGGCCAACCATTTCGCCCTCTCCGCCGACGAGCCACTGATGGTAGCTCTCGCCGGCTCGTTCGAGCGCGAGGCGATCCGGCCGCATGTGCTTGGCCCGTTCGAGGACATGCTCTTGGCTGTTGAGAAGCATCCGGCCATGCTGCTCTATCTCAACCAGAACCGCTCCATCGGGCCCAACAGTATCCGCGCCAAACGCGCTGCCGAAAAAGACCCGTCACGCAAGCCCGGCATCAATGAAAATCTGGCCCGCGAAATCTTGGAGCTGCATACGCTGGGTGTCCGTACCGGGTATAGCCAGAAGGACGTCACCCAGTTCGCATTCGCAATGACCGGGTGGACGGTCGCCGGACAAGACGGAGGCGATGAAGCCCAGGCTGGCGCGTTCGAGTTCAGGCCGCAGTTTCACGAACCCGGCCCGCGCACAATCCTCGGCAGGACATACAGTCAGCAGGGGATGGACCAAGCGGAGGCCGTGTTGGGCGACGCCGCGCACAGCAAGGCGACGGCGACCCATGTCGCTACAAAACTCGCCCGGCACTTTGTCGCCGACGAGCCACCGCTCGCCCTGGTCAAGCGGCTGCAATCGGCCTTTCTTCAGTCACAAGGTGACCTGCCGACCGTCTATCGGGCGCTGATAAGTGCGCCCGAAGCCTGGACGTCGAAAGCCAGCAAATTCAAGACACCTTGGGAATGGAGCGTTTCGGCCCTCCGGGCGCTGGGATCGCCCCCGGACGTCACAACGACGATGGCGCAGACGGAAAAGCAGCTTGGCCAACCGGTTTGGCGGCCACAGTCGCCGGCCGGTTACGACGACATCGCCGCCAGCTGGGTGGCGCCCGACGTGCTGGTCCGCCGTGTCGAGGTTGCGCAGCGGCTCGCCCGCAAAGCCGACCCGACACTAGATGCGCGCGCGGCAGCCAGCGCACTTCTCGGCCCGTCGCTGTCAAAGACGACAGCGACCGAAATCGCCCGGGCAGAATCCCCCGCCACAGCGCTTGCGCTTTTGCTTGTTTCGCCGGAATTCCAGAGGAGATAGCCCCATGATGGACCGCCGAAATTTCCTGCGAGGGGCGGCGCTCGGCGCCAGTACGCTCGTTTTCGCTCCGAGCATGGTTTTCGCCAACGTCGAGACGGATCGCCGCTTCGTTTTCATCATCCAACGCGGTGCCGCCGACGGGCTCGATACGGTTATCCCGCATGGAGATCCGGCCCTGGCCGGCTTGCGTGGCTCGCTGGCGATCGATCCGAAGGACATGCACAAGCTCGACGGTATGTTTGCCCTGCACCCGTCATTGGAACGGCTCGCCGGTTTCTATCAGGAGAAACAGTCGCTGTTCGTCCAGGCAGTCGCGTCTCCCTATCGCGAGCGTTCGCATTTCGATGGGCAGAACGTGCTGGAAAGCGGCGGATCAAACCCCTACCAATTGCGCGACGGCTGGCTGAACAGGTTATCCTCTCTCATGCCGAAGAGCCGGGAAGAGGCGATTGCCTTTGCTCCGACCATTCCGCTCGCCTTGCGCGGGGCGGCTCCGGTTAATTCCTATGCGCCATCAAGTTTGCCGGAAGCGCCAGACGACCTTCTGAAGCGGGTCGGTGCACTTTATGATGCCGACCCCGAACTCCACGCACTCTGGAACAGAGCCATGGAAAACCGAGGGCTGGCCAAGGCGGTGAGTGCGCGACAGGACCCCGCTACCGTTGGCAAAACGGCGGCGGTCTTTCTCGGCAGCCCAAATGGGCCACGCATTGCCATGATAGAGACCTCTGGCTGGGACACGCATGACGCTCAGAAGCAGCGTCTCAGCAGCCAATTGCATGGACTCGACCAGATGATCGGCGCGTTGCGTGATGGCCTGGGTGATGTCTGGAAGAAGACCACCGTGCTGGTGGCGACGGAATTCGGTCGTACCGCCGCGGCCAATGGGACCGATGGAACCGACCACGGCACCGCCTCTGCCGCCATGTTGGCTGGCGGTTCGGTTCAGGGCGGGCGGGTGCTTTCAGACTGGCCTGGCCTTGCGACAGGGCACCTTTATGAGGGACGAGACCTCACACCGACGCTCGACCTCGACGCGCTCATCGCCGTAGTCGCGGCGGAAAGCCTCGGACTGGATCCGGAAAAAACAATGCGGACGCTGTTTCCAGGGCGTCCCTTCAACCACAAGCTGGCCGGCCTGGTGACTGCCTGAAAGCTTTCACACCAAGCGGTATCACACACAGCGATCGGCCTGATAAGTCATGCCGTCGCTAACGCAGCCACCGCCTCCAGCGTGGCGTCACACAGCACCTGCGCGCCGGCGATCACCTGATGCGGCTCGACATATTCCGCCTCGTTGTGGCTGAGACCGCCACGGCAGGGCACGAAGATCATCGCCGCCGGCCCGAGGCGAGCCATGAACAACGCATCATGGAAGGCACCGGAGAACATTCGCCGGCAGGGAAAGGCGCGCTGTTTTGCGCTATCTTCGACAATGCCGATCAACCGCCGGTCAAAGCGCGCCGGCGCCACATCCATGCTTGTTCTCACCGAGGCATGGCAACCGCCGCTGGCCGCGGTCTCGGCCGTCAATCCAATGATCTCGGCCTCAAGCCGTTCGATTTCAGGACCATTCGGATGGCGTAGATCGATGGAGAAGGTGACCTCGCCCGGGATGACGTTGACAGCGCCCGGCGTGAGCGAGAGGCGGCCGACGGTGAGGCGCGCATCGGCATCGGCCGGCATCACCGTTTCCTGCAGACGGGCAATGATGGTCGCGGCCACCGCCATGGCGTCATGGCGATCTGCAAGTGGCGTCGTGCCGGCATGCGCCACCTGCCCCTCAATGGAAACCTCAAGCCAGCGAGTGCCCTGGATCCCTTCTACAACGCCGATCAGCGCGCCATCGCGTTCGAGCAGCGGCCCCTGTTCGATGTGCAATTCGAGATAACCTGTAAACCGACCGCCGAATGGCCTTTCGGCGGCCGCGGGCAAGGCCGTTAGCGTCGCCGCCAACTCGTCGGTGAGGCGGGCGCCGTTGCTATCCACCGCGTCCTGCCACCCTGCGGGGAAAGCACCGTGGGCATAGACCTGCGAACCAAATGCGCCGGGCGAAAAGCGGCTGCCCTCCTCGTTGGTCCAGGCCACCAGCTCGACCGGACCGGCCGTGACGATCTTCTGGTCTTCCAACGTTTCCAGCACCTCGAGCGCGGCGAGCGTGCCGAGTGCACCATCGAAGCGTCCACCGGTTGGCTGGCTGTCGAGATGACTGCCGATCAGCATGGGAGGGCGGTCGTTATCGGCACCGGCTCGCCGCAGGAATAGATTGGCGGCTGCGTCTTGGAAGACCGAAAAGCCGCGCGCCGCGCCGAGTTCGGCCAGCAGCGCTCGCGCCGCCCTGTCGTGGGGACCGAGCGCCGGCCTGTTGACGCCTCCAGCCGGCGTGGCACCGATCGCCGCGAAAGCATCGAGGTGAGCGAGCAAACGGCGGCCATCGATCACAGGACCACGGGTCATGGTCGGAGCCCGGCCATGAAGGTCTTGACGCGATCGGGATCGACAGTGTTCCACCAGACGCCGTCATATTTCAGGGCGCTGGCAATGATGACGCCGTCGACAATACCCAGGATGTCACGGGCGTTGTCTGGCGTGACGCCGCTGCCGACCAGCGTCGGCAAATGCGAGGCGTCCTTGATCAGCCTGATGTAGCCGAGGTCGGCGGCGTGTCCGGTACGCTGACCGGTGGCGATCACCGCGTCGGCGTCGAAGAAGGCGAGATCGCGCACCAGTTCCTCGACCGGCCGGTCAGCGACGATGGCGTGTGCGCCGTGTTTGACATGCGCATCGGCGAATATCAGCACGCCGTTCGCCCTGAGGCGGGCGCGATAGCGCATGGCACGCGCCGCTTCGCCCTCGATGAAGCCCTCGTTGGCGACGTAGGCATTGGCCCACTGATTGACGCGGATGAAACCGGCACCGGAGGCACTTGCAACCGCTAGCGCGGGCAGAGCCGCGTTGGCCAGCACGTTGATGCCAATCGGTCGGCCGAGTTCGCGACGGATACGATCAGCGATGACCGCCATGTGGGCGGCTGTCTCGGGGCCGATATCGTCAGGCTTCGAGAAGGGCACATCACCATGGTTCTCGACGATGACGCCATCGCAACCACCAGTGAGATAGGCGCGCGCGTCGGCGAGACCGCGTTGGTAAATCTCCTCGACTGGGCCGCCATCATGGCGTGGCGAGCCGGGCAGCGGCGCCAAGTGGACGACGCCGATCACCACCTTGGTCCGTCCGAACAGTTGCTGGAGAGCGTCGCCGGCTGTCTGGCCGACCGGTGTTGCGGCTTCGGTCATGAGAACTTCCTCGAAGGTCCGCCGATCAGGGCGGCAATTTCTGAACGGCTCGGACAGGCGGCAAGCGTCCCGCGTCGGGTGACGGCAATAGCCGCCGCGCGGACACCAACGGCTACGGCGTCAGAGAGCGGCAGGCCATGGGCGAGACATCCAGACATCACACCGGCGAAGACGTCGCCGGCTCCGCTCGTGTCGATCGCCGTCACCACGGGAGCGGCGACGCGTTCTACCTGCTTGGTTTGCCAGGCAATAAACATGGCGCCACCGGCACCGAGCGTGACGACCGCGCTCGCAGCGCCATCCCGCGACAGACGACGAGCCGCCTCAGCCGGATCGGTGCAACCGGCCAGCGCCTCAGCCTCGATAGTGTTGACGATGATGACATCGACCTCCGGTACGGGAGCGGACCCAAGCGGACTGGGATTGAAAACGGTAGTGGCGCCCCGGTCGCGGGCCGCGTCCAGGCAGGCTTTGGTGATGTCCGGGGCGAGATTACCTTGCATCAGCAGGTGGTCCCCCCTCCCCGGCCATGAGGAAAGCTCCATGGGATCAAAAGCCCTGGCAGAGGCGGCGGCGGTCACGACGACGTTCTCGCCTGCCCGGTCGACAAGGATCGTCGACCGATCAGTCGGCGTGTCGAGCACGACGAGCCCGTTGAGCGATAGCTCGGCGGTGAGCGCCGCCCGCACGAAGACCGCATCGGGATCGGCGCCCAGCGCGGCGCGAAAAACAACGTCGGCGCCGGTACGCGCAGCCGCCACCGCCTGGTTGGCGCCCTTGCCGCCAACCCCGCGCGCCGTCGCGACGGTGTTCACCGTCTCGCCGGGCCGCGGCAGCCGATCGACATAGAAGGTGTCGTCGACGCAGACGTTGCCGACCACGTAGAGCGCCATGGATCAGTCCCGTCCGGTCGCCCAGGCCAGCATCTGCTCGAACAGCGTCTTGTAGCCCTTCCAAGCGACGAAATCTGGCGACAGCCAATGTGGGCCAACGTCCGAGGTCCAGGCAACCGACCGCCCCTTGCCGTAAGTTCCGGTGACGAGCAGCGGCAGCGCACCATATTCGGATGACACCGTAGCCAGTACCTCGGCACCCGGCTTGACCTCGACTTCGTTGAAGCCGAGTAGCACCGGCCAATCGCCGCCGAGACCCTTCAGGATCGGATGGCTGGCCTTGCCGCTGACCACTGCCGAAAAACCTTCCGGCACCTCGACGCGGTCGTCGTAGGGAAGGCAGGTAACCGGCAGCACTTCCTCGACAGCCGTCTTGCGATAGCGGGCGCCGCCATTGATGCCCTGGAAGGAATAGTAACCGCCGAACATCAGAAGGCCGCCGCCATTGCGGACATAGTCGCGGATCAGCTTCAACCGGTTGGGCGTCGTCTGCGACTTGATCCAGGTGTCCGGGTGGAGCAGCAGCGTATTGGCGCCGATGTCGGACAGCACCACCGCGTCATAGGCCGACAGCGCTTCCATGGTCTGCGGAAAATCACGCTGCGCCTCGTGCGAGGGCATGAAGGTAACGTCGAACGGTCCACCTTTCAGTGCCCTCAACAGTTCATCGGCGCCGGTATGGTAGGTGACGGTTGCGAACTGGTCGAAGCCCTTGATGTGGGTGGCGGTCGAAACCCAGGATTCGCCGGCCAGCAGGATCTTCTTGGTCATTTTGCTTTCCTCGGCAGTAGGTGGAAAAGGCGTCCGTCAGGCGGAGAACACCGATTTTGGATTGTCTTTGAGCATGCGGTCGATCACCGCCTCGTCGAGACCATGGCGCCTCAAGCGCGGTACGAAGTGGCGCAGTACGTGGGCATAGCCGAAGCCGCCATAGCGGGTCAGCATCATCTTGAGAAACACGTCCTGCGACATCAGCACCCGATCGGCGTAGCCCTTGTCGACCAGGTTGAGGATGCCACGGGCGTTATCCTCGTCGGATGGCGACTGGGCGTCCTGGTCGGCGTAATAGTAATCCATACCGATCATATCGTATTCGATGAAGGCGCCGCGCGCGGCGAGCGATGTCTGATAGGTCGTGTCGTCCCAGCTCGGATTCATGTGACAGAGCACGGTGTGGCGGAGGTCGGCGCCTTCCGATTCCACCACATCGAGAACCTCGTGAGCGAGCCGTTCCCAGCCCGGCAGGTGGATGGTCAGCGGCACGCCGGTGCGCGCCGAAGCACGCGCCGCGCCACGTAGCGATCGGCGCTCAGCTTCGGTGAAATCCTTGGAGACGCCGATCTCGCCGATGATGCCGGCCATCACCGGCGGTTGCGTGTCGCCGCCACCAACATCGTCGACAATGAATTGGGCGATAGCTTCGACATCCATCGCCCGCATCCAGTCGGGGTGGCTGAATTCGAGATAGAAGCCGGTCCCCATGACGATCTTGAGGCCCGACAGGCGAGCGATGCGGGCGAGCGCTTCCGGGTCGCGACCGATGCCGATGGTGGTGGCGTCGACCACCGTGTTGCCACCGAAGTGGCGGTAGCGCTCAAGCTCGCGCAGGGCGAGATCGGCATCGTCGAGCGATACGTTGTCACGGTTGAGGTAGGGGTTCATTCTGAGTTCGCCGATGATCTCGATATTCACCGGCTGCTCGGAAACGCGACGTCCCTCGTCGTCGATATCGCAAGGACAACGCCACGCCTTGGCACCATCGAGCAGGATATGCTCGTGCATCAGCGTGACGCCCATCTCCTCGACCGGCATCGGCCCGGTGACCGTCATCACCATGCCCGACCGGATACCAATCGGCGACCGGTCGGCCGGCTTGCCTGCGAACAGATGATCCATGATCAACGGCTCCTGGATCCGCCCTTGAACAGGCGGAAATTCAGCCAGATGGCGACAAGGATGATCAGGCCGGTCACGATCGGCGTCAGGAAGGGCGACAGATGGGCGAGGATCAGGCCATTGGCAATCACCGCCACGGTCAGCGCACCCAGCACGGTGCCAACCACCGAGCCACGCCCCCCGAAAAGTGACGTGCCGCCTAGCACCACGGCGGCGATGACGTCGAGTTCGAAACCCTGGCCGGAGTTGGACGAGCCGGAGCCGAGCCGCGAGGCAAGGATGATACCGGCGAGCGCCGCCGCCGCGCTGGTCAGCACGTAGACCATCAGCGTGACGAGGCGAGTATTGACGCCGGCCCGCCGCACCGCTTCGGCATTGGCGCCGACGCCGGTGACGTAGCGGCCGAAGGCCGTCTCGTTGAAGACGAGATAGGCGATGACCAACACGACGACCGCGATCAGCGCCGGCACCGGCACGCCGATGAACCAGGCGCGGCCGATGACATTGAAGCCGCTGGCCGGATCGACGGGAATGGAATAGCCGCCGGTGATCAGAAGCGCGATGCCACGGATGACCGACAAGCCGGCCAGTGTGACAATGAAAGCGGGGATGCCTTCAAAGGCGATGAAAAAGCCCTGCAAAGCGCCGACGGCGGCGCCAAGGCAGAGGAGAGCGAACACGACCACCGGCCAAGGCACTCCCCATTGCAGCAGCACCGCCGACAGCGTGGCCGTCAACGCCAGCACCGAACCGACGGAGAGGTCGATGCCGCCGGTGGTGATGACGAAGGTCATGGCCGAGGCGACGATCAATAGCGGTGCCGACTGACGGACGATGTTGAGGAGGTTGGGGGTGGTCAGGAAAGCGTCGGTCGACAGCGAAAAGACGATGCAGACCACGGCGAAGAACAAGGCAATGGAGACGACGCCGCCCCGGGCGACCGCCTTTTCATGCCAGCTTGCCTTGACGAGGCGCGAAGGCACTTGCTGTTTGATGGCACTGTCGCTCATGCCGTAACTCCCGCGCTGTCGGTCGCCCCGGCCGATCGGGCTGTGAACTTGCGCCCGACGATCAGGTTCACCACCTCCTCGATGCTGGTTTCCGAAACGTGCCGTTCAGCGACGTTGCGTCCCTCGTACATCACCTGGATGCGATCACAGACCAGGAACAGATCCTGCAGGCGGTGGGTGATCAGGATTACCGAAACACCACGCGCGCTGACGGCGCGGATCAGGTCGAGCACGGCTTCCACTTCGGCGACGGCCAGTGCCGCCGTCGGCTCGTCCATGATCAGCACGCGCGGATCGAAAGACGCGGCGCGACCGATGGCGATCGATTGCCGCTGACCGCCGGAGAGGTTCTCGACCTTGAGGCGGGTGTCGGCGATGACGATGCCGAGGCGGTCGAGCATGGCGCGCGCCTCGGCATGCATGCGCGTCTTGTCGAGAAACGACAGGCCAGCGACGCGGCGACGCGGTTCGCGGCCGAGGAACAGATTGCCGGCGACGTCCACCGTGTCGCAGAGCGACAGGTCCTGATAGACCATCTCAACACGGGCGGCGCGGGCGTCGGCGGGCGAAGCGAAGCTGACGACCTCGCCATCAATTTCGATGCTGCCGGCATCTGGAATGATGGCACCGGAAAGAACCTTGCTGAGCGTCGATTTTCCGGCGCCGTTGTCTCCGACGAGGCCGAGCACTTCGCCGGGCTTGAGCGTCAGCGATACGTCGTCGAGGACTTGAATGGGATGATAGCGTTTGGAGATGCCGGTCATCCGAACGCGATAGGGCGAGGTTTCCGTCATGCTGAAATCCGCTCGGGAATGGCCTTGGGGTAGCGCATTCCATGGGGAACGGCATCCCGTCGGTCGGCCTGGACGGCAACCGACGGGAAGCAACGATGAGCAGGACGCCGTGGATGACCCCGGCGATCCGACCATTCACCAGCTCAGATCACTGGAACATCGACTTGAAGCCGGCCACGTTGTCCTTGGTGACGATGGTCACCGGGACATTGATGATCGGCTCGACTTTACCACCCGCCTTGAGCGTCTTCAGCGCTTCGACGGCCGCCTTGCCCTCGCCGGCCGGGTCCTGCTGGACGACGGCGACGACCCAGCCTTCCTCGATGCCCTGGGCGGCTTGCTTGGTGAGGTCCCAGCCGAACACCTTGACGCTGTCGGTATGGCTCTGGGCGGTGACGGCGGAGACCGCGCCGACCAGCGCCGGCTCGCCGGTGGCGTAGAGCGTGCTCATGGTCGGGTTGGCAGTCATCAGATTTTCCGAAGCCGACAGCGCCACATCCTGAACGTTCTGACCGTCGACCGTATCGAGGAATTTGACGTCGACGCCGCTGGCCGTCACTGCCTTCTTGAAACCGTCGAGACGCTGATTCTGGATGAACGAGTTGAGGGCGCCAACGACACCCACCGTCGCCTTGCCGCCCATGCTGGCCTTGACGTAATCGGCGTAGAACTTGCCGATGTCCTCGCCGGCCTTGGTATTGTCGACACCCACGAAGGCGACATTATCGCCACCCGGAATCTGGGCATCGATGGCGATCACCGGAATGCCGGCGGCCTTGGCGGCGGTAATCGCCGGCTTGACGCCGTTGACGTCGATGGCCACCAGAATGATGCCATCGACCTTCTGGGTGATATAGTTCTCGATGGCGTCGTTCTGAGCCGAGGGAACATTGTTGGCGTTATAGATGACGAGATCGACACCCGCCGCCTTGGCGGCGGCCGTGGCGCCATCGTTGATCTGGTTGAAGAACAGCGCTTGCTGGTTGATATTGACGAGCGCAAAAGTTTCGGCGGAGGCCGGCGACAGGCTAGCGGCGAAAATGGTCGCGAGGGCGCTGCCCGCGAGAATCCTGGAAAGACGCATTTCGGAATCCCCTTTGGTTTATTTGCCCCTTTGGGGCTTGTTGGTGTCGGATGACACAGCGCGATAATTCAAGATCATTGATTTTCTGTCAAGTAACTTGAATGACGTTTTGGGCAGCAATCCGGCCAATTTTCAGGCGCCCAACGCGACGCCTTCAAGACGCTTCAGGGAACAAAAACGATGCGCCCCTGATCCAAATCGAACTTGCCCGCTTTCCTGCCTGAAAGGCCCGTACCGCTGTCGACCGACATGCGACAGCGGGCAACGAAGCAAGCCCAGCAAAACGGCACTTTCGTTTCGCACAGGAGCTATGTGTAAGGCAGACTGTATTTTGCCGGCTTATAAACTCACCGGGCAAACCAAGAAATCCGCGTAAATCCGGCTGGTCCTAGAAGGTTGCCGGCGTGTTGACCCAGAAAATGCTGGCCCGACGATCGCCGGCATTGCGATAATGATGCGGCAGATCGGAATTGAAGGCGAAGGCATCGCCTTCCATCAAATGAAATTTGCGCTCACCGACGATCAACTCGACCTCGCCGGCTATGACGTAGCCGACTTCCTCACCAACGTGTTGGATGGGACCGGCGCTCTCGCCCCCCACCTCGACGTGGTGGATGTTGCACTGCAGGAGATGGCCGGGCGAATAGGGAATAATCCGCTCAAGAGCGATGCCTCGGCCGCGACGGAGCGGATCGAGCGTCAGCACCGGCCGTGTGCCGGCCCGGAAGATCATCCCCTCCTCGCCGTGCGATTCCTCGAAGAACCAGCCGATATTCTTGTCGAGCACCTTAATGATCCGGTGCAGCATGGGCAGCGATGGCGACGCCTTACCGTTCTCGATCTTCGATAGCAGGCTTTCCGAGCAGTTGGCGGCCTGCGCCAGCGCCTTCAGCGTCATGCCGCGCGTCTGGCGCGCCAGCTTGAGGCGCGTACCGAGGCCGATCGGCATGCCGTGCCGGACGTCGTCGGACAGAGCGCTGGGGGTATCAACGAGGACCGTATCGTCCGTCTTCATCAAAGCACTTTCCTGGCCGACCATCATTGCCCCACGGACGTCCGCTTGGGGCGAACTCAAGCGCGCCGAACCGGCCCGCGCCCTCCGACCCACTCGCGACTCGCAACCGGCAACCAGCCGAACCGCGACCCACAGGCCAAGCCGTTCGGATTGAGACTCAACTCGCGGCATTCGTCAATGTGGCGCCCCACCACCGCAGAGAGAAGCACGATCTCGCACAATTTCGAGTCATGCCCATCCTGCATCCGGGGCTACTTGACAGGTTCCAGGATCGCCCCCCTAATGTCAGATATCAGACCAATTTTCTGGGCCTTGGCCCGATCGAGCGAATGGCGGACGGATGGCCGGCGACATCTCTTCCCTGGAGCGAATTCCGCGTGTCGACCGGGTCCGCAGCGTCATGAACGCGCTCGCCGATCACATCGAACGCGCCGGTATGAAGCCGGGCGACAAACTGCCGACCGAACGCGAACTATCCGTGGCGCTCGGTGTCGGGCGATCGACCGTACGAGAAGTGATCCGGCAGTTGCAGGCGCTCGGCGTGGCCGAGCCGCGCGTTGGTTCCGGCACCTTCCTCATGCGAACGATCACGCCCGGCACGGTCCACATGCCGCTATCGCTGGACATGTCACACCTGAGGGACGCGCTGCTACAAACGCTGGAGGTGCGACGCGGCATCGAAGTGGAAGCATCGGCGGTGGCTGCCCTCAAGCATACGCGTGAGGACGTCCCGCTGATGGACGCAACGCTGGCCGAGATGGAGCGTGTCCATCTCGATAAAGGCACTGCCGGCCGGGAAGATCTCGCCTTTCACCTGTCGATCTACGACGCCACTCACAACCCGCTTTTCCCCCGCCTGCTCGAGCAGATGCGGGAGACGTTCGAAAGTTTCTTCGATCAACCATTCGACCGGCCGGACTTCGCCCGGCGGTCCTTCCCGTTCCACCGCGAACTATTCGAGGCGATCGTCGCCCGCAACGTCGCTCTGGCGCGCGAGAAGACTTACGCGATCCTCGAAATTGTCGAGGAAGACATCAAGGACATGTCCAGATGAATGAGGAAGCCGACCCGATCAAGCGCGCCAGCTTGATCGTCGCCCATGATGAAGTGAACGCCTACGACGCCGTCGTGCCGCCGATCGTCCAGACGTCGCTGTTCACCTTCTCGTCCTATGACGAGATGAACCAGACCTACATGGGCAAGATAACGCGGCCAACTTACAGCCGCGGACTCAACCCGACCGTTCGCCATTTCGAGGACATGATCGCGCGGCTGGAAGGCGGCGAGGATGCCATCGGCTTTGCGTCCGGCATGGCGGCGATTTCCTCGACGGTGATGACGTTCGTCCGGCCCGGCGACAAGCTGCTCTGCGTCCGCCACGTTTACCCGGACGCTTATCGCCTGTTTGAAATTCTGCTGAAGCAGTACGGCGTTCACACTGTCTATGTCGACGGTCGTGATGAAGCCGCTGTGGCCCGCGAGCTGCCCGGCGCCGCCCTGTTTTATCTCGAAAGCCCGACGAGCTGGTCGATGGATGCGCTCGACGTCGCCTCCCTCGCGGTGCTGGCCCGCAAGCACGGCGTCGTCACGGCGATCGACAACAGTTGGGCGTCCCCAGTTTTCCAGCAGCCGCTGTCACTCGGCGTCGACCTGGTTCTGCATTCCGCCTCCAAATATATCGGCGGCCACTCGGACGTGGTTGCCGGCGTGGTGACCGGCTCGAAGGCGCTACTCGGCAGGATCCGCTCAACGACCTATCCCTATCTCGGCGGCAAATTATCGCCGTTCGACGCTTGGCTGTTGATCCGCGGCCTCAGGACGCTGCCGGCCCGCATGAAGGCGCATGAAGCGGCAGCGCTCCATGTCGCCCGCAAGCTGGCCGCCCATCCGCTCATCGAGAATGTCCTGCACCCTGGCCTCGGAAACACTCTCCCACCCGGCCTTTTCGGCACGTCGGGCCTGTTCTCGTTCACCTTCACCGAGGGCGTCGACATTCCGAAGTTTGCCGACCAGCTGAAGCTGTTCAAGCTCGGCGTCAGTTGGGGCGGGCACGAGAGCCTCGTCGTTCCGGCGACCGTCGTTCACAACCAGGCCGCCGGACCTAACTCGGCGGTGGACTTCGGCATCAGCCCGCGCGTGGTTCGCCTGCATGTCGGCCTCGAAGGCGCCGAAGCGCTATGGGCCGACCTCGGCGGCGCCATCGACGCGGCACGTATCTAGGAGAGTTACCTCAACGATTCACCGGCTTGGAGGGGCCGGCAAAGGGCATCGGTGCATATAAAAATCAGGGGCGCCGATGCCTGATCGGCCGGGAGAGCCGGCCGGACAACAGAAAGACCGCACGGCGGGGCCTCCAACACCCCGCCCTTATGTGGCAACCAAGGAAAGGGGAACTTCATGAACAGGATTTTGGCTATCGCGTCGCTGTCGACGCTGCTTATGGCGGGCACGGCCCTTGCCGATACGACGTTGAAACTCGTCGAGGTGATCACCAGCCCCGAGCGGACCGAAACGCTCAAGGGCATCGTCAAGACGTTCGAGGATGCCAACCCCGGCACCAAGGTGGAGATCATCTCCCTGCCTTGGGGGCAAGCCTTCGAGAAATTCGCCACGATGGTTTCGGCCGGCGAGACGCCCGACGTCGTGGAGATGCCGGACAACTGGGTGGCGCTCTACTCAAATAACGGCGCCCTCGAGAGCCTCGAGCCATATCTGGCCAAATGGGAATACACCGCCGGCCTGACCCCGCGCACGCTTGAGATGGGGCGACTGACCAAGAACACCGTCTATCAGCTGCCCTACGGCTTCTATCTTCGGGCGATGTTCTACAACAAGAAGCTGCTCGCCGAGGCCGGCGTTACCGAGCCGCCGAAGACGCTCGACGAGTTCCGCGCCGCTTCCGAGAAGGTGTCGAAGCTGCCGGGCAAGTATGGGTACTGTCTGCGTGGTGGCCCGGGCGGCCTCAATGGTTGGGTCATGTTCGGCGCCTCGATGGCCGGCAACAACACCTTCTTCAAGCCGGACGGCACCTCGACCTTCGCCGACCCAGGCTGGGCCAAGGGCATCAAGTACGTCGTCGACCTCTACAAGGACGGCCTCGCCCCCAAGGACAGCATCAACTGGGGCTTCAACGAAGTCGTCGGCGGGTTCTATTCGGGCACCTGCGCCTTCCTCGACCAGGATCCGGACGCCTTGATTTCGATCGCCGAGCGCATGAAGCCTGAGGACTATGGTGTGATGCCGTTCCCGAAGGGCCCGGACGGCAAGGCGTTCCCAACCATTGGCTACGGCGGCTGGTCGATGTTCGCCAACTCCGAGCACAAGGATCTCTCCTGGAAGCTGATCGCTACGCTCGACAGCCCGGAAGGCAATATCGCCTGGAACAAGCGCATTGGCGCCCTGCCGATCCACAAGGCGGCCGAGAGCGATCCGTTCTACGCCGGAGACCAGTTCAAGGGCTGGTTCGCGGAACTCGCCGACCCCAACGTCACCCCGACGGTGATGCCGACGTATCTTGAGGAGTTTGCCTTCTTCAAGGACTCGCTGGTGATCAAGACCAGCCAGCAAGCCCTTCTCGGCGAGATCTCCCCGGACGAGCTCGCCAAGCAGTGGGCCGACTACATGACGGCGGCGCAGCAGAAGTTCCTCGCCAGCAAGTAACGACGCGTCAAAACACCTTTCGATCGGGCTTACTGGCCTGATCGGAAGGCGAACGCGCCAAGCTTGGACCTCCGGTGGCGCGCGCGTCGCCGGAGTTCGATGCGATCTGCCAGCCACTTGTCGCGGCGGCGATCGAGCCCTCGTGCCTCGGCTCATGCCAAGCGTCCGTCTGCGAACCTATGCGAGTTTCTGTCCGATGACCTCCACTTACGCGGCCGCGCCGCCCAATGGCGACCGCCGAACGGCGAAGCAAAAGATCGCCGCATATCTAGAGCCATGGCTCTATTCAGCACCTGTGCTGATCTTGATCGTCGCCATCATGCTGGTGCCGCTGGCGCTCGGCGTTTCCTACGCCTTCCGCGACATCCGGTTGCTCAACCCGTTCAGCGGCGCCTTCGTCGGCCTCAAGCATTTTCGCGAGCTCGCCAGTGACAGCGCCTTTCGCGGTGCGCTGGTCAATACGCTGTGGTGGACATTCAGCTCGGTCATCCTGCAATTCCTGTTCGGTTTGATCCTGGCCTTGCTGCTCAACCAACCGTTCAAGGGGCGAGCGCTGGCGCAGGCACTTTGCTTCCTTCCCTGGGCGGTGCCGAGCTTCCTGTCGGGCCTCGACTGGGCCTGGATGTTCAACCCGGTCGTCGGGCCGATCCCCCACTGGCTCTACGCGCTGGGCATAATGTCGGAGCCCAGCAACATTCTTTCCGATCCGAAAACGGCCATGTGGGGGCCAATCATCGCCAACGTCTGGTGGGGAATCCCCTTCTTCGCCATCACCATGCTGGCGGCGTTGCAGGCGATCCCCAAGGATCTCTATGAGGCGGCGGAGATCGATGGCGCCGGTCCGATCGAACGCTTCCGGTCGATCACCGTGCCCTTCCTGGCGCCGACCATGGCCATCTCCATCCTGCTGCGGACGGTGTGGATCGCCAATTTCGCCGACCTGATCATCGTCATGACCAACGGCGGTCCGGCCGACCGGACCCAGATCGTGGCGAGCTACATATTCACCCAGGCCTTTCGCCGGCTCGACTTCGGCTACGCCTCGGCGATCGCGCTGGTGCTCCTGGTGCTGCTGCTCGCCTATTCGATGCTGATCGTCATCCTGCGCCAAACCATGCTGTCGAGGCACTGACCGATGACCAGAAAGCGCATTGTCCTGACCGTGTTGCACAGGCTGGCCGTCCTTGCCTATGTGGCCTTCGCCCTGTTTCCGCTGTTCTGGCTGCTCAAGGTGTCGGTGACGCCCACCAGCCTGCTCTACACCGAGGGTATCCGGATGTGGCCGTCGCAGGCGAGCCTTGAACACTACAAGTTCGTCCTGACCCACTCGAGCTTCCCGACCTTCTTCCTCAACTCGACGATCGTCTCGGCGTCGACGGCAATCATCGTCACCATCGTCTCATCGCTCGCCGGCTACGCCATGTCGCGCTTCGTCTTCCGCGGCAAATACTGGATCGTCGGTCTGCTGCTTCTGACGCAGATGTTCCCGCTGGTCATGCTGATCGCGCCGATGTTCAAGATGCTATCGCCGCTCGGACTCACCAACAGCCTCACCGGCCTCGTCATCGTCTATGTCGCCTTCAACGTGCCGTTTGCCACCTTCCTGATGCAGTCTTTCTTCGACGGTATTCCGAAGGATCTCGAGGACGCGGCGATGATCGACGGCGCCACGCGGTTCACCGCGTTTCGGCAGATTATCCTGCCGCTGACGCTGCCCGGCATCGCCGCGACACTCGGGTTCGTCTTCACGGCGGCATGGAGCGAACTGCTGTTCGCGCTGATGCTGATCTCAGGCGAAAAGGCGACCACCTTCCCGGTTGGGCTCCTGTCCTTCGTCTCCAAGTTCTCCGTCGACTTCGGGCAGATGATGGCCGCCGGCGTGCTGGCACTGATCCCGGCCTGCCTGTTCTTCCTTCTGATCCAGCGCTATCTCGTGCAGGGCCTGACGGCCGGCGCGGTGAAAGGCTGAGGAGCATTTTCATGGCTTCCATCACCATAGAGGCAATCACCAAAACCTTCGGCACCGTGCCGGTCCTGCACGACATCGACCTTTCGATCGGCGATGGCGAATTCGTCGTGCTGGTTGGTCCGTCAGGTTGCGGCAAATCGACGTTGCTCCGGATGATCGCCGGCCTTGAGGATATTACCGCCGGCGAGATCCGCATCGACGGTCGCCGCATCAACGAAGTCGCGCCCAAGGATCGCGACATCGCAATGGTCTTTCAGTCCTATGCGCTTTATCCGCACATGACGGTGGCCGACAATATGAGCTACAGCCTGAAGCTCAGGAAGACGACCCGGGAGAGGATCGCCGAGGCGGTGGGGGCGGCGGCCGGCAAGCTGGGGCTCGATCCCCTCTTGGAGCGTCGCCCCAAGGCATTGTCCGGCGGTCAGCGTCAGCGCGTTGCCATGGGCCGGGCGATCGTGCGCCATCCCAAAGCCTTCCTATTCGACGAACCGCTCAGCAATCTCGACGCCCGGCTGCGCGAGCAAATGCGAGCGGAAATCAAGCGACTGCACAAGTCGATCGGCGCTACCTCGGTCTACGTCACCCACGACCAGATCGAGGCGATGACGCTCGCCGACCGCATCGTCGCCATGCACGGTGGCATCATCCAGCAGGTCGGCAATCCGCTTGATCTCTACGATCGGCCGGCCAACCTGTTCGTTGCCGGCTTCATTGGTTCACCAGCCATGAATTTCGTCGAGGGACATTGCCGGGCCGGCGTCATCGAGACGGACGACGGCAGCCAGATCGCCATTCCCGGTGGCCTTCATCTTTCCGAGGGACAGGCGGTGACTGTCGGCGTTCGACCTGAACACGTGCGCATCGTCGCCGGCCCGGAGGCCGGTAGCTACGCGGCGCGCGTCGATCTGGTGGAGCCGACCGGCTTCGGCACCATCGTGCATGTTCGCCTGCTGGGTCAGGACCTCAAGATCTATACGCTGGAGCGCGGCGTCGCTGTGGTTGGCCAGCCGCTGCACATCGCCCTCGACGGTGCCCGGCTACACGTTTTCGATCGCGAGACGACAAACCGCCTGGGATGAATAGATAATCTTTGGGTAGAGCCATCGACGGCCGGAGTCACGCGACTCCGGCCGTTTGCACGTTTGCGGTCGACCCGTTCACCATTGATGACGCGGGAAACTTTCGCGCCCCTCAAAAACGGCGTCAAACCATGCGGCCCTCTCCATTTCAACATTTCGTACAGTGCTCGAAATTATTACGCGCGTAAAATTTCTATGTTGACATGCGGCAACATTCCATGATGTGTTGACCTCGCTGAGACGGAGAGAAACCTCTGTCGAAGCGCGTTCGTCGTCAGGCCCGTCTGGGCCCGAACGGGCGAAGTTTCGCTTCGCGCGAGACTGGTTTTCGCCCGATAGTTCAACAACGGCCGACATGTCTTCCGACCACGAGGATGGATCGGAGCGGCGGCCATGTGGGAGGAACACAATGACTATTCGTTCGCTCGCTCGCCTGGCTCTCGCCGGCTCCACCTTCGCTTTTCTCGCCACGTCGGCAATGGCCGCCGGTATCGGCGCTTCGCTGCTCACCCAGCAGCATCCGTTCTACATTGAGCTCGCCGACGCCATGAAGGCCGAGGCCACCGCCAAGAACGTTCCGCTCGAGTTGGCCATCGCCAATCAGGACCTCAACAAGCAGCTCTCCGACGTCGAGGACTTCATCGTCAAGGGCGTCGACGTCATCGTGCTGTCGCCGGTCGACAGCAAGGGCGTCAAGGCCGTGATCGAGAAGGCCCAGAAGGCCGGCATCAAGGTCATCACCGTCGACGTGCCCGCAACCGACGTGAAGGTCACGTCCTATATCGGCACCGACAACTATGCTGGCGGCGTCAAGGCCGGCGAGCTTATGGCCAAGGAGCTCGGTGACAAGGGCAAGGTCGCCATCATCGACTATCCGACCGTACAGTCGGTGGTGAACCGCATCGATGGCTTCAAGAAGGCCATCGGCGAGCACAAGGACGTCGAGATCGTCGCCCAGCAGACCGGCATCACCCGCGCCGAGGCCCTGGCCGCCGCGCAGAACATGCTGCAGGCCAATCCCGACATCCAGGGCATCTTCGGCTTCGGCGACGACGCCGCGCTGGCCGCCGCCGTGGCGGTGAAGTCGGCCGGTCTTGAGAACCAGGTCAAGGTGATCGGCTTCGACGGCATGGAAGAAGCCCGCAAGGCCGTCGACACCAATCCAGTGATGGTTGGCGTCATCCAGCAGTTCCCCGGTGAGATGGGCAAGCGGGCCGTCGATACGGCCATCGACGTCATCGCTGGCAAGGACGTGCCGGCCGAGCAGCCGATCGAGCCGGGCGTCTACACTCGCAAGTGACGTGAACCGCAAGTGCGCGGGGCCGCATCCGCCAAAAGGTCGATAGACTTTTTGCACCTAGCGGAAGCATGAGAGCAAGGGTCCGCCCCGTCCGGTCGCCCCTTGATCGACAGCGGCCCCGCGTCTTCCCTCCCTCGGCCGGTCCGGCGTTCGTCGCGGCCGAGGGTATTCGCGTCGGAAAGGAGGCGGGCATGTCGGCCGCGACCAGCGACGTCATTCTCAATATCAATAACGTATCCAAGCTGTTCGGCCCGGTTGCCGCGCTGAAGAACATGCACCTCGAAGTGCGCGCCGGCCGCGTTCATACGCTGCTCGGCGAGAACGGCGCCGGCAAATCGACGCTGATGAAGATCCTGGCCGGCGTCTACCACGCCACCAGCGGAAGCGTGGAGTTCTGTGGCGCGCCCTATAAGCCGGAAAATCCGCAGGAAGCGGCAGCCAGGGGCCTCACCATCGTTTTCCAGGAACTCAGCCTGTGCAACAACATGACGGTGGCCGAGAACATCCTGGCGACGCGCGAACCGTCCGTCTATGGCTTTATCAACGATCAAGCGCTTGAGCGTCGCGCCGCCGAGATCGTCCGCGACCTCGGCCTGCCGATCGATGTCACCGAAAAGGTCGGCAATCTCTCCATGGCCCAGCGCCAGCTGGTCGAAATCGCCAAAGGGCTGTCCATCGATGCTCCCCGTCTTGTCATTCTCGATGAGCCGACCTCCTCGCTGACCGAGGCCGAGACGGATATTCTGTTCTCGATCATCGACCGGCTCAAAGCCAAGGGCGTCGCCATCATCTACATCTCGCACCGCATGGAAGAAATCATGCGGCTTTCCGACGACATCACCGTCATCCGCGACGGCGAATACATAGCCACTCGTCAGCGCGAAACGGTCACCATCGATGAGCTGATCGCCATGATGGTGGGCCGGCAGATGGACGAGATCTACCCGCCCCGTCTCAAGCCCGCCCCGGCCGAGAGTGAAGCGCCGATCCTTTCCGTCGAGGGCCTCAGCCGCGAGGGTGAGTTCAAGGGTGTTTCCTTCAAGGTTCGGAAGGGCGAAATCCTCGGCTTCTTCGGCCTGATTGGCTCCGGTCGCTCTGAGGTTATGAACGCGCTGTTCGGCATGAAGCAGGCCTCGGGTAGCATCCTCATCGACGGCGAGCCGGCAACCATCACCTCGCCGGTCGACGCCATCGGCCGACGGATCGCCTTCGTCACCGAGAACCGCAAGGAAGAGGGCCTCGTCCTCGCCCACAGCGTCGAGTGGAACATATCCATGGCGGCGCTTGGCCGCTTCGCCGCCGCGCTCGGCTTCATGCGCAAACGCGAGGAACGCAAGGCAGCGAACGACGAAGTAAGCCGGCTTACTATCAAGACGGCATCAGTCGAAACGCCGGTCGGCGCGCTGTCCGGCGGTAACCAGCAGAAGGCGGTGCTCGCCAAGTGGCTGCTGACCCAGCCGCGCATCCTGATCCTCGACGAGCCGACGCGCGGCGTCGACGTCGGCGCAAAATTCGAAATCTACAAGATCATCCGCCAACTGGCGGCCGAGGGCACGGCGATCCTGCTGGTCTCCTCCGAGCTGCCGGAAGTCCTCGGGATGAGCGATCGCCTCGTTGTCATGCACGAGGGCCGGCTCAGCGCCACGCTGCCCGGCGGAGCTACCCCACAGACGGTCATGGTCCACGCGACAGGTATCACGTCATGAGCGATGAGAAACACGCAACCGCCCAGAAGCCTTATGTCAAACTGCTCCGGCAGTATGGCGGCATCCTGGTCTCCCTGATTGTCCTCTGCATCATCTTCTCGGTGATGAACCCGCGCTTCATGACGATCGCCAACTTCATGAACGTGCTGCAGCAGATCGCGGTGATCGCCATCGCCGCCTTCGGCATGACCTGGGTGATCCTGCTCGGCGAGATCGACCTGTCCATCGGTTCGATCATCGCCGTCGCCGGCATGGCCGCGGCTCAGGCCTTCCTTGCCGGGTTCGGCTTCGTGCCGACGCTTGTCCTGACACTGCTTGCCGGCGCGGCTATGGGCCTTGCCAACGGCGTGCTTATCGCCAAGCTGGGGCTGCCATCGTTCATCGTGACGGTGGCGACCATGGGCATCTTCCGAGGCCTCGTCAGCCTGCCGACCAACGGCGCACCGGCGATGATCGAAGACCCCACCTGGATTGCTATCGGCGCCGAGAGTTTCCTCGGTCTGCCGATCATCATCTGGATCGTGGTGGTGCTGTTCGCCTTCAATCACGTGCTGCTGTCGAAGACGACCTTTGGTCGCCGCGCCTATCTCACCGGTGGCAATCGTGAAGCGGCCGTCTACTCGGGCATCAAGGTCGACCGGGTCAAGATCACCATCTTCATGATCTCCGGCATCATGGCGGCGATCTCCGGCATCCTGCTGTCGTCGCGCCTCTATTCGGCGCAGACCAACGCTGGCACCAGCTATGAACTCGATGCCATCGCGGCGGCGGTGCTCGGTGGCACCAGCCTTGCCGGCGGCGTCGGCACCATGATCGGCACCATCATCGGCGCCCTGATCATCGGCATCATGAACAACGGCATGAACATGCTGTCCGTTCCCTACTTCTACCAGTTGATCGTCAAGGGCTTGGTCATTCTGCTGGCCGTCTGGCTCGACGTTCGCTCCAAGCGGGCCAAGCAATAATGCGTCAAAGCAAGGTTCTCACCATCGGCGAAGTGCTGGTGGAAATCGTCGCCACCGAGCGTGGCGATGGCTTTCGCGAGCCGGTCAAGCTGATCGGTCCCTTTCCCTCCGGCGCGCCGGCCATCTTCATCGATCAGGTGGGCAAGCTCGGGCAAGCGTCGGCGATCATCTCGCGAGTTGGTGACGACGATTTCGGCCACGTCAATCTGGACCGGCTGACGCGCGACGGCGTCGATGTGTCCGGCATCGAAGTCGATCCGCTGGGTACCACCGGCAGCGCCTTCGTGCGCTATCGCGAGGATGGCGGTCGCAACTTCGTCTTCAACATCCGCCATAGCGCCTGTGGCAGCATCGAGCTCAAGGGCCCGGCCACCGCGCTCATCGAGACTTGCACCCACATGCATGTCATGGGCTCCTCGCTCTACGCGCCGAGCGTGGTGGAGGCCGTGCTGACGGCGACGCGGACGATAAAGGCCAAGGGGGGCACGGTTTCGTTCGACCCCAACCTTCGCGCCGAGATCCTGAACAGCCCTGGCATGCGCGAGGCGCTTGCCATTGTTCTGGCCGAGACCGACCTGTTCCTGCCGAGCGGCGAGGAGTTGTTCCTGTTCTCGCCAGCCGACAGCGAGAAAAAAGCGATCGCCAACCTCCTGAAGAGTGGCATCAAGGCCGTCGTTTTGAAGCGTGGCGCTGCCGGCGCCAGCTATTTCGATGCAACCGGTGAAATCAGTCTGCCGGGCTTCCAGGTGACGGAAGTCGACCCCACCGGTGCCGGTGACTGCTTCGGCGCCACCTTCGTCACATTCTGGCTTGCCGGGGCCGATCCCGAGATGGCGCTTCGCTACGCCAATGCGGCCGGCGCCAAGGCCGTCACCAGATCCGGCCCGATGGAGGGCGCGTCGACACGCGCCGAACTCGACGCATTGATCGCCGAACAAAGGAGCTGAAGACATGGCCATGAACCCGCTCAGCGACATTTCCACCTGGCGCTTCCGTACCTCCGGCTTGCGCGGCATTCCCTCGATCTGCTCGGCCCATCCGGTGGTGATCGAGGCGGCGATGCGCCGTGCCTCCGCCCTCGGCCTGCCGGTGCTGATCGAGGCGACCTGCAATCAGGTTAACCAGGACGGCGGCTACACCGGCATGACGCCGCGGGATTTCCGGGACTTCGTCGCGGCAATCGCCAAGCGCGTCGGCTTCCCGTTCGAGAACGTCATCCTCGGCGGCGACCATCTCGGCCCCAACCCGTGGAAGAAGCTGCCGGCCACTGAGGCCATGGACAAGGCCAAGGTGATGATCGACGCCTTCGCCAAGGCCGGCTTCACCAAGCTGCATCTCGACACCTCGATGGGCTGCGCTGGAGAACCAGTGGCTCTCGCCGACGCGCTGACCGCCGAACGAGCCGCTTCGCTCGCTGCCGTCGCCGAGGCCGCGACCAAGAACGCTGTCGTCAAGCCGGTCTATATCGTCGGCACCGAAGTGCCGATCCCCGGCGGCGCCATGGAAGAGATCGAGGAGCTTGAAGTTACCAAGCCCGAGGCGGCGCGCGAGACCATCGCCGTCCACCGCGCGGCCTTCGCCAAGGCCGGCATCGCCGGTGCCTTCGAGCGCGCCGTCGGCGCCGTGGTGCAGCCCGGCGTCGAGTTCGGCAACCACAACGTCGTCGCCTTCGATGCCGAAAAGGCCGCGCGCCTCTCGGCCGTGCTCGCCGACCTCAAGGGCTTCGTGTTTGAGGCCCATTCCACCGACTACCAGACGCCGGAAGCACTGAAGGCGCTGGTCGACAACGGCTTTTCCATCCTGAAGGTCGGTCCGGCCCTGACCTTTGCGCTACGCGAAGCGCTCTACGGCCTCGACCACATCGCCGAGGTGCTGTTCGCCGGCCATCGCAAGGAGACGCTTGTCGCCACCTTCGAACGGGTGATGCTCGCCCATCCCGACAACTGGGCCAAATACTATTTCGGCACGCCCGACGAGCAGCGGCTACAGCGGCACTTCAGCTATTCCGATCGCATCCGCTACTACTGGCCGGAGCCGGAGATCGCCAAGGCGGCCGAGGAATTGCTCGCCCTGTTCGGCAACACCACAATACCCGAGACGCTGATCAGCCAGTATCTTCGCGGCGTCTACGAGGGCGTCCGGCGCGGCCGCGTCGAACCCACCGCCCATGGCCTGTCGCTCGCCATGGTCGACCTCGTCCTCGACGACTATTTCAAAGCCTGCCTCTAAAGGCAGGCAATACGGGACATGCAAATATGCAGGATGACATCATCTTCACGCTGACCGACACGGCCGGCGGGCTTGAGGTCGCCGATTGGTCGGTTACCTCCAGCGAGCTCGGAATCAAGAGCAGCACGCCGTTCGAGATCGTGAAAAAGACCCTGCGCGGCGGCCGGCAAGAAGGCAGCACGCTCATCACCATCCGGTCCGGTCGGCTCTCGGTGACGGTGATCCCTACGCGCGGCATGGGCATCCTGAGGGCGGGCCTCGACGGCATCAACTTTGGCTGGGCATCCCCGGTTGACGAAGTCGTGCATCCCTCATTCATTCGCCTTGGCGAACGCAACGGCCTCGGCTGGCTGGAAGGCTTTAACGAGCTGATGGTGCGCTGCGGCTACGAGTGGACCGGCCATCCGATCGTCGATGGTGACAAGGTTTATACGCTGCACGGCCGAGCGGGGAATACGCCGGCCTCCAAGGTCGAGGTGCGCATCTCGCGCGAGGCACCGCATCGCATCACGCTCTGTGGCCTGATCAAGGAAAAAGCGTTCAAGAACGTCGAGTTCGAAACCTGGACGGAGCTGACCGTCGTGCCCGGCGATACCGGCTTCTCGCTCGACGACCGGCTCGTCAACCGCGCCGATTACGCCCATTTCTATGAAGTGATCTACCACACCAATGTCGGTCGTCCCGTGCTGGAGGAAGGCGCCCGCGTTATCGGGCCGTTCACCCACGTCACGCCGTTCAACGACGCCGCCAAGCCGGACCTTGCCACCTGGGACCGCTATCGTGGTCCGACGCGCGATTTCGATGAGATGCTCTACGCCTGTGAGTTGGCAGCCGGTGCCGACGGGCGCACGGAAGTGGCCCTGATCAATGCCACGGAAACACTCGGCTTTTCCATTGCCTATCATATCGGAGAGATGCCGGCTTTTTCGCTGTGGAAGAACACCGATACCGACAAGCAGGGCTATGTGACCGGTCTCGAGCCGGGGTCCAACTACCCCTATCCGCTACCGGTCGAGCGGGCTGCCGGCCGGCTCAAGACATTGGAGCCGGGCGCCGAGGCCCGCTTCCGCATGCGTTTCGATCTTCTGACCGACAAGGCCGCCGTCGCGGCCTGCGCCGCTCGCATCGACAAGCTCAAGGCGGGTGTCAACGTCACCGTTCATAAAGAGCCGATCCTGCGTAGCCAGACAAAAGCCTGAAAATGACAAACCGCTAGCCGCCACCCTCTTCACGCCGACGCGTGGAGAGGGTTTCTTTTGGGGGGACGAAGACGGCCCTCAGGCCGAGGTGCGCAGCATGATCTCGGCGTTGAGCAGCACCCGCTCGTTCGGCCGCGGCTCGATATCCTGATCAAAGCGGGCATTGATCTTGTGCAGCAGCAGCTCGACGGCGATGCGGCCGATCTCATTATAGTTCTGCGCCACGGTGGTCAGCGGCGGGCAGGTATAGCGTGACAGCGGGTGATCGTCGTGACCGGCGACACGCAGGTCGCAATCGTCGCCACGGCCGACCTTGAGACCGGCCTGGTAGGCGGCGGCCAGCACACCGAAAGCAATACGGTCATTGGCGCACAGCACGGTGCGGGTGGGAAATCCCTCATCGCCGAGGATACGCACGGCTTCCGTAAAGCCGAAACGCTCGAAATCCCATGAGGTGTCCGGCAGCGTCGCCACGTAACGCGGCTCAAGCTTCAACTCTTCCATGGCCGCACCGTAGGCATCGCGGCGCTCGATGGCGTTGCGGTTGACCGAGGGCATGCCGAAATAGCAAGGCGCGTCGCCGGAGCGTGACAGATAGTCGACGATGAGGCGAAAGCTCTGTCGGTTGTTGGTGCCAACAAAGGCCGAAGCGGCATCGAGCTGCGAGTCGACGTAGATCAGCGGGATGCTGGCGCCGAGCCTGGCAAGCTTGTCGTGATGGGACTGCACGCCCAGCGGAGCGATGACCGCACCGGCGACATTCATCGCCTTGAAGGTCTCGATCGCCCGCTCTTCGAGTTTCGGTTTGCCATCCGACGACAACACGAAGGCCAGATAGCCCGCTTGCTCGGCCAATACCTCTATCCGCCGGGTCAGTGCCATGTAGAACACGTCGGTCGAGTTGGGGATGATGATGCCGAGGATATTGGTACGCCGACGGTTGAGGTTCACAGCGAACAGGTTCGGCCGGAAGCCGGATTCCTTGATGGCTTTCTCGATGGCTTCCCGGGTTTGACGGCGAACGGAATTGGGGTCGTTAAAATAGCGGGAGACGGTTGGGCGAGACAGTCCGACGTAATCGGAAAACTCTTCCATCGTACGGATCGTCGTGGTCACTCTGCCATCCCCGTTCCACCCACAACCGGAGCACTACAACCATTGTAGATGCTTCCATGGCGGGACGCCAATCGTCAGATTGGCCGCCGCAAGCCGGCAAGACCAAGTGCGCTTTTCAACTGGCGAATTTCGCAGCCGACATTTCCTGCGTCAAGTTATAATTTTTCACGCGTAAAAATTGCCCTTCATATTGAGGGCCAGGGCCGCCAATGATGCTGCGGATACGAGCATGCCTAGGCCAAAGCATACCATCGAAGAAGCCGGGGACGAAGGGAACGTCTCTATTAGCCAGACCCTAAAAACTTAAGTCTCGCAATCGCCTTTTCGGCGCAAAGCCATTCCGGAAAGATCGCCAACGCCGAACGAAGTTTGCGTTCCTTGCGTGATTTACCGCATGCATTCCCATTCCGCATCCATTTCGATCCGAAATTTGCATTGGACGCATTTATGCCGGCCTTTTAGGCTGACTTTGTTTTCAGCAGAGAGAGTGTGGCGGCATGTCCGTCCTTAAGTCCGGAACGCTCAGCCAGGAGCGCATTGTCTTCCTGTTCGCCATCGTGTTGTTCGTTGCCTATGCCGCCCTTCTGAACGGCTTCCTGGCGCCGAACAATCTGGTGGCGATCCTGCGTTCGGTATCGGTGCTCGGCATTCTGGCCGTTGGCATGGGCATCGTGGTGATCGGCCGAGGCATCGACCTTTCCATGGTGGCGGTGATGGCGATGGCCACCGCCTGGCAGCTTGCCATGATGAACGCCGGTACGCCGCCGCTCATCGCCACGGCCATCGTGTTTGCCGGCGTGGTCGCGGTCGGGATCATCAACGGCCTTCTGATCGCCTACGCCGAGGTGCCGGCGGTGTTCGCCACACTGGCCACAGCGAGCTTCGTGTTTGGTCTCGTCCGCTCGCGCTTCATTGCGCAGGACGCCGTGCCGGTGCCGCCATCGGCGTCGTTCATTCTGGAGTTCGGACAGGCGCGGCTCGCCCACATGCCGATCGAAGTGGTGATGTTCGCCGTCGCCGCTTTCCTGAGTTTCCTGGTGCTGCGCTTCACCAAGTTCGGCCGCTACGTCTACTACATGGGCGACAACTATCAGGCCGCCCGCACCATGGGCATTCCGGTTCGGCCGATGATCATCGGCCAGTATGTGGTCTCGGCGCTGGTCGCCTGGCTCGCCGGCCTCATCACCGCCGCCGGCCTGCAGTCGATCAACACCCGGGTCGTCAACTCGACGCTGCTCTATGACGTCATCCTGGTCGTGGTGATCGGCGGCATCGGGCTTTCGGGCGGCAAGGGCGGCATGCGCAACGTCGTCATCGGCGCCCTGCTGATCGGCATCATGCTGAATGGCATGACCATTCTCGACCTGCCCAACATCTACCAGAACCTCATCAAGGCGACGATCCTGCTCGTCGCCCTCATCATCGACAGCCGCCTCAACCCGCGCGACGAACAAGTCGGACAGCAGGGAGACATATGATCCTCTTCCGGCGGTCGCCACGCGATGCAACCACCGGAAAATGGACAGGAATTGGAAATTCATCGCTTGGCTCGAGGGGGGCGAAGCGATGCACTCACCGGGTCGGAAACCCTTGAAAAGGAACCACTCATGACGATCAAGACAATGCTGGCGCGGACGCTCGCCGCTGCCCTCTGCCTTTCCACCCTGCCCGCGTTCGCCCAGGAAACCGGCGATCCCGGCCCGGCCTTCGTCCAGTCGGCGCTCGCCGGCAAGAAGGTGGTGCTGATCCCGCTCGCCCTCGGCTTCGACCTCGCACAGGGCTGGAACCACTATATCGGCAGCGAAGTGCGCGGCTTCGGCGGCGTGTGGGAAACCCGCGATCCCAACTGGGATACGGCGGCCGGCGCCCAGGCGATCACCGATCTCATCTCTTCGGCCGACAAGCCGGCGGCGATCCTCGTCCACACCCCCGACCTCACGTCCTACTCCAAGCTGTTCAAGCGCGCGCAGGACGCCGGCATCTTCGTGATCCAGGTCGACAACCGCTCCAACTTCGCTTCCGATGCCTTCGTGGGTTCCAACTGGGAAACGCTCGGCGAGCTCGAAGCCAAGGCAGCCGTCGCAGCCTGCGGCGAGGGCTCGTCCAAGAAGATCGGTCTTATCCAGGGCGATCAGGTCAACTCGTCGTCGCTCGATCAGTATGCCGGCATCGCCAAGGTTCTGAAGGACCATCCGGACTTCGAGATCGTTGGTGCCCCCGATAGCAACTGGGACGTCACCACGGCCCGCAACGTGGCGACGACGCTGCTGCAGCAGCATCCGGAAGTCTGCTCCGTCATCGACTTCTGGGACAACACGGCCGCCGGCACCGCCGCCGCGATCCGCGACGCCGGCCTCACCGGCAAGGTCAAGCTGGTTACCACCGGCGGCGGCGAAGAGCTCGACTGCAAGGCGCTTGAGGATGGCACATTCCACGCCGTGGTCATGACCGACGTCAAGGGCCAGTCGCGCGACATCTCTGCGCTGCTCAAGTTCCTGCTCCAGTCCGGCCTCAAGCCCGGCCAGGCCAAGAGCTGGATCTACACGCTGGAGACCGCCACCACCAAGGCGGACCTCAAGCCCGGCACTTGCTGGAGTCTCAAAGACGTGCAGGCCGCCGAGGCGGCGCTCGCCAAGTAGGGCGCGCGAACTCTCCCTCTTCGAGCCGGGAGGATGACGCGCCTAAAGCGGAGGCGGCCGAGCCAGCGGCCGCCTCCATCTATCGTTCTTCCTAAAGGACGCCCAAGCATCCCGGACCGGCCGTGGCGGCCGGCCGATCGATCAGGTGGAAGTTTCCATGCGCCTACCCGAGAGCCTGTCGCGCCTCATCTACAACGCGATCCCCTCCCACCTCGTCGGCGAAATCCTAACCAAACGCTGGGCCGACAACCTCGTGCCCTTCCTGTTGCTCTCCGCCGTGATCATTATCTTCGGCACGGCGATCAACGGCTTCTTTGCGCCCGCCAGCCTGCTCGACACGACGCGCCAGCTCGGCGAATTCCTGATTGTGGTCATCGGCCTCACCATCGTCATGCTGGGTGGCGGCATCGATCTTTCCGTCGGCTCGATCTACGCACTGTCCGTGTTCATGTCGGTGGTCGGCATTTATCTGTGGGAGCTTCCGGCCTCGCTCGCCCTTGTCTTGGCGATCGCCACCGGCGGTCTGTGCGGCGCCTTCAATGGCATATTGATCGGCTATCTGCGCCTGCGCGCCTTCCTGACGACCCTGGTCACCTTGATCATGGGCCGATCACTCTATGACATCCTGATCATCTCCTGGGGCAAACAGCTGCAGATGTCGCCGGTCCTCAACGACCAGTTCGACTATATCGGCACCGGCTCTCTTGGTGGCCTGCCTGTGTCGATCCTGATCGCCGGCGCCTTCGCCCTCCTCGCCCACGTGCTGCTCAGCCGCTCGCGGCTCGGCTGGCATATCTCCGCCGTTGGTGGCTCGCGCCGCTCGGCCTATAACGCCGGCATTCCCGTGCGCCGCACGGTGTTTCTCACTTACGTCATCTCCGGCCTCAGCGCCGGCATCGCTGGCTTCCTGTTTGCGGCTCGTTTGTCGGGGGCAGGTCCTGGCACCGGCGCCGGTCTTGAGTTGGCTGCGCTGACCGCCGCCGTTGTCGGCGGCAATTCGCTGGGCGGAGGCCGCGGTTCGGTTGCCAAGGGCCTGATGGGCGCCATCGCCGTACTGACGATGACCAACGGCCTGATCCGTCTGGGCTATGGCACGGGCTCCAATCAATTGGTGCTTGGCTTCATGCTGGCCTTTGCCGTGGTGCTCGACATCCGCTGGGCGAAGAACCGGCATAAGGTGCTGGCCGAGGTCTACGTGGCACCCACCCACCACCGCATGAGCGGAGAGGAATCGGCACTGCCGAACAGCGGCGGCGCCTATGCCCTCAACAATCGCTTGTCCGAGGCCTCCCCCATCGCCCTTGGACAGGTTGAGGGACCGGAGGACGTGATCCTCGACGAGGACGGTAACCTCTATGCCGGCACCCGGCATGGCGAAATCGTCCGCTGGTTCGGGCCCGACTACAAGCGCTCGGAAGTGTTCGCCCATATCGGCGGCTTCCCGCTCGGTCTTGCCATGGACCGCGACGGATCGATTAAGACCTGCGTCGGCGCCATGGGGCTCTACTCGATCGCCAGGGATGGCGAAGTGACGCGGCTTTCCACGGAGACCAACCGCTCCTGGCTGTCCGTCGTTGACGACGCCCGCCTGCGCGATCCCAACGATTGCGACATCGGCCCGGACGGCCGCGTCTGGTTCACCGATTCCACCACCCGCTATGACGCCCACGACTGGGTGCTCGATTCCATCGAGAGCCGCCCGACCGGCCGCCTCCTCGTCTACGATCCGAAAACCGGCAAGACGAAGACGGTGCATGACGGGCTGCGCTACGCCAACGGCGTCTGCCTTGCCCATGACGGCCGTTCGATCCTGATCGCCGAAAGCTGGGCCTGCTCGGTGCACCGCTACTGGATCGAAGGGCCGAAGGCCGGCACCATGGAATGCCTGATCGCCGACATGCCCGGCTACCCCGACAACATCAACCGCGCCTCCGACGGAAGCTACTGGATGGCCTGGCTCGGCGTGCGCACCCCCACTTTCGACTTGTCGCTACGCCACCCCGGCTTTCGCAAGCGGATGACCCGCCGCCTGCCGGGCGACGACTGGCTGTTCCCCAACATCAACAGCGGCGGCGTCATCAAGTTCGACGAGACCGGGCGCATCGTCGGCACACTCGGCGACCTCACCGGCATGAACCATCCGATGGTCACCTCAATGCGCGAGCACAAGGGCGAGCTGTTCATCGGCGGCATCCTCAACAACCGTATCGGCCGGTTCAAGATTCCCGGTGCCGATCCGGAATGGACGAGTTGGAAATCCTACTGGTCCGGCAAGCCAGAAGCCGTTCATGTTGAAGGGAGGGCTTGAACATGTGGTGGGATGCCCTTCTCGATCCCTTCCGCGGCAAGGCCGTTACCATTCCCCCGATGGATGGTGCCTTCCGGCCCAACACGCTTCTTGAGACCGCCGAGACCTTCTCCGAGGCGGCGCACCCCGAGGCATTGCTCGTTCATGAGGGTCGGCTTTTGGTTGCCTCCGGAGCCGACCTCCTCGCCTTCCCGCTGGAAGGTGGCGCTCCAGTACCGCTCATCCGCTTCGAAACTGCGATCTCGGCTCTGGCGGCCTTCCCTGACGGTGGCCTCGCCGTTGGCCTCGTGGCCGGTGAAGTTCGCCTGTCTGGCGGTCGTTTCGACGGTCGCGTCATTACCGAAGTGGCCGGACGCCGCATTCATGCGCCAACGGCTCTCGCGACGCTTGGAGAAGGCGTCCTTTATATCGCCGATGGCTCAGCCCGCTTTTCCGCCGACGACTGGCAGAGCGATTTGATGGCGCAAGGGGCAAGTGGCGCCGTATTGCGGCTTGATCTTGTCGAGGGCGACGGCCGCATTCTTGCCGAAGGCCTCGCCTGGCCGGCCGGTCTGCTGATCGAGCCCGACCGATCGGTGATCGTCTCGGAAGCTTCGCGCCATAGGCTCTTGCGCATCACCGGCGATGGCCGGTCAAAGCCGCAGCCGGTGCTGTCCAACCTGCCGGGATATCCGGCCCGGCTGGCGCGCGCGACCGGTGGCGGTGCGTGGCTGGCGCTGATGGCGCCCCGCAACCGCCTCGTCGAGCTGGTCCTCACCGAGCGTGCCTATCGCGAGGACATGATGGCTACGGTTCCTCGCGATCTCTGGATCGCGCCGCAGATGAGTTCGGGCAACTCTTTCCTCGAACCGCTGCAGTGCGGAGGCGTCGTCACCATGGGCGTCCGCAAGCCCTGGGCGCCAGGGCGCTCCTATGGCCTGATCGCCCGCCTCGACGATCATTTCCGGCCAATATGCAGCCTGCACAGCCGAGCCGACGGCCGCCGTCACGGCATTCGCGACATGGCGGAAATTGGCGGCGTACTGTTCGCCGCGTCTCGCGGCGGCAATGTCGTCCTCGAAATCGAGACAGGTGCGGCATGACGCTGATCGAAACGCGCGCCCTATCCAAAAGCTATCGCGGCAACCTCGCCGTCGACGCCGTTGATTTCGACATCGCCGAGGGTGAAGTCCATGCCCTTCTCGGCGAAAATGGCGCCGGCAAGTCGACACTGACCAAGATGATCGCCGGCGTGGTGTCACCGTCGTCGGGCGAGATCCTGCTGGATGGCAAGCCGGTCAGCTTCAGCGGCCCGGCCGATGCGCTGAAGCAGGGCATCGCCATGGTATTTCAGGAAACCTCGCTGGTGCCGTCGATGACGGTGGCGCAGAACCTGTATCTCGGTGATGAGAAGTTCCTGAATCGGCTGCGCGGCGTCGCCATTTCGGCGCAGCAATTCCTGCAATCGCTCAATTTCACCGTCGACCCGACGGCGACGGTCGCCACTCTCGGCGCCGCCAAGCGTCAGATGGTGGAGATCGCCCGTGCCGTGCGCCTGAAAGCGCGCATCATCATTTTCGACGAGCCGACGGCGACGCTGACGCCGGAGGAGAAGCGGCATTTCTTCGCCCTCATCCGGCGGCTCAAGGAACGCAAGGTGGCGGTGATCTTCATCAGCCATGCCCTTGAGGAAGCGCTGCAGATTTCCGACCGCATCACCGTGATGCGCGACGGCACTCGCGTCATCACCGACGTCACGGCCAACTTCACGCGCGAGAGCATCGTCCGCGCCATGGTCGGCCGTACACTCGCCAGCGGCGAGGCGGCGCGTAGGACGGCCGTTCGCCCGGCGGGCGACAAGGTGCTGTCGGTCCAGGACCTATCCATGGGGGCGATCGTCAAGAACACCTCGTTCTCGATCTTCTCCGGCCAGATCACCGGCCTATTCGGTTTGGTTGGCTCGGGGCGCACCGAGACGGCCAAGATCGTTGCCGGCGTGATGAAACGCGACTTCAACCGGGGTGGCGAGGTGGCGCTCGACGGCCAGCCGGTGCGCTACAACACACCAAGGCCGGCAATGCGCGACGGCATCGTCTATGTCACCGAGGACAGGAAGCTCGAAGGCTTCTTCGAGACCATGTCGATTGCCGAGAATTTCTATTCGGGCCACCTGGCCGCCGACCAGAACAAGCTACCGGTCGTCAGCCGGGCCGAGATGACTCGCCTCGCCGAAAGCTGGAGCCGGACGCTATCGATCCGCGCCATCAATCCGGATGCCCGCGTCGTCGAACTCTCCGGCGGAAATCAGCAGAAGGTGGTGATCGGCAAGGGGCTCGTTCAGAAGCCGCGCCTCGTCATCTTCGACGAACCGACGCGCGGCGTCGATGTGGCGGCGATCGCCGAGATCCATCACCTGATCGAAAAGCTTGCCGACGATGGCCTGGCGGTGGTGGTGATCTCCTCCTATCTGCCGGAAATCCTGAAACTCTCCGACCGCATCTTGGTCTGCCGCCAGGGTCGAGTGGTCGAGGAATTCTCCCCGCTGGACGCCAGCGAGGAGCGCATCATGTACGCCTCCGTCCACTGAAGACAGAGCGCAACGACAAGAGGAAAGCCAAGACGATGTCCCGTATCTGGACCTACTATCACGGCGCCTGGCACGAGGGCGACGTGCGCGTGCTCGGCGCCAACTCGCACGCCACCTGGCTGGGCTCGCTCGTGTTCGATGGCGCCCGCGCTTTCGAAGGCGTTGCGCCCGACCTCGACCTGCACGCGGCGCGCGTCAACCAGTCGGCCAAGAACCTCGGCCTCGAACCGACGCTCACCGACGCCGAAATCATCGGCCTGACGCAGGATGGCCTGAAGAAGTTCGGACCGAATCCGGCCGTCTACATCCGGCCAATGTACTGGGCCGAGGAAGGCGACTCCTCGGTGGTTGCCCCCGACCCCGCCTCGACCGACTTCGCGCTCTGCCTAGAGGAAATGCCGATGGTCGAGCCGAAGGGCTTCACCATCACCACGACACGCTTCCGTCGCCCGACGGTGGAATGCATGCCGACCAATGCCAAGGCGGCGTGCCTGTATCCCAACAACGCCCGCATGATCCGCGAGGCGCGCGGCAAGGGTTTCCACAACGCGCTGGTGCAAGACTTCGCCGGCAACGTCGCCGAGCTCGCCACCGCCAACGTCTTCCTGGTGAAAGGCGGTGAATATTTCACGCCGGTTCCGAACGGAACGTTCCTGGCTGGCATCACCCGCAAGCGCGTCATCGGCCTGCTGCGCGAGGCTGGCGAGACCGTCCACGAGATCACGCTGTCGGTCGACGACTTCCGCGCCGCCGACGAGATCTTCTCGACCGGCAATATCTCCAAGGTGGTGCCGGTGATCGGCTTTGACGACAAGACGCTGGCCTTCGGCCCCAAGGGACGCAAGGCGCGCGAACTCTATTGGGCCTGGGCCCATCGCTGAGGATAGATCATGACGACCGTGAAACTCTGGACCGACGCCGAAGTCGAAGCCAACCCGCGCATCAAGGCGGTGTTTGACGATATCCGCGCCACCCGCAAGTCTGATTTCGTCAACAATTTCTGGCGCGGCCTCGCCAACCAGCCGCAGTTGCTCGAACGCACCTGGGCGAGTCTGAAGGAAGTGATGGTGGCGCCGGGCGAGCTGTCACCGGTGGTCAAGGAGATGATCTACGTCGCCGTATCCACGGTGAACGGCTGCAGCTATTGCATCCACTCGCACACCGCTCAGGCCAAAGCCAAGGGCATGACGGAGGGCATGCACGCCGAACTCCTGTCGGTGATCGGCATGGCCTCGGAGACCAACGCCGTCGTGCAGGCGTTGCAGATCCCGGTCGATCCGGAATTCCAGGTCTGACGGGGTAGACAAAAATGTCGAAAGCCATGCTGCTCGACGCTCCCGGTGGTCCGGAGGCGCTGAGCTGGGAGGAAGTTGCCGACCGCGCGCCGGCAGCCGGCGAAGTCGTCGTGCGTCACACCGCCGTCGGCGTCAACTTCATCGATACCTATTATCGGTCCGGCCTCTATGCCTGGCCGGAGGCACCGCTCGTCGTCGGCGCCGAAGCGGCCGGTGTTGTGGAAAGCATCGGCACGAACGTGGAGGGGCTGAAGCCGGGTGACCGCGTCGCCTATACGACCCCGCTCGGCGCATACCGCGAACGGCGCATTATAGCCGCCGACCGGCTGGTGAAGCTGCCCGATGGCGTTTCCGATGAGATTGCCGCCACCGTCATGCTGAAGGGGCTGACGGTACAGTATCTCGTGACCTCAACCTTCCAGGTGAAAGCCGGCGACGTGGCGCTGGTGCATGCGGCGGCCGGTGGCGTTGGTCTTCTGATGGGGCAGTGGCTGAAGGCGCTCGGCGCCACGACCATCGGCACCGTCGGCTCGCCGGAAAAGGCCGAACTCGCCCTCGCGCATGGCTATGACCATGTCATCGACTACCGCCGCGACGACTTCGTGGCGACGGCGCTTGGTGTGACCGATGGCCGCGGCTGCGATGTGGTCTACGACAGCGTCGGTCGTGACACTTGGGCCGGCTCACTGAAATGTCTGAGGAAGCGCGGCGCCTTCGTCTCCTTTGGCCAGTCGTCGGGGCCGATCGAAGGCTTTTCGCTGTCCATGCTGGCTCAGGGTGGCTCGCTTTCCGCCTCCCGACCCATGTTGTTCCACTTCATCGAGGAGCGGGCTGAACTGGAGGCACGCGCCGCCGACCTTTTCGGCCGCCTCGCCTCCGGCGCGGTGACGGCCGAAGTGCGCCAGCGCTTCCCGCTGGTGGCGGCCGCTGATGCCCATCGCGCCCTCGAGGGACGGGCAACGACCGGCGCATCGGTTCTCACGGTATAAGGCAGCCGTCCCTTGAGAGGGGCGGCCGGGGCGTGTAGGACGTAAGGCTCATCCCCAACCGGGAGCGGGCCATGGACGACAGGCTGCTGCAGAGCTTCATGACGGTCGCCGAATGCGGCAGCTTCACCATTGCCGCCGACAAGCTGTCGATCACCCAGTCGGCGCTATCACGCCAGATCCAGAGCATCGAGCAGACGCTGGGGGTGGAGCTGTTCGAGCGGATGGGCAAGAAGATCCGCGTGTCACCCGAAGGCGAAGCGCTGCGCGCCCGCATCAACGAAGTTCTGATCGCCACCAAGAACCTGCGCCTCTCCGCCGAGGAATTGAAGAAGGGCGAGGCGGGCGTGCTTAAGGTCGGCGCCTGCTCGCAGCTCATCGAGCGCTATTTCCCGGATTTCTTGCGTGAATGGCAGGCCGAGCACCCACGTGTCGATATTCGCCTTGAGGAAGGTGGCGGCGCTGACCTCGATGCCAAGCTGATGTCGGGCGTGGTGCAGCTCACCATCAACGCCTCGAGCTACGCCCGCCGGCCAGACGTCGATGCAAAACCTCTTTGCCATCTCGCAGTGCTGGCTATTGGCGCCGCGGAACGCATTGGCAGTGGTGGCGCGCCGATCGACATAGCCGAGGTCTGTGCTCACCCTCTGCTGCTGCTCAATCGTCGCCACGTCAGCCGGGAAATGTTCGACGCCGCCTGCCGACTGACCGGCCTCGATCCCCGCATCGCCCTCGAAAGCGGCTCGCCGCACACCGTGTTTTCCATGGCGATCGGCAACGTCGGGGTCGCCGTACTGCCCTCGTCGATCCGGGCGCTGAAAACCAACCTCACGGTGCGGCCAATTGCTATTGAGGGGCGGCCAGTCGAGTTCGAAATTTCCGCTATCTGGTCACGCTCGACGCCTCTGCCCGCCTATGGCCGTCGCTTCGTCGACGCACTGGCGGCTCATATCGCGCGGGAGCAAGACGGCAACTCGGGTACTGCCGCGGTTGCCTGACCGCGACTACTCTTCGCCCACTATGGCCGGAGATAGACTTCCGGCAGTAAATGGCATTCAGGCCATTTCATTTTTCCTTCTATTGGATATTTTTTATAAACGCTTCTGGTCGATTCCGTAATATTTGAGAAAGAGTCGGACTCCACTATTAATCAGTGCTTCATATTGTTCTAAAGAATCTGGCCGCATCGCAAGTAACCAGGTCAGCGGCAAATCAGCGGCTACAAGCCCGAGAAACTGTTTTACGGCCAAATTTACATCATCGATTTGCAACAGCCCCTGCTGGACGGCTTCGTTGAAAAAAGCTGCAATTTCAGCCTGATGGTGGCCTGGGCCTGCCTCCATGAATATGGTGGCGACTTCGGGGAATTGCTTCACTATGGAAATAATAAGACGATAAAATTCCACCCCCCGGTTATTTAGAAATATGCTTGTAAAATTCCGGGCAATATTCCGGAGTTCATCTTCAATATCCTGAATTGGAAATACCACCGGAGACAATAAAGCAGGAGCAACAGCCTTACACTCTTCCTGCACAAGTGTGAACAGCAGCTGTTGTTTGGTTTCGAAATACGCATAGACGGTTGCCTTCGACACGCCAGCCTCATGCGCGATCAGGTCCATGCTGGCACGATCGTAGCCGTATTCAAGAAAGACAGACCGCGCGGTATCCAGCACCAGCCTGAATTTTTCACCCTCGCGACCTCGCCCCTTTTTGTGGAAAGAGGCGGGGCGGGATGGCCGGGCGTCTGCCACGACTTCCATCGGTCTTCACTCCGTTTTGACAACTGCGTCACACAGTTTGCGTTGACTCCTTTTGACACCATTGTCAAATTCGGCAAATTGAACTGAACGGTTTAGATCAGAATGGAGCATCATGGACGAGCCGATACCCCTGCTAGGCAACTCGCGCAGATCCTGGCTAGGGCCGGGACAACTCGTTGGCTGGTCGACCGCGCTTCTGCTGGCCGGCTGCACAATGGGCCCGGATTTCGGCACACCGCCCGCGCCTAATGTCCTCGGCTACACGGCGGATAAACTGAGCGGCACCACCTCGGTCAGCGGGATCGCTGGCGGGCAGGCCCAGCAGTTTGCCTATGGACACGATGTCGACGCAGCTTGGTGGACGCTGTTCGGATCAAAGCAAATCAACGCTTTCGTCGACGAGGCGATCCGCAACCATCCTGACGTGGCAGCCGCGCAATATGCCTTACGTGCCGCCCGCGAGTCGGCCCTGGCGGAACAGGGCGGTCTATTCCCGCAGGTTTCCACGAGCAACTCCGCCACACGCGAAGGCAGCGCCGCAAGCGGGAGCACGCCGTCATCGGTCTACAATCTCTATGATGCCTCGGTCAGCGTCTCCTATTCTTTGGACCTTTTTGGTGGGGAACGGCGCCAAATCGAAGAAAAATGGGCCGAGGCCGACTATCAGCAATTCGAACTCGAAGCGACTTACCTGTCGCTCACAGCAAATGTCGTGAACGCGGCTCTGACGGAAGCCTCACTCAAGGCTCAGATCAAGGCCACCGAGGACATCATCCGTCTGCAACGCGATCAGCTGACGCGCATTCGGCAGCAGTTCAACCTCGGCGCCAAGCCCAATTCCGACGTGCTGTCGCAACAGTCCACGCTGGCGCAGACCGAGGCCGACTTGCCGCCGCTGCAGAAGCAGTTGGCACAAGAGCGTAATGCTCTGATGGTTTATCTTGGCCGCCTGCCCAGCCAGGACCGCGGTGAAAGCGTCGAGCTGTCGTCGCTGCGGCTGCCACGTTCGCTGCCGGTCAGCCTGCCGTCGAACCTGGTTCGCCAGCGCCCGGACATAAAGGCCGCCGAAGCGTCGCTGCATGAAGCGACGGCAAGCGTCGGCGTCTCGATTGCCAACCTCTTGCCGCAGGTCAGCCTCAGCGGCAGTGCCAGCACGAGCGCGGCAAAAACCAGCTCGCTGTTTTCCAGCGATGCTCTGGGCTGGAGCGTTGCTGCCAGCGTGAGCCAAAAGCTGCTGGACGGTGGCAGTCTATTCCACAAGAAAGAGGCCTCCGTCGCCCAGTACGAACAGAGCCTCGCTCTCTACAAAAGCACCGTAAACTCCGCCTTCCAAGACGTCGCCAACGCTCTCCGGGCCGTTCAATTCGACGCCAAGACACTGCAAGCCCAATCGGCGTCCGAAAAAGCGGCCCGCGACAGCCTGGCCATGGCGCAGGAACAATACAAGACGGGCGCTGTCGACTACCCCACCGTCTCCAACGCTCAGCAGACCTATCAAAACGCGGTCATCGCTCGGGTCAAGGCTCAGGCAACCCGCTACACCGACACCGTCGCCCTTTATCAGGCTTTGGGCGGAGGCTGGTGGAACCGCAACGACCAGACCGATCAGTCGCAACCGCGCACCAAGCCCGGCTATTTCGCCGGTCCCGACGCCGTTGCCAGCATCCAAACCACAAACAATGCTCAGAACCAGAAGGAACAGGCGCGATGATCAAGCGCATGACGATCATGTTGCTCGCGACCGGCACGGTGCTGGGCGGCCTCTACGGTTTCCAGGTCTTCAAGGCCGGTATGATCCAAAAGGTCATGGCCAGCATCGCCAATCCGCCGCAGACCGTTTCGACCACTGTGGCCAATTTCACGGACTGGCAGGACAAAATTGAAGCGGTCGGAACCTTGAAGGCCGCCAACGGCGCCGATCTGGCCTTGCAGGCCTCCGGCATCGTCGAGGATATCAG
Source organism: Pleomorphomonas sp. PLEO (assembly GCF_041320595.1). Classification (NCBI taxonomy): domain Bacteria; kingdom Pseudomonadati; phylum Pseudomonadota; class Alphaproteobacteria; order Hyphomicrobiales; family Pleomorphomonadaceae; genus Pleomorphomonas; species Pleomorphomonas sp. PLEO. Next base: position 5,101,916 of record NZ_CP166625.1, read on the forward strand.
CTTCAAGTCCGGCGACACGGTCGCGGCCGGCCAAACCCTTTTGAGGCTTATCGCCCACGAGGACGTGGCCAAGCTGGCGTCGCTGCAAGCGACCACCGACAATTATCGCATCACTTTCAATCGCGACCGACAACAGCTGAAGATCAATGCCGTCAGTCAAGCCACCGTCGACGCCGACGAGGCTAATCTGAAGAATGCGCAGGCGCTCGCCGACCAGCAACAGGCGATCATCGACCAGAAGACGCTCAGAGCACCGTTCGCCGGCCGCCTCGGCATTCGTTCGGCCGATCTCGGTCAATACCTGACCGCCGGAACGACGATCGTCACCCTGCAGTCGCTCGATGTTCTGTATGTCGACATGTACCTGCCGCAGCAGACGATCAGCCAACTGAAGACCGGACAGGCAATCGCCATGACCGTCGATGCCTATCCGGCAAAGACTTTTACCGGGCAGGTATCCGCCATCAGCCCCAAAGTCGATAGTTCATCGAGGAACGTGCTGGTGCGCGCCACGATGGACAACACGGACGGCCTGTTATTGCCGGGCATGTTCGGTCGTGTGGAAATCGCCACCGGTTCCAGCATGAAGCTGGTGACCCTGCCGCAGACAGCGATCGTTTATAACCCTTACGGAAGCATCGCCTTCGTCGTCGACAAGAGCGCCGATGGACAAAAGCAGCGAGCTGTTCGCCAAACCTTCGTCAAGACCGGCAACGTGCGTGGCGACAACGTCTCCATCACGGACGGCATCAAGCCCGGCGACGAGGTGGTGGTGGCCGGTCAGATCAAGCTTGGTAACGGCACCCCTGTCGTGGTCGACAACAGCCACGTTCCGACGTCCGAAGACACCCCCGTCGTCACCGACCAATAGGACGCTGCCATGAAGAGCTTTACCGACATCTTCGTACGTCGGCCCGTCCTTGCCTTGGTGGTCAGCGCGCTGATCCTGGTGCTCGGCTTGCGGTCGATGACCTCGCTCCCGATTCTGCAATATCCGGAGACCCAGAACGCGATCGTAACCGTCACGACGACCTACGCGGGCGCCGATTCCGATATCATCGCCGGGTTCATCACCACACCGCTAGAGAACGCGATCGCCCAAGCCAACGGCATCGACTACATGACGTCAACCAGCCAGACCGGCGTCAGCACGATCACCGTCAACCTCCGGCTCAACTACGACTCCGGCAAGGCGCTGACCGAAATCAACACCAAGGTGAATTCGGTGTTGAACCAGCTGCCGTCAGGCGCCGAGCAACCGACCTTGGCGCTGAAGGTCGGCCAAACAATCGATTCCATGTACATCGGCTTTGCGAGCACGGCGCTCAATGCCAATCAGATAACCGATTATCTGACACGCGTCGTGCAGCCACGCCTGCAGGCGGTGGCAGGCGTGCAGACGGCCGAGGTGGTCGGCGGCAAGAAATTCGCACTCAGGGCATGGCTCGATCCGATCAAGCTCGCCGCTTACGGACTGAGCGCGACCGACGTGTCGAGCGCTCTCACCAGCAACGACTACATCTCCGGCCTCGGCACCACCAAGGGGCAACTCGTTCAGATCAATCTCACTTCATCAACCAACCTGCACTCGCTTGAAGAATACAGGAACCTGGTCGTCAAGGAGAGCGACGGCGCCATCATCCATCTGAGCGACGTGGCCAACGTGACGCTGGGCAACGACGACTACGATTCGAGCATTAGCTTTAACAACCAGCCAGCCGTCGCCATCGGCATCCAGGTGGCGCCGAGCGCCAACCTTCTCAACACCATCAACGGCGTCAAAGCCCTGCTGCCTGATATCACGGCGCAACTGCCGACAGGTCTCTCCGGGCAGATCATCTATGATTCCACCGACTTCGTGAACAGTTCGATCAGCGAAGTGGTGCACACGCTTTTCGAAGCCGGACTGATCGTGACCGTGGTGGTCTTCCTCTTCCTCGGCTCCTGGCGCTCGGTTCTGATTCCCATCGTGGCTATCCCGCTGTCACTGATCGGTACCTTTGCCCTGATGCTGGTGATGGGCTTTTCCATCAACCTATTGACCCTGTTGGCACTGGTGCTAGCCATCGGTCTGGTCGTCGATGATGCGATCATCGTCGTGGAAGGCGTCAACCGCCATATGGACGAAGGCATGAAGCCGTTCGACGCCGCACTGGCGGCGGCGCGGTCTCTGGCCAGCCCCATCATCGCCATGACCGTGGTGCTCATCGCCGTTTATGTGCCCGTCGGCTTCCAGGGAGGGCTTACCGGCGCGCTCTTCACGGAATTCGCCTTTACGCTCGCCAGTGCCGTGGCTGTTTCGGCGGTGATCGCGCTGACGTTGTCGCCGATGAACTGCGCCTACCTGCTCCGGCCCATCCCGCGCGACAGCTCGTCTTTTGAGGCGCGTTTCGTGCATCTGATCGATCGGACCATGGAACGGCTGAGCCACGGCTATCGCCGGCTGCTTGAAGGCACCCTGAATTCGGTCTCTGTGGTCCTCGTCTTCGGTGCCATCGTCCTCAGCAGTATCTACTGGCTTTATACGTCCTCGACCAGCGAGCTTGCTCCCGAAGAGGACCAAGGCGTCATCATGACGTTGACGACAGCTTCGCCCACCGCGACGCTACGGCAACGCCAGTTTTACTCCGAACAGGCCTATCAGGCCTTGTCTAAACACCCTGAAACCGAGCTGGTTTTCCAGATCGAAATGCCAGGACAATCCATCGCCGGCTGGGTCCTCAAACCCTGGGACCAGCGGGCGGCAACGACCAAGACGCTGCAGCCCGCGGTCCAGTCAGAGTTGAATGGCATCGCCGGTGTCAGAACCGTGGCTTTCCAGCCGGCACCACTGCCCGGCAGCAACGGCCTGCCGATCCAGTTCGTGCTTTCGACCACCAAGGAGTTCAAGGACCTCAACGACGTCTCAAACCAGTTCATCGCCGACGCGTTGAAAACTGGACGGTTCATCTTCCTCGATACCGATCTCAAGTTCGATCAGCCGCAGGCGCGGATCGTGTTCGATCGTGAAAAGGTCGCCCAGATGGGGCTGAACATGTCGAGCATCGGTGGGGGGCTCGCCACCATGCTCGGTGGTAACAACACCGGCTACTTCAGCCTTGATGGCAGATCCTACAAGGTCATTCCGCAGGTGCAGCAGATGTCGCGCCTGAATGTAGACGACGTGCTCAACTATCATATCAAGACCAGCGACGGGCAGAGCATTCCGCTCTCGACCGTCGCGCATGTGGAGACCGTCGCTACGCCGCAGTCGCTCAACCACTTCCAACAAGTCAACGCGGCCACCATCTCGGGCGTCGCGATGCCGGGCGTTGCCATGGGCGAGGCGCTCCAGACGCTGCAGGATCTGGCCGCCAAGTCGTTGCCGCCGGGCTATTCGGTTGACTACGGCGGACAGTCGCGACAGCAGATCAAGGAGTCGGGCGGGTTCGTCACGACATTCGCCTTCGCGGTGATCATCATCTTCCTGGCGCTGGCAGCTCTGTTCAACAGCTTCCGTGACCCGCTGGTGATCCTGGTTTCGATCCCCATGTCGCTGTTCGGCGCGCTGATCTTCATCAGTCTCGGTGTTGGTGGTGCCAGCATCAACATCTACACTCAGGTTGGACTGGTGACCTTGATGGGGCTCGTCAGCAAGCACGGTATTCTGATGCTTGAAGTCGCCAACGAACATCGAGCCGCCGGTAAATCCAAGCGCGAGGCCATCGTCGAAGCGGCGGAGATCCGGCTGCGGCCGATCCTGATGACCACGGCGGCCATGGTGCTCGGCGTCGTTCCGCTGATCTTGTCCTCCGGCGCGGGCGCAGCCTCCCGCTACGCCATGGGCTTGGTGATTGCCAGCGGGCTGACGATCGGAACTTTTTTCACTCTGTTCGTGGTGCCTACGGTCTACGTCCTGATTGCCAAATCGGACAAACCCCGCAGCGCGGATGAAGTCGAAGCTGCGCCTACTGCAATATGAAACCGTCACCCCGGGAGCTCCCCGGGGTGACCTCCCCGCCTCTTGAACGCGGCCGAGTGCGAGGGAAGGCGCCCAAGCGCGCCCCTCCTGACAACCCACGACGATGACGCGTTATCCGACGCTCTGGCGGCCACCATCGCCACTCGGCATCCTGCGAACCGGCGTACTTTCGCTGGAACATCCCATCTCCCCGACCGACTTCCGCCCCTTGCTTGACAGCCTCCGCAATCGTCCGTAAAAAAAGTGAAACCGCTTTCACAATCATAACGGCGGGGGAACACTGGTGCGTTTCTGGAGGGTGATCGAGCCCTACATCGGCTTTCTGTTGCAGGGCTTTGCCCTGACTGTGGCTGCTTGCCTGCTGGCGATTGCCGGCGCGGTGCTGCTCGGCGCGCTGACGGCCTCATTACGCTCGTCGGATAATCGGTTGGTACGCGGCATTGCCAACGCCTACGGCGACGTGTTCCGCAACGTGCCCTTCCTCGTTCAGTTGTTTTTCTTCTTCTACGGTCTGCCTGAACTCGGAATCTACGTTGGCGCCTTCGAGACCGGCGTCATTGCCATGTCGATCGCCGGTGGCGCCTTCGTCTCCGATGTCATCCTATCGGGCATCCTGACTGTCGATGCCGGGGTGATCGATGCCGCCAAGGTATCTGGCCTCAGCCGTTTCAAGATCTTCACCCGCATCGTACTGCCGATTGCCATGCGCGTCTCGGTGCGACCAATGGGCTCGGTGCTGATTAACCTGGTTCTAACCTCGTCGATCCTGTCCACCATCACCGTCAATGAACTGACCGGTACCGCCAAGATCGTCGCTGCCACCACCTTCAAGCCGTTCGAGGTCTATGCGGTGCTCCTGGTGCTCTACGCATCGCTGACGACGCTGCTCTCCTTCGCCATCTCGGCGGTGCATCACCGCCTCAACCGCTTCATGACGGGGGGCTGATGCGCTACGCCGATTTCACCCCCTATGACATCATTCTTCTGCTGCAAGGGCTTGGTGTCACGCTGGCTCTGTTCATCGGCACGACGCTGATCGGATTGGCGATCGGGCTTTTGCTGGCCGTCGTCCACCACTACCGGCTGCCGGGCTGTCGACCGGTCATCGTCGTCATGACCGAGGCGCTGAAGAATTCGCCGGTGCTGGTTCAGTTGTTCCTGGTGTTCTTCGGCATTCCCGCCTTCCTGCATATTAGGATGACACCGGTCGAGGCGGCGACACTGACCATCAGCCTCAACACCGCCGCCTTCGCTTTCGTTGTCTTCCGCTCCGGGATCGAATCCGTCGATCGCGATCAGATCGAAGCGGCCAAGGTATTCGGCCTTAACCGGTCCCAGATTTTGCGGCTCGTCATCGCGCCGCAGGCCGCCGCCTTCGCCGTCGGACCGCTGGTCGGCATCCTGGTCAACCAGTTGCAGGTGACCTCGCTGATCTCAGTCATTGGCGTGTTCGACCTCACCAAGATCGGCAACATCCTGAACCTCAGGACGCTGCAGCCCTTCATCGTCTGGGCGGTGATTGGGCTCATCTATTATCTCGCAGCAAAGGCACTTGCTCATGCCGGCGGCCGCATCGAGGCGGCGCTCCGCAAGTCCGTCAAATGGGGAGGCATCTGATGATCGTCGCCGAAAACGTCGAGAAGCGCTTCGGCGAGACGCTCGTGCTGAAGCGCGTCAACCTTCGGGTCGAGCCGGGCGAGGTCGTGACCATCCTCGGGGCTTCCGGCTCCGGCAAGTCGACCTTGATCCGCTGCATCAACGGACTGGAGACGCTGTCCGGCGGACAGATCACTGTCGATGGCCATGACGTCTCCACCAAGGCCGGCCTTGTCGCCGCCCGTCGAGCATCGGCTACCGTCTTCCAACTGTTCAACCTTTATCCGCACATGACGGCGCTTGGAAATATCACCCTCGCTCCGATCGAAGTGCTGAAGCTGCCGAAGGCGGAAGCCGAGGCGCGTGCCCGTGCGCTGCTCGACCGGGTCGGCCTGTCGGCGCAGGCCGATGCCTATCCGCAGCAGTTATCCGGTGGACAACGCCAGCGCGTCGGCATCTGCCGGGCACTTGCCATGCAGCCGCGCTATCTGCTGCTTGACGAAGTAACCTCGGCCCTCGACCCGGAGATGACCGGCGACGTGCTGCGCATCCTCGCCGGACTCGCCGCCGAGGGCACGACCATGGTGTTCGTCACCCATGAGATCGAATTCGCCCGCCACATCTCCAGCCGCATCGTATTCCTCGAGCAGGGCGAACTGATCGTCGATCTGCCAACGGCGGAATTCTTTGCCGAGGATGGCGGCCTTGCCGTGCCGCGCATCCGGCAGTTCCTGTCCAAGATGAAAAAGGACTGAGCCTTGATTTTGCTTGCCAATACCGAGGCCGAGCCCGGTTTTTCCCATGCCGTCGATACCCTTCTGGCCGGGGGAGCCGCGCTTGACGCGCTGGTCGAGGGCATTGGCCACGTTGAGGCGGCGCCGAGCGTCCGCTCTGTCGGCTACGGCGGCTGGCCCAACATGGTTGGCGACATGGAATGTGATGGCGCTGTGATGGACGGCACCACGCTTTCCGTCGGCGCGGTCGGCGCGGTGCCGCGAACGCTGCACGTGGCCGCGCTGGCGCGCGAGGTAATGCGCCGCCTGCCGCACGTCATGTTGACCGGCGAAGGCGCTCGTCGTTTCGCAAGTGAAATCGGTTTCACTGAGGACGACGTGCTCTATCCCGACAGCAAGCGGGTCTGGCGCGAAAAGCTCGACGACCTGCTCGACGACAAGGCGCGGGCCGCCTTCCCGAACATACCGCTCATCCCGCTCTCCAACGCCATCACTGATCCCGAGCGGGTGCGCGACACCACCGTGTTCCTCGGCGTCGACGCGGGCGGAAACGCGGCCGTTGCCACCTCGACGTCCGGCTGGGCCTGGAAGTATCCGGGACGGCTTGGCGACAGTCCGATTCCCGGCGCCGGTTTCTACGCCGACAGCCGCTATGGCGTCGCCGCCTGCACGCACACCGGCGAGATGACCATGCGCTGCGTCACCTCGCATGCCGTGGTGCAGGGACTGAAATTCGGCCTTTCCCTCGATGCGGCGGTAGAGCGCGCCGCCGAGGACCTCCTCGCCCTCAAGGGTGGCTTCATCGGCGAGGTGGTCATCCATGCGCTCGACAATAAAAACAAGCATCGCGTCGTCACGCTCAGGGCGAGCAAGCCGGTCTCCTATTGGTTCTGGGAACCCGGCATGCCCGCACCGGAGCGGCGGCAATCGGAACAGCTTTGACTAGAGGAGACACATCATGCACAGGTTTCTGAAGACAACTCTTGCCGCCGCGGCCGTCTGCTTGACGCTGGCGAGCGCGGCCAGCGCCGGCTCCAAGCTGCAGGAAATCCTCGACGCTGGTACCATCCGCATCGGCGTATCGCTGGGTGGTGAGCCTATCGGCTTCCGCGACGACAAGAACAATCCGGTTGGCTACGACGTCGATGTCGCCACCATGCTGGCCGAAAAGCTCGGCGTGAAGCCCGAGTTCACCGACGTCTCGGGCGACGCCCGCGTCTCCATGCTGGTGGCCAATCAGCTCGATCTGGTGGTCGCCAACACGTCGGCGACGCTGGCCCGCGCCAAGGCGGTCAGCTTCTCGATCCCCTATAACCGCGCGGGTCTCCGCATCATCGTGCAGGCCGATGCCGGCATCACCACGCTGGAAGGCTTGGCCGGCAAGAAGGTCGTCGTCGGTCGCGGCACCACCGGTGAGACTTTCCTGAAGAGCGCCGTGCCGACCGCCGAGCTGGTCTACACCGACAACTTCTCGCCGGATGGCGTGCTGCTGCTCAAGCAGAAGCGCGTTGACGCCGGCATCGAGGACTCGTCGATGCTCGACTACCTCGCCACCAAGGACCCGTCGCTGGTCACCCTGCCGGGCCTGTATTCCAACGACCCGATCGGCATCGCCATTGCCCAGGGGGACCCTGACTTCCAGCGCTGGGTCGACATGTTCGTCTCCGATTACATCCAGTCGGGCGCCTATCAGGCCAACTACAAGAAGTGGTGGGGCGAGAAGGCCAACCCGCCGACGCTGACCCCGCTCTGGTAAGAAGGCGGCAATAGACCGCCATTTATGGACCGCAGACGCGCCTCGGCGTCGGTGAAAACCGGCGCCGAGTTTTTTTGCAGCAGCGGCGCCTGCATAAGCTGACGCCGGGCTTTCATATTGGGAAATTCAACCGGTACCGCGGGCGATGAAGCGCGTCGGAATGTCCAGTCCCATGGCTGGAAACTCCTCCGGCGCCTTGAGATAGGCCAGGATGCTGGCAACCAGCTCCGACCGGTCGAACCCGACGCTGGAAATATCGTAGGCGGCGAAATTGCCCTTTTCGACAGCGTCGAAGCCGTAAAGCAGGTAGTCGGTCGGCGGCCGCCGGCCCACTCGGCCGAGGCTGTCCATCACGCCCATCGCCATGGAGTCGGAGGTACAAAACACGGCGTCCGGCAGGACACCGGCAATGGCCGCTGCCGCCTTGGCACCCGAGTCATAGGAATAGTCGCCGCCGATCTCCAGAAGAAGGCGGATACCGGCAGCGGCACAGGCCGACCGATAGGCGTTGATTCGCGCCTCCTCAACCAGCGAGCTGGCACGGCCGGTAACCAGAACGGCGCTGCCAACGCCACGGTCGCGGGCGTGTCGCACCAGTTCGCCGATACCGCTCTCTTCGTCGATATGGATGCGGGCGCTCTCGGCATCGGCGCGACCGTTCAGCATCAGTACGTTGTCACTGTGGAAGAGGGCGCGCACCTCGCCGGCATCGGCGAAGTCGGAGAATACCAGCGCGGCATGCACGTGGTAGCTCAGCGAATTGCGAAGGAAGTCGTCGATGCGCTTGGTGCGGCCGACACGGATCAGGATGGCCTGCTTGCCGAGCGACTGGATGGCTTCGAGCAGCGGATCGAACAGGTCGAGGTCGGAGAGGTCGCTGAGGTAATTGATGATGACAGCGACAAGGTCGATCGACTTGGTGGCAAGGCCGCGCGCCAGTGGGTTCTGGTGATAGCCGAGCTCGGCCGCTGCCTTCAGCACCCGTTCCTTCTTCTCAAGCGACACCGGCCGGCGGCTCGGCGACAGTGCCCGCGACACGATGGCCGGTGCCACCCCGGCCACACGCGCCACATCGGCGATCGTCGGGCGTTTGCCCTCGCGAGGCGGCTTTTCGGTCATGGTGGCAGGGTCCGTTCCGGAGTGGATGCAAGAGCTTATCGCATGATTGGAAGTAAAGTGGAAAGCATGTTGCGCCCCGCTTTTCTCAATAGGTCAAGGTATTCCCTCTGAACAAACGACGGCTGGGGGTGAACCGTTATTTCACTCTTTTCTGGAATCATGGGTTCAAGACAGGAGTAGAAGCGTGAATTCCGACGAAGTGTCCCGCCAACCTGATCTGCGTGCGGTATCCGATCAGCTCGAGGCTGCTCGTTCGCGGATTGAGGAACGTTTCGTTGAGGGTGGCAGGGCGCTCATGGCGGCCTATGACATCGTCGCCCGCCTTCTTGCCGCGATCGAAGGCGTCACTGGCGCCCTTGATGACCAGGCCTGCGAAGAAGCAGCCGCCCGGCTAACCGCGACGCTGAAGGGCCTCACCGATCTCGTGGAAAGCGAGGCCGCCGCCGGGCGGCGCCTCGCATCGGTCCTCGCCGACGGCGAAGCCATCACGCCGCGCACGCGCGACATGCAGCGCTCACTGCGTTATCTCACGACCTGCGCCATGCAAACCAGGATTGCCGGTGCCGGCGTGACCGAGTTCGGCCAATTTGCTGACGATGTCGACAAATACGTTGGATCGGCGATCGGGCAGATTGATGTTTTTGCCGCAAAGGTCGGCGAACTGAGCACCCAGCTTGCGGCGGCCTGCGCCAGCGGGAAAGGCCCCAACCTGGAGGCTCAGGTATCAGCCGTTGCCACGACATTGACCGAAGCGCTCGATGCGGTCCATCACCGCCGCGCCGGCCTGAGACGCCTCGCAGCCGGCACGACGGATGTCGCAAGATCCGTACAGGAAAAGGTCGGCAAAGTGCTGTCGGCGCTGCAAGTCGGCGATGTGGCCCGTCAGCGGATCGAACATGTGCAGGCCGGCATCGCCATCCTTCTCGACGAACTCAAGCGGTGCGAGACAGACCGACAAGCCGAGGCGCTGACGGAAGTCGCCATTCGCCTGCTGGCCGCGCAGACCTCCGCGTTAATCAAGGACTTCACCGAGCAGACGCGTGTGGTTGTCGCTTCCATCGAGGGGCTGGCGGTCGAAGCGGAGCGAGTCCTTGCGCTGAACGGCAAGGCGGGCGGCGGCGGCAACGAAACTATGCAGGCGATCGAGGAAGGCGTCAGCCTCACCCGCAACGTGGTGGGCGACATTGAACGATCAGGCGCGCTCGCTGCCGCCGCCTATGCCGCCACCAAGCAAGTTGCCAACGAACTGCTCAGCAACATGGGCAACATCGGCAATATCCGGAGCGTTCGCGACGACATCCGGTGTCTTGCCATCAACGCTTATCTCCGCAGCAACCGCCTGGGGGCGAAGGGCCGTGCCGTCGGCGTGGTGGCCGCGGAAATGAATATCTATGCCGCAAGGCTCGGCGTCGCAGCGGAGGACATACTGCGGCGACTGTCGACCATGCGAGAGACGGCGGCCGGCATCGACGCCGAAGCCAAGGGCCGCAAGGTCGACATCGGCAGCGAGGTCGATGGCGCCGTCGCCACCCTACGCGAGGCCAGCGCACGGACCAGCCTGCATCTTCAGGAAGCGGCGGACAGCGGCAACGCCATAGCCGAGCGTATCGGGCATATCGCCCGTGACATCAATTTTGCCAAAGATCTCGGCGAGCATCTGGAATCCTGCCGCCGGCTGTTCGGCAGCGATGGCAATCTCAGTCTGGCGCGGGACGCCAAGGAGCATGCCGGCTTCTCCGAGCGCCTTTTTGCCGTCTATACGATGGCCGCCGAGCGCGACATTCACCGCGCCATTCTGGGATCGAACGGCGCGCCGACGCCGACAGTCGTCGCAAAAGAGAGCGAAGACCTGTTCGACGACGTTCTGTTCTGATCCCACTCGGATTGCCCGCCGTCGATTGGCCGAAGCGCCGACATGACGGGCATCGCACTCCCTCCTATAATCCTCTCAGAAAGAAGCGGACCAAGGCGGATCGCTTCTCACGACCGGAGAGGAAAATGAAAAAGCGCCCGCTCGGGAAAACCGGCTTCGACATCGCGCCACTGGTGTTCGGTGGCAATGTCTTCGGCTGGACCATTGACGAGAAGGCCAGCTTCGACGTGCTGGATGCCTTCGTCGATCACGGCTTCGATGCCATCGACACCGCCGACGTCTATTCCCGCTGGAAGCCCGGCAATCAGGGCGGCGAATCCGAGACGATCATCGGCCGTTGGCTGAAGGCCCGGCCGGGTGTCCGCGACAAGGTGAAGATCTTCACCAAGGTAGGTTCCGATCTAGGCCTTCCTGGCGAGAAAGGTCTCGGCGAGAAATGGGTGCTACAGGCGGTCGACCGGTCGCTTGCCCGTCTGGGTATCGATCGGATCGACCTCTACTTCTCGCATTGGCCGGACGAAACACCCTATGAGGAAACACTCGGTGCCTATGACAAGCTGATCCGTGGCGGCAAGGTCAGGGCGATCGGAGCGTCAAACGTCAACGCCGAACAACTCGGCGCGGCGCTTTCCGTGTCGCGGCAACAGCATCTGCCGACCTATCAGGTGCTTCAGCCCAACTATAGTCTGGCCGAACGTGGGCAGTTCGACGGCGCGTTGCGCGATCTCTGCATGCATGAGGATATCGGCGTCATTCCCTACTATAGCCTCGCCTCGGGCTTCCTGACCGGCAAGTATCGATCCGCTGACGACCTTAAAGGCAGCAGCCGGGCAGGCAGCGTCGAGAAATACATCAACGCACGTGGTTTCGGCATTCTCTCGGCAATCGACCAGGTGGCCGAAGCTCACCATGCCAAGCCGGCGGAAGTGGCGCTCGCCTGGCTGATGGCTCGCCCGGGCATCACGGCGCCAATCGCCAGCGCGACCAAGGTGGCGCATGTCGAGAGCTTCGCCCATGCGGCGACGCTGCATCTGGCGCCGGCCGAAATCGATCTGCTGGACAAGGCAAGCGCCTGACATCAAGTCGGCCGGAAGAAAAGCCGTGACTGTTCCCCGAGGGGACCCGGTCACGGCGTCTTCCCTTATAAGTCCCCGAAATGCGCTTCCCGCATCAGTGCGACGCCGCGGCTGGTGCCAATGCGGTTCGCCCCAGCCTCGACCATCGCCATGGCCTCGGCAAAGGACCGGATGCCGCCCGACGCCTTGACGCCGACGTCCGGCCCTACCGTATGTCGCATCAGGGCCACGGCTTCGACGGTCGCGCCCTTCTGGGTGAAACCGGTAGAGGTTTTGACAAAATCGGCGCCAGCCGCCTTGGCGGCAAGCGAGGCAGCGACGATCTCGTCGTCCGTCAGAAGTGCCGTCTCTAAGATCACCTTGAGCAGCGCGGGACCGCAAGCGGCTTTCAGCGCCGTCACCTCTTCGCCAATCGGGCCGGCACCGACACTCTTCAGGGTGCCGATGGAGATCACCATATCAACCTCAGCGGCCCCTTCAGCGATCACCCATTCCACTTCGCGACGTTTGAGGTCGGTGGAGGTGGCGCCAAGTGGGAAGCCGACCACCGAGCAAGTTTTGACCGGCGAACCGCGCAGGGCCGCCACCACGCGCGGGATATTGAGCGGGTTGACGCAGACGGAGGCAAAGTTCCACTGCAACGCTTCGGCACAAAACTGCTCGACATCGGCCTCGGTTGCATCCGGCCGCAGGATCGTGTGATCGATGATGGCGGCGAGCGCTGCCGACGAAGTGATGGACATGATGTCTCCCATCATATGCTCTGGCGCAAAGACGCGCTCGTTCGAACTATACTGAGGTTGCCCCGCTACGGAATGCGCCGAAAGTTCAGGGACGGAGCGGATTTGACAGTTGAGTTCCGGCTGAAATAGGGCATCAGCGCGAACGTCAAACTCACAAGCCCCCTAAAAGCATAGGATTGCCAGCGGTTCTCATGGCGGCGACATTTGCGCTGAGCTTGGTATTGGCGGATGCAAATATCTGAGCAAACCACTAGCACCTATTTGATTCCGGTGCCGTTCACGACGTCGGCAACCGCTAGCGCACATGCCTTGCGCGGGGATTACGAGGCCGTGTCGCAGCCCCGATCCTGGTAGAGCGCAGTCCTCACAGTCATTGCGTTCAGGCCGCGGCCCCAGCATTGGCGCGGATGTAGTCGAGGCACGGCCCGCTCCCGAGCGGTCGTGAGAAAAGGTAGCCCTGGAAACGGCCACAGCCAAGATCGATGAACCTGGGCAGTTGCTCGGGTTGCTCGATGCCCTCCACCACCGCCCGGAGGCCGAGCGTATGGCTGAGCGCGACGATCGATCGGATGACGTGTTCGTTGAGATCGCCTTGGCTGGTGAAGGTAAGAGAGCGGTCAATCTTCAGCGTATCAAGCGGCAGTTCGCGCAGGTAGTGCAGCGAGGTGTGGCCCATGCCGAAATCGTCAAGCGCGATGCGAACGCCAGCCTTGCGCAGCCGGAGCAATGCTCCAAGCGCCTGGACGGCCGGCGTAAGCGACGTCGATTCCGTGATCTCAAGTTCGAGAAGGCTGGGCTTGAGTCCCTCCTCGGCAAGAATCCGCAAGACCGTTCGGTCGAAGTCGGACTCTTGTAACTGGCGTGGTGACACGTTGACAGAGACGATGAGATCGGCAGCCACCGCTTCGCCCCAGGCCGCCCGCTGCCGACAGGCAAGACGCAGCACATGCTCGCCAAGGCGGTTGATGATGCCTATGTCCTCGGCCAGGGCGACCGTCACCGACGGTGGGATGAGGCCATAGACCTCATGCTCCCAGCGCAGCAGCGCCTCGACGCCAAACACGCGCCGCTCGTCTATGCACACCTGCGGTTGATACTGAAGATAGATCCTGTCAGCCGATCCGAGCGCTTCGCGGAGATCAATAGCCAGTGCGCTGGCGAAGCGCCCCGCTGTATCAGGCAAATCGATGAGCCGATGCCCCTGCACCCCATCAGCGCGCTCTGAAGCAGCAAGCAACGTCTGCATCGCCCGGGCATTGGCGGCGAACCGCAGCTGCGCGGCAATGCGGACAAAGGGCAAATAGAGAAAGGTTCCAAGGGCTAGCGCCACGATCTGCACCATGGTGCCAGCTGGAGAGCCTGTTGCCAGGTAGCCACTTAAAAGTGGCGGCATCGTCCAGGGAACCGTATGGCTAGCCACGGGCACAAAGCCGATTATCGTAGCGAAATAGCCTAGCAACGACAGCACGACGGGCGTGAGGATGAAGGGAATGGCGTAGACCGGGTTCAGGATCAACGGCAGGCCGAAGACCAGCGGTTCGTTGACGTTGATCAGCGCCGGCAAAAGTGACAGCCAAGCGAGGCGGCGGGCCGAGGGTTCAGGATCGGCAAATAGCAGAGCAATGATCAGGCAGAGCGTTGAGCCGGTGCCTCCAAGCCCCGTATAGATTGCAAAGAAACTCCATGTGACGACATGGACCGGCTCACCGGCGTTGAAGCCAGTACCACCCGCCGAGGCCACGACTTGCTCCAGCACCGGCCCCATCATGTTGGCCCCGTGCCCGCCTAAGAACCAAATTATCTGCCTCATCAGGGCGTAAACGGCAACGAGCAGCGCCGATGGTTGGGCATCATGGAAGGGTGCCGAAATAGCGGTCGACAGAGCGGTCGTCAGGTCTGGCCCTCCGAGTCCAACCTGAACCTGTCGTATGATGGCAAACACAACGATGGTGGCCATGGCGGCCGGCAGCACCGAGAGAAGATCACCAACCAGCGGGTCTGCGCCGAATCCGCACAGTCTGAAGCGGAATCGCCGATGCCGGGCGAGAAACAGAAACAAGCAGCTTGCGCTCAAGGCTACGACCAGTGCCGCTGGCAATCCCCTCGTCGATGACAGAGCATCCTTCCAGTGGTCGAGCGTATCGGGAGCCACCAGGATAAAGAAGCAAGAAAGTGCAACTATGGAAGCGCTTACCGGATTGACCGAATGACGGTCAGCGGGCGCAACCTTCAGGCTGGCGAACGAATAAGGAAAGCCAATCACCACCACGAGCGCAACGAGGCCAAAGGTACCCTCGGCAATGGCGCCACAGCCAGTACGAACCGCCTCGATCATCTCGGCGGGAAACGCGCTGGCAAATGGAAATGAGACCAATGCGGTGATGAAGTGAGCAAAGGCGCCAACAAGCACCAGCGGCAGCGAGAGCAGCAGGGAGCGCCGCAGGGCGGTCATCAGCGGCCAAGCAGCAAAGCGTCCCATCATCTCGACGATCGGCAAGGATTGGCTATGGAGCCACCGAGTATTGTCTCGTTCTGGAACAACTGACGCCGATACCGTGTTCGGTCGCACCTCCGCTGATCGTGCCTGTTTCTCGCCTGCGACCGGCTGATCTGTCATGGCTATCGCCCGCCCCTTGAAACTGCTGCCGCCGCTCTCCTTCGACAGCCGCATGGGCGGCATCCTTGACCAAAATCGTTGCCGAAATACTGAATAGGTAGACGAAGGCCGTTATTGTTCAACGAAAACGAGCATTCGGGCGTTGGCGTCGGACCAGCGCCCCAGACCGAAACGACACTTGGAAGCAAGACCGTCGTTTTCCGGAGAATTCGGCCATTTAGACGGCGATTTTACGTTGCGACGCGACATTGTCCGCCCATCTCTTTGACGCGAAACGATGTTTCACCGGTAGGCGTAAGCCGATCAACGACAATCTTGATGCTGACGATTTTGATGAGATCTTGAAGTTAAGGTTATTGAGAGGTTGCCGGCCTAGCCTTGAAATCGACTGTGGCGCTCGCGCGGACGCCATATTATTAACGTATGGTTGATTGAGGAAGCTGTACGGGCCGGCTTTTAGTTATTCAGCTCGGGCGATTGGTCGGATACGGCGGATTGGGCGCCGACGCTACCGGTCGTGACGCCCCGGTGTCGGGAAAGTGGAGACGCGACATGTCCGGCGGAGCAGATCTGTTCAAAGTCTTGAGCCACGCGGAAAACGTTGTGGCCCTCATCGCCGATACGCGACCTGCCGTCGTGGTGGACCGGACCGGTGGTCGGCTCCTGTGGGCCAATGCCGCCGGCGCAGCTTTCTTCGGCGTTGCAACGGTAGAAAAGCTGACGGCGTTGCGCTTCTCGGCTGCCTCGCCCTTCGCCCGTCGTATCGCCATGCTGGACAACACTTTGGCGAGCGGTCAGGACCGGATAGAACGCCTGCCGCTGCAGCGCGGCTTGTTGCCGCGCCCCACGGTCTGCAAAGCAAGCCGCGTATTGGCAGACGGGATCAAGGCTATCCTTCTGACCATTGTCGATGGGACAGGCTCTCTTCCCAGCGATCCGGCTGCCGCTTTCGCTGCGCTGGCCGCGACCTCCCTGCCCGAAGCCGCTCCCGAGCCCGCCAAAGACCTGGAAGCCGTCGCCGAGGAAATCGTACCGGAGGCCAAGACGGCTGTCGACAATCTGGCCGGAACAGGCGTGGCCGAACCGATCGAAGCCGCACCCGAGGAAGCCGCAATTGAGCCCGTAGCGGAAAGCGGCGAGACCATTGCAGAGACAGTTCCGTCGGAGGCTGCGGATGTTATCGGCAGCGCCTCGGAGGAAGTGCCCCCCACGGCTGACGAAATCATTGAGACGGAAATCTCCTTCGCTCCCATCGCAAGTATCTCCGCCAATGCCGAGGAGATCGCATCCGAGGCTGTCGAGGCTGTTACAGAGGAAGCTCCAGCCGAGCCGGTAGAGACCACCATCGAGGAAGCGCTGCCCGAAGCTGTCGAGGCCGTTGCAGAGGAAGCTCCGGCCGATCCGGTAGAGACCACCATAAAGGAGGCGCTGCCCGAGGCTGTTGAGGCCGTTGCAGAGGAAGCTCCGGCCGATCCGGTAGAGACCACCATCGAGGAAGCGCTGCCCGAGGCTGTCGAGGCCGGTACAGAGGAAGCTCCAGCCGATCCGGTAGAGACCACCATAAAGGAAGCTCTGCCGGAGACTGTCGAGGCCGCCGCGGCGATAGCTGAGGAAGCCTCACCCGAGCTGGGCGAAGAGGGCGAGACTCCCGTCGAAGAAGCAGCGCCTGAAACTGTCGAGGTGCTGCAAGCGACGACAGAACCGGCGTTCATCTTCCCGGCTCATGGCCGGGCCGTGCGCTTTGTCTTCGAATTGAATCCGCAACTCGCGTTCACTTTCGTTTCCGCCGATCTGGCCCAGACGGTTGGTCCCGGCATGGCGGACATTCTTGGCCGTAGCTGGACGGACGTCGCCGGTCGTCTCGAATTCGACCCCGTGGGGCGGATCGCCGAGGCGCTCGGCCGTCGCGATACCTTTACCGGCCTGACCGTGGACTGGCCGGTGGAAGGAGAGAACCTGCGTGTACCGGCCGATCTAGCGGGCATGCCGGTGTTCGGGCGCGAGCGGTCGTTCCGAGGCTATCGCGGATTCGGCGTGCTAAAGACGGGAGCCGCCTTCGAAGCCCCGGTCCCTGCAGAACCCATCGCTCTTTCCGAGCCTGACGAGTCCGTCGTGCTTCCGCCCGTTCAAGGGAGCGAAACGGCGAGCACCGTCACTGAGCAGACTGAACCGGCGACACCCATTGAAATGGACGCCGTCTCCGGTGACCAGACGCCAGCTTTAGTGCCAGAGATCATCAATGACCTGCCGATGGCAGGCGAAGCCGCGTCCGATGAAGTGATCTCGGTTGCGATTGACCAGGCTGTTGAGAAACAGAACCTCACAGCCGAGCCGCGGGAAGAGCCCAGCGACATCGAACCGGCCTACGCCCTCGAAGACACGGCCGTAGAGACGACCGAGCTGCCGGATGCTCCGGCAGAGATCATTGCGGCAACCGAGCACCTCGACCCACTCAACGCGAACGACGCCGTGGAGTCGGAAGAACCGAGCGTTGATGCATCTGATGAAACCGAGGAAGTCGTTCCCGAGGCTATTGTCTCCGAACCGCCGGTTTCCATCGAACACCTTACCTCGGAAGAGCCGGCGCCCACAGAGGACGAACCGGCCGAGACTGTGCCGGAAAGCGCTCTTTCCCCGTCGGCTGGTGGCGTTGAAGACGAGCCGGTTGTTGCCGAGGAGGAGCCTGCCGAGGCAGACGAATTGCCCGAACCGCTGCCGCTCGTGACGCCGCCACCGGAAAGCGACATGGCGGACGTGGCCGAATCAGAGCCGCCCGTTCCGTCGGTTGCCGAAGTCGTGTCGTCGCCGTCGACAACACACCGAACGTTTGCCAGCCTGACGGGCGACAAGGCGCGGGCGCTTTCCAAACCCGAGCGCGACGCCTTCGACAAGATCGCCGAGGCACTGGCCGACGCTTTCGGCCCACGTCTGCTCGCCGAGCAGACGGACCGAACCGTTGCTCCTCAGGTGCCGGTCATCGCCCGCAAGACGGAGGGGTCGGCCGACATCGGTGCGTCCGTCGACATTGCTCTGCTCGACAAACTGCCGGTGGCGCTCGCCATCCTCAGGGGTGGTGACATCATCCATGCCAATCGAGCCTTTCTTGAGCTCTGCGGATATTCGGATGTTGCCGCGATCGATGCCGACGGCGGTTTTGCCCAGGTATTCGAAGGATCCGCCCTCAACCGCGACGCAGCCAATCCAGCCATACGGCGGCGCGATGGCGTCGAAATTCCGGTGTCTGCGCGGCTGCATTCGATGCCGTTGGAGGGAGGCATCGCCTCGCTGCTGGTTGTGCAGGAAACTGTCGCCACCACCAGCCGCGACCGCCTCGCCACAGCCGAGCAGCGGGCGGAGGATATGGAAGCCATCCTCGACACCGCTACCGACGGTGTGCTGGTGCTCGATCATAAGGGACTGGTCATCGGCGCCAACAAATCGGCCGAAGCGCTGTTCGGCAACGAGCGGTCCCATATGATCGGCATGGCCTTCGTCGACCTTCTGGCACCGGAAAGCCACCGCTCCGCCCTAGACTACCTAGACGGTCTCAGCCGCAACGCGCTCTCCAGCGTGCTCAATGACGGGCGGGAAGTTATAGGCCGCGTTGCCGGCGGTGGCCTGGTGCCGCTGTTCATGACCGTCGGCCGCGTGTCGACGACCAAGTTCTGCGCCGTGCTCCGGGACATCACACAGTGGAAGCGGGCGGAGGAAGAACTGACGTCAGCCAAGAAAGCGGCGGAGAATGCCTCGTCGCAGAAGTCCGACTTCCTGGCCAAGATGAGCCATGAGATCCGCACGCCGCTCAACGCCATCATCGGCTTCTCCGAAGTCATGATGGAAGAGCGCTTCGGCTCGGTGGGCAACGACCGCTACAAGGAATACCTGCGCGACATCCACGTGTCGGGCACCCACATCATGAGCTTGGTCAATGACCTCCTCGATCTCTCCAAGATCGAGGCCGGCAAGCTCGAGCTGACCTTCGAGGCGGTCGGACTCAACGATGTGGTCCGGGAATGCGCGGCGCTGATGCAGCCGCAGGCCAACCGCGAGCGGATCATCATCCGTACCTCGCTGTCATCCAGCCTGCCGCCGGTGGTGGCCGACAACCGCAGTCTTCGGCAGATAACCCTGAACCTGTTGTCCAACGCCGTGAAGTTCAATTCGGCTGGCGGGCAGGTGATCGTCTCGACGCTCTACGAGGAGTCCGGCGAGGTCGTGCTGAGGGTGCGAGACACCGGCCAGGGGATGAGCGAGGGCGACATCGTCAAGGCGATGGAGCCGTTCCGTCAGCTGTCGACGTCGCGGACAGGTGGTGGAACCGGCCTCGGTTTGCCGCTCACCAAGGCACTGGTGGAAGCCAATCGTGCCGCTTTCCAGATCGACTCGGCGCCCGGCCAGGGAACGATGATCCAGATCACGTTTCCCTCGACGCGCGTTCTCGCCGAATAGCGACATTGCCCAGCTGTGAAAATGCGGCACCCGGCGGAGATTTCCGCCGGGTGTTTTGTTGACGCAGCTGCTTGGAACCATCGGCAGGCGCGGCTTTCCGCCCCCCGAAAATCTCTATCTGCTTGTTTTTGAGCAGCTTCCGACGTGAGCCTCGACACAGCTTCGCCGGAACTGCGCGAGCCCCGCGTCGAACGGCCGGCTGGCCTGCGCCGACGACCTCGCGTTTACACGTGCTTGAAAATGAAATTGATAATGATTATCAACTAAGACATGCGGGCTGGGGCGTTTCCTCACTCGCCTGAGCGGAAACGCGGAGAGCTACGGGCGCCGTCAATGGCGCCCCCGGAGTTCATCAATGATCGTCTGTCACTGCAACGTCCTGACCGTCGAAGACATTCAGGGAGCCGTCGACGAATTACTGACCGAGATGCCCCTCCGCGTCATTACGCCTGGCCTCGTCTACCGACGCCTTGGCACGCGTGGCCGCTGCTGCGGATGCTTCCCGCTGGCCATTGACGTCATCAACTCGCATATCGAGCAGCGTCTCGCCGCCGACGATCTGGCCGAGCGCCGGCAACAGATCGTCGAGCAGCAACGCGCTTATCGCGAAAATATGCCGAACCGTCGCCGTGTCGCCGCCGACGCCTGAGCATCGGCGGTCAGATCAGCAGGTTGTCATCCGGCTAAACTAGAGCCTATCCGGCGAACTCAGGTTCGCCGGATAGGCTCTAGTTCCTTGTTAAGACGCAATTCCGGACGCAAAACCGGTGTCCACTTTTGCTGGAATTGCCCTAGAGGTCGTCGTCATTCGGCCTTGTCGGTGCTGGCAGCATTGAGCTGGATGTAGGCCGCCTCGCCGATCTTGTCGTAGAGGGAGATCTGCGTCTCGAGGAAATCGATATGACCTTCCTCGTCCTTCAGCAATTCCGTGAACAACTCCATCGATACGTAGTCGCCTTCCTCGGCGCACAGGAGCCGCGAAGCGCGATAGGAGTTGCGCGCGTCGATCTCGCCGGCGAGGTCAGCCTCGAGAATTTCACGAACCGTCTGGCCGATGCGGAGCGGTGGAATGGTCTGAAGGTTGGGATGGCCTTCCAGGAAGATGATACGGGAAATCAGCTTGTCAGCATGCTGCATTTCCTCGATCGACTCTTCGCGCTCCTTCTTGGCAAACTTGGTGACACCCATATCCTCAAGGAGACGATAGTGGAGCCAATACTGGTTGACGGCGCCAAGCTCAAGGAACAGGGCCTCATTGAGCCGCTCGATAACCTTCTCATTCCCACGCATGAAAACCTCCTTGGTTAGAATTCTTCTAACTTATGGCAAGCCGAAAGAAATGCAAGCTGTCTTCACGTGGGCGCCCCCCGCCGGCTCACCCGGAAATCAATCTAGAAGCAAATGGCTAGCGGTGGCAATTGACCCGAGGTCGGTGTCTTTTCCGCCCGTCGCGCGAGAATCCGCCTCGTCTGAACTTGCCCAAACCCCATGCTCAGATGGCAATATCTGGCACTAAGGCTCAAGTGCCGAGGAATACCGCGCGCTCGGCCTTCTCTTTTTCCACCTGCGAGCGGTGCGACACAACTGACGCCACGATGACGCCAACGGCGATGACCGAAATCAAAATGGTCGAGATGGCGTTGATTTCAGGCGTCACACCAAGGCGGACCATCGAGTAGATCTTGATGGGCAGCGTGGTGGCACCGGGGCCGGTGTTGAAAGACGCGATGACCAGATCGTCAAGCGACAGGGTGAAGGCCAGCATCCAGCCGGCGACAACGCCGGGCAGAATCAGCGGCAGGGTGATCAGGAAGAACGTCTTCACCGGCGGACAGCCGAGGTCGAGCGCCGCTTCCTCCAGGCTGCGATCGAGCGTGACGAGGCGCGATTGCACCACCACGGCGACGAAGCACATGGTGAGCGTCGTGTGAGCGATCACAACCGACCAGAAGCCGCGATTAAAGCCGATGGCGACGAACAGCAGGAGCAGCGACAGGCCGGTGATGACCTCCGGCATGACCAGCGGCGCGTAGACCATGCCCGAGAACAAGGCGCGGCCGTGGAACTTCAGGTAGCGGTCGAGCACCAGGGCGGCCATGGTGCCGAGGACGGTGGCAAACGAGGCCGAGAGTATGCCGACGCGGATGGTCACCCAGGCCGCATCGATGATTGCCTGATCATGCACCAGTTCGACATACCAGCGCGTCGACAACCCACCCCAGACCGTGACCAGCTTGGAGGCATTGAAGGAATAGACCACCAGAATGAGGATCGGCACGTAAAGGAAGGCGAAGCCAACCACCAGAGAGGTAACGTTGAACCAGCTCGTCGACTTGTTCATGGCCTCAAGCCTTCTTCTGCTGGTTCTGGAAGATGACGATCGGTACCACCAGGATGATGAGCAACACCACCGCCACCGCCGAGGAAACGGGCCAGTCGCGGTTGTTGAAGAACTCCGCCCACAGCGTCTTGCCGATCATCAGCGTTTCGGAGCCACCGAGCAGATCGGGGATGACAAACTCACCGACGATCGGAATGAAGCACAGGAAGCAGCCGGCAATGACACCGGGCAGCGACAGCGGGAAAGTGATCACCCAGAAGGATTTCATCGGCGGACAGCCGAGGTCGGCGGCCGCTTCGAGCAGCGTCGTGTCGAGTTTCTCAAGGGCCGCGTAGAGCGGCAGCACCATGAATGGCAGGTAGGAATAGACGATGCCGATAAATACGGCGGTCTCGGTATTGTAGATGTGGATCTGCTGATCCGGGCCAAGGATACCAAGCCCCTGAAGGGCAATGGTGATCAGGCCTTCCGGCTTCAGAATACCGATCCAGGCGTAGACGCGGATGAGGAAGCTCGTCCAGAACGGCAGGATGACCGCCATGACCAGAGCGTTGCGTACGCTTTTGGGCGCGCGCGCCATGCCGTAGGCAATCGGGTAGCCGACGATCAGCAGCAGCACCGTCGACACCAACGCGATCCTGAGGCTGGACAGATAGGCCGAATAATAAAGCGGATCCTCGGTCAGAAACACATAGTTGTCGAAAGAGAAGTCCGACAGCTTCGACCAGAGCTCGCCGAGACCATTGATCACCGGCGTGTAGGGCGGCATGGCGATCGCCGTCTGCGACAGCGAAATCTTGAAGATGATCAGAAACGGCGCCAGAAAGAACAAAAAGCTCCACAGATAGGGAACCGCGACCAACGCCCATTTGGCGAGAAAGGGTCTCATTCCTTGCGTCCAGCGCTCCGCCATGGCCCGGTCCCTCATTTCAACAGGATGATACCGGCATCGGCCGGCCAGGTCAGGAACACCTTGTCTTCCCAGGTGATCGGTCGCTCGACGATGCGCGTCAGGTTGGCAACGGTCGCCTTGACGATGGAGCCCCCAGCAAGGCGCACGCGGTAGACGGAAATATCGCCGAGATAACCGATATCCCACACTTCTCCGGAGAGCACGTTGGGTGTACCAGCCGGTGGCGCCTCCAGCGAAATCTGAACCTTTTCAGGCCGGATGGCGAAGTCGGCCTTATCCCCGACGGCGACCGCGCCCGCCCCAGTCTCCGCGACGAGGGTGGCATCGACACCAGCGCAACGGAGTGTGGCGACGCCGTCTTCCAACGCCGATACCGTACCGTCGATCAGATTGATATCACCGACGAAATCGGCGACGTAGCGCGAAGCCGGCTGCTCGTAGATTTCCGAGGCCGTGCCGATCTGGGCGATGACGCCGTGGTTCATGACCGCGATGCGATCGGAGACCGTCATCGCTTCTTCCTGATCGTGCGTGACGATCAGGAAGGTCATGCCGAGCTCCATCTGAATGTCCATCAGCTCGAACTGGGTCTCCTCGCGCAGCTTCTTGTCGAGCGCGCCGAGCGGCTCGTCGAGCAACAGCACCTTCGGGCGCTTGGCGAGCGAGCGGGCGAGCGCCACGCGTTGCCGCTGACCACCCGAAAGCTGATGCGGCTTGCGCTTGGCGAACTTCTCGAGCTTGACCAGCTCCAGCATTTCGGCAACGCGAGTGTTGATGGAGGAGGTATCCATACCCTCCTGCTTCAGGCCGAAGGCGACGTTGCCTTCTACCGTCATGTGCGGAAACAGAGCGTAGGACTGGAACATCATGTTGGCCGGCCGCTTATAGGGCGGAATGCCGGACAAATCCTTACCATCGAGCAGGATACGTCCCTCGGTCGGCTGCTCGAAGCCGGCGAGCATGCGCATCAGCGTCGTCTTGCCACAGCCCGAGGGGCCCAAAAGGGCGAAAAATTCGCGCTCGTAGATGTCGAGCGTCAGATTGTCGACGGCGGTGAAGTCGCCGAAGCGCTTGGTGACGTTCTCAAAGCGGATGAACGGCTTGAGCGTCGGATCGTCCCAGGGAGCAAACTTGCGTTTGATCGGCCCAACCGCCTCGATCATCTTCGGAACCCTCGTTTCCACCACGCCTGACGTGCCACTGCAACCCGTCACATGCAAGCACCCGGCCAGATGGCCGGGCGCTTTTCGACAGTTCCTTGTGCGCCCGTCTCTACATACCCGTCTTGACCGAGGTCCAGACGCGGGTCAACACGCGCTGGGCTTTGGCATCATAAGGCGTGGTCGAGAACAGATTGGCCAGCGTATCCTTGTCGGGATAGATCGCGGAGTCCGACAGAATCGCAGGGTCGACGAACTTCTGCGAGGCGAGGTTGCCGTTTGCATAGGCGACATAGTTGGTCGACTTGGCGATGACGTCCGGCTTCATCATGAAGTTCATGAAAGCGTGAGCAGCGTCCGGGTTGGGCGCATCCTTGGGGATCGCCATGATGTCGAACCACATGTTGGCGCCTTCCTTGGGGATGACATAATTGATGGTGACGCCATTTTTAGCGTCTTTTGCCCGATTGCGTGCCTGAAGGATGTCACCCGAATAACCGACGGCGAGACAGATATCGCCGTTGGCGAGCGCATTGATGTATTCCGACGAATGGAACTTCTGAACGTAAGGCTTGACCGACGCGAGCAGCTTGCCGGCCTCTTCCATGTCGGCGGCATTCTTGGAATCAGGGTTCTTGCCGAGATATTTGAGGGCCGCCGGGATCAACTCCTCGGACGCGTCGAGGAACTGAACGCCACAGTCCTTGAACTTGGAGATGATCTCCGGCTTGAACACCATATCCCAGCTGTTGACGGGCGCGTCGGGCATGATCGCCTTGATCTTGTCGACGTTGTAACCGATGCCGGTTGTGCCCCACATGTAGTCGATGCCGTACTGATTGCCTGCATCGTATTGGGCAACGCGGCTCATCACCTCCGGCCACATGTTGGAAAGATTAGGTAACTTGGACTTATCGAGCGTCTGGTAGACACCGGCCGCGATCTGGCGGGAAAGGAACGGTCCGGTGACAACGACCACGTCGTAGCCCGAGCCGCCAGCCAGCATCTTGGTCTCGACGATGTCCTGATTATCGAACACGTCGTAGACGACCTTGATGCCGGTCTCCTTGGTGAACTCCTGCAGCACGGATTCGTCGATATAGTCTGACCAGTTGTAGACGTTGACGACCTTGTCCTCAGCCACGGCACCCGTCGCGAGCGCGACCGTCAGCGCGGCGGCACCCAGAAGACGCTGTCTCACCATTTTCGTCATGCTCCCTGTTCCCTGTCACGGCCGCCCCTGGTCTCCGCAAAACGCGAAGCCGGCGGGTCAGTCCAGGCTCCGGCGCTCTTTTCGCAGAGCAACCAGGAAATCCGGCGTTCTACGCACACGGCGGTCGGGCGCATTTATGCACAGCGGCGGAGGGACGACAACTGGTCGCTGCCTATTTTCTGGCGCGTGGCATTTTCTCACCACCCTTCCTGTCGCTCCCGGCTAAAATGCAATTGCACCGGCCGAAAAATGTCATCACAACTAAGGGGTCTGCATTTTCCGAAACACAAAGGCGTGCGTTCGGACGGGCGGGATGGAAGAGGCTCCCGCCTTCGCGCGCCAGCAACGAAAGAAAGCAATCATGAGTCTGATTTCGACCGAGCCCAAGGACGCGCCGAGGGTCGGCGAACACAAGCCGGAGCGGGGCGTCGATACGCTCGCCGAGGCCAAAGCCTGGCTCAAGGAGCGGGGCATCGAGGACATCGAATGCATCACGCCGGATCTTGCGGGTGTTGCCCGCGGCAAGCTGATGCCGGCCGACAAATTCTTCTCCTCGACCGTCATGTCGATGCCGTCGTCGGTGTTCACCACGACGATCACCGGCGAGTATCCCGAAGAGGATGACGCGTTTCAGCACGATCCGTCTGATGGCGACGTGTTCTTGAAGCCGGACTTTTCGACGCTGACCGCCGTGCCTTGGGCGTCGGAGCCGACCGCTCAGATCATCCACGATGCCTTTCATCGCGACGGCCGGCCCTATGACCTCGGGCCGCGCCAGATCCTGAGACGGGTCGTTGGTCTTTACGAGCGCGAGGGCCTTCGGGCTGTGGTGGCGCCGGAGATCGAGTTCTACCTTGTCAAACAGAACCTGGATCCGGATTACCCGCTCGAACCCCCCATCGGCCGTTCCGGTCGAGCCGAGGCGAGCCGGCAGTCCTATTCGATCCAGCACGTCAACGAATTCGACGACCTGTTCGATGACATCTATGAGTTCTCCGAGAAGCAGGGCCTGGAGATCGACACGCTGATCCACGAGGAAGGCGCCGCGCAGATGGAGATTAACCTCCGTCATGGCGATCCGCTCGCCCTCGCCGACCAGGTGTTCACCTTCAAGCGGACGATCCGCGAGGCAGCGCTCCGGCATAAAATGTACGCCACCTTCATGGCCAAACCGATGAGCCGCGAGCCGGGCTCGGCCATGCACATTCATCAGTCGGTGGTGGACATCGAGACCGGCCGCAACATCTTCTCGGACGACGAGGGCAACCCTACCCCCGCCTTCTTCTCCTTCATCGCCGGACTTCAGAAATATCTGCCGGCGGTGATGTGCATCCTTGCTCCTTACGTCAATTCCTTCCGCCGATTGACACGGGGCACGGCGGCGCCGATCAACGTTCATTGGGGCTACGACAATCGTACCGTCGGCATCCGTGTTCCCAATTCGGGACCGGGCTCGCGGCGCGTCGAGAATCGGGTGCCATCCTCAGATGCCAACCCCTATCTTGCCCTCGCGGCCTCGCTTGCCTGTGGCCTTCTCGGCATGCAGCAGCGTCTCTCGCCCGAGGAGCCGATCTCCGGGTCGGCCCGCGATCTCCCCTTCGGGTTACCGCGCGGTCTCCTGGAAGCGCTGGCACTGTTCGAGGATAGCGGCGACCTCTCAGAAGTTTTCGGCCCGCGCTTCATGGCGACCTATCGCGCGATCAAGCAGCAGGAATACGAGACCTTCATGAACGTCATCTCCAGCTGGGAAAGACAGCACCTCCTGCTGGCGGTGTGAGGATATTGCCGGCGTACGGAGAGCGTACGCGATATCGGCGCCGGCGTTCTGAACAAGGACGCCGGCACCGCTCTTAATGGTCCGCCGCCCCTGAGCGGCCGCCTTCATTCCGAGGCTTCCATGCTCATCCACAATACCTATCCGACCGACCATTACCGCGCGCTCGACGCGGCGCATCACCTGCATCCTTTCTCGGACACGCGCTCGCTCAATGCCAGTGGCGTCCGCGTCATCGTCAAGGGCGAAGGTGTCTGGCTGACCGACAGCGATGGCAACCGCATCCTCGACGGCATGTCGGGCCTGTGGTGCGTCAATATCGGCCACGGCCGACCGGAGATCGCCGAGGCCGTACAGAGGCAAATGGCCGAGATTTCCTATTACAACACCTTCTTCAAGACGACGCATCCGCCAGCGGTCGAGCTGGCCGCCCTGATCGCCGAAGTGACGCCCGAGGGCTTCAGCCGCGTGTTCTTCTGCGGTTCGGGGTCGGAGGCCAACGACACCATGCTCCGGATGGCGCGGACCTATTGGGCGACGCTCGGCAAGCCGGACAAGCAGGTGATCATCGCTCGCAAAAACGCCTATCATGGCTCGACGGTGGCTGGTGCCTCGCTCGGCGGCATGAAGGCGATGCATGCCCAAGGTGGGTTGCCCATCCCCGGCATCCACCACATCGGCCAGCCTTATTGGTTCGACGAGGGCGGCGACCTCACGCCGGCCGAATTCGGCCTCAAGACGGCGCGCGAGCTTGAAACGGCAATCGACGCAATCGGCGAAGGTAAGGTGGCCGCCTTCATCGCCGAGCCGATCCAGGGCGCTGGCGGCGTCATCATCCCGCCGGAAACCTACTGGCCGGAGGTCGCCCGCATCTGCCGCGAGCGCGATATTCTGTTCGTCTCCGACGAAGTGATCTGCGGCTTCGGTCGGCTCGGCACATGGTTCGGCTCGGAACACTTCGGCATGAAGCCCGACCTGATGCCGATCGCCAAGGGTCTCTCGTCGGGCTACCTGCCGATCGGCGGCGTGCTGGTCTCCGACAAAGTCGCGGGAGTGATCGAGGACACTGGCGAGTTCAACCATGGCTTCACCTATTCGGCCCATCCGGTCTGCGCGGCGGCGGCTATTGCCAACCTCAAGATCCTGCGCGACGAAAAGCTGGTGGAACGCGTCCGCGATGATATCGGCCCCTATCTCCGCGAGCGCTGGCTGAAGTTTGCCGACCATCCCCTGGTCGGCGAAGCCCGCATGACCGGCCTGATGGGTGCGCTGGAACTGGTTCCGGCGAAACCGTCACGCCGACGTTTTGCCGGCGACGGCAGCATCGGCCTTCGCTGCCGCGAACACTCGTTCAAGAACGGGCTTGTCATGCGCCATGTGCACGACAGCATGGTCATCGCACCGCCCTTCGTCCTCACCCATGAAGAAGCGGACGAGTTGATACGTCTCGCCACGCTGACGCTCGACATGACGTACGCCGATCTGAAGCGCGACGGCCTCATGGGTTGAACAGGCCACCGGTCGGGCGGCGACAGCCGCCCTGCCCAACTTTCAGATTACGCAGTCCCGATTGTTTCAGATAGGGTGCGACCGACAAGACGCGGACGACGCTGAAGCGACCGGGAGGACGGCCCCGTGGCGCAGGTTGACCGACCTTCTACCAATGTCCGACCTGGGTTTCAGGCAGGGACAGCTTTGGGACCGAACAGCATGTTCTCCGCGCCAACTTTCATGCCCGCCGAGGGGAAAGCCCCGCACGTCGCCTCCTGGTACGCCGCCTCGGCCGGGGATATTCCGACCTATCCGGCTCTTAAGGGCCATTGCCGCGCCGATATCGCCATCGTCGGTGGTGGTTACACCGGCCTTTCCGCCGCGCTGTCGCTATCGAAGGCCGGCTATAAGGTGGTCGTGTTCGAGGCCAACAAGATCGGCTGGGGCGCCTCGGGCCGCAACGGTGGCCAGATACATCCCGGGCAGCGACAGGATCCCGACTGGCTGGCATCGCGGATCGGCGATGGCCCGACGCACGACCTTCTGCGGCTCGCCGACGAGGCGCGCGCCCATCTCGACCGGCTGATTACCGAGAACGCGATCGATTGCGACTTCCGGCCCGGCCTCATCCATACCGTCCACAAGCCGCGCTGGGTGGAAGCGGAGAAGCGCCACGTCGACCACCTGCGCACCAAGTGGGGCATCGAGCGCCAGTTCCTTGACCGGAACGAGACGGCAAGGCGGATCGGCACCGATGTCTATCACGCCGGCAGTTTCGACCCGCTGGGCGGCAAGCTGCATCCGTTGAAATTTGCGCTCGGTATCGCCAAGGCGGCGGTTGCCGCCGGCGCGACGCTTTACGAGGATAGCCGAGTTACAGAAATCCGCCATACGTCCAAGCCCATCGTCGTCACCGCCGATGGCGAGGCGATGGTCGACACGGTGATCATCGCCGGTAACGGCTATCTCGGCGGCCTCGACGCCGAGACCGATGCCCGCGTGCTGCCGATCAACAATTTTGTCGTGGCGACCGAGCCGCTCGACGAGGTGCTGATCCCCGGCGAAGAGGCTGTGAGCGACAGCCGCTTCGTCGTCTATTACTGGCACCAGACGCCCGACCGACGGCTGGTATTCGGTGGTGGTGAGACCTACAGCCACGCCTTCCCTGAGGACATCGCAGCTTTCGTACGGCCGCATCTTGCCCGCGTCTATCCGAAGCTCGCCAAGGTGCAAGTCAGCCACGCCTGGGGTGGTACGCTCGGCATTACTTTCAACCGCATGCCGTTCATCCGTCGGCCAAAGCCCAACGTCTACATAGCGGCTGGCTATTCCGGACAAGGCGTCATGCTGGCGCCCTTCGTTGGCCATGTGATCGCCGAAGCCGTTGGCGGCGCCATGGGGCGGTTCGATATGTTCGCCAAAGTGCCGGTGATGCCCTTCCCCGGCGGCCCGTTGTTGCGCTGGCCGACTCTGGTCGCCGCCATGACGTGGTTCAAGCTGCTGGATAGTATCTGACGTCGCCAGATGCCCTATTTTCGTAGAAAATAGGCTATATCCTTTGTAGGCTTTCAATAAATCGGCGACAGCGAGTTATTTTTTCCTCTGTCGCCGTGCTTTTTGAAACGATGGCGCAGGCCCTCGACAGGGCGATCGACTATGTGTTCAGTCAGTATCGCCACCTTTCGGACGCCCCAACGCCCATGCCCGATATTCTGACCGCCAACCGACTTTCCGACGGCGACGTCGTCTACCGCACAGCCCCCGGCGACTGGGTCGCCGATGTCGACGCCGCCGAGCTGATCGATGGCGCCGCGCGGCTTGCCGTTGCCGAGGCCGCCGCGCAGGCTGACGTCAAGGCGGCCAAGGTGCTGGATGTCGCGACAATCGCGGTCGAGGTGACGGACGGCCACATCGTTCCCAAAAGGCTCCGCGAGCGAATCCGCGCCTTCGGCCCCACCGTCAAATCCGACCACCGGCCCGGTGCCATCTGAGGAGGGAGGTCGCCATGTATCGCTACGACGAATTCGACGCCACCTTTGTGCGCGAGCGCGTCGCCCAGTTCACCGACCAAGTGGAACGACGGCTCAAGGGCGAGATCACCGAAGACGAATTCAAGCCGCATCGGCTGATGAATGGCGTCTATCTGCAGCTTCACGCCTACATGCTGCGCATCGCCATTCCCTATGGCACGCTGTCGTCAGTGCAGATGCGCCGCCTTGCCCATATCGCCCGCACCTATGACAAGGGCTTTGGCCACTTCACCACCCGACAGAACGTGCAGTTCAACTGGCCGGCGCTGAAGGACGTTCCGGCCATTCTCGCCGAGCTGGCCGAGGTGGAGATGCACGCCATCCAGACCTCCGGCAACTGCATCCGCAACGTCACCGCCGACCATTTCGCCGGCGCCGCCTTAGACGAGGCCGATGACCCTCGCCCCTACGCGGAGATCCTGCGCCAATGGTCGTCGCTGCATCCTGAGTTCTCGTTCCTGCCACGGAAGTTCAAGATCGCGGTGACCGGCGCCGCCCACGACCGGGCGGCTATCCGCCTGCACGATATCGGCCTTGAAGTGAAGCGCGGCGACGATGGCGGCATTGGCTTTGCCGTCCACGTCGGCGGCGGTCAGGGGCGCACGCCGATGCTCGCGCGTGAGATCAATGCCTTCGTTCCGGAGGCAGATATTCTCGCCTATGTCGATGCGATCCTCCGCGTCTACAATCTGTTTGGCCGCCGCGACAACAAATACAAGGCGCGTATCAAGATTCTGGTCCACGAGACCGGCATCGACGAGCTGCGGCGACTGGTGGAAGAAGAGTTCGCGCAAATCCGTGGCGGCGTTCTCGGTCTGCCGGCCGAGGAAGTTGAGCGCATCCGCGCCTATTTTGCGCCGCCTCGCTTCGAAGATCGGCCGACCGTATCGGTAAAGCTGGACGCTGCCCGCGCCGGCGACCCGGCGCTCGACCGCTTCGCCCGCCAGAATCTCCACCGCCACAAGACGCCAGGCTATACCTCGCTGACCATCTCGTTGAAGCCAATCGGCGGGATTCCCGGCGATGCTTCAGCCGACCAGATGGATGCCGTCGCCGACATCGCCGAGAAATGGGCCTTCTCGGAACTCCGCGTCAGCCACGAGCAGAACCTCATTCTGCCCCATCTGGCCCTCGACGATGTGCCGGAGGTCTACGAAGCGCTTGCCGTGGCCGGCCTCGCCACGGCCAACGCCGGGTCCATTACCGATATCATCGCCTGCCCTGGCCTTGATTATTGTGCGCTGGCCAACGCCCGGTCGATCCCGATCGCCTCGGAGCTGTCAGAGCGCTTCGGCGCGCCGGCACGGCAGGACCAGATTGGGCCGCTGTCGATCAAGATCTCCGGCTGCATCAACGCTTGCGGCCATCACCATGTCGGCCACATCGGCATTCTCGGCGTCGACCGCAAGGGCGAGGAGTTCTACCAGATCAGCCTCGGCGGCAACCCGGACGAAAGCGCCTCGATCGGCGAAATCATTGGACCGGGCTTTTTTGCCGACGGCATTGTCGATGCGGTCGAAACCGTCGTCGACACTTATCTCAAGCTCCGCTCCTCGCCGGAGGAAACCTTCCTCGTCGCCTACCGCCGTCTCGGCGAGGCGCCGTTCAAGGAGGCGCTCTATGGTGCTTGACGCCATTAGCCTCGCCATCGACCCCGACCAGGGACTCGCCGCTGAGGCGCGTCTCCTCTCCGTCCGCCACGAGGGCGAGGCGGCGGAGGCCATCGTCGCCGCCGCGCTCGATCTTTACGACGGCAAGATCGCGCTGGTGTCGAGCTTCGGCGCCGATAGCGCCGTGCTGCTCGCCATGGTGGCCGACATCGATCGTTCCCTGCCGGTGATCTTTCTCGATACCGGCAAGCTGTTCCCGGCGACCATTGCCTATCGCGACACGCTGGTGAGCGCGCTCGGCCTCACCGGCATAATCACCCACAGCCCCGACACGGACGACCTCGCCGCGGCCGATCCGGCCGGCGCACTTTGGATGACCGACACCGACGCCTGCTGCGACACACGCAAGGTCAAACCACTGGCCGCCGCGCTCCGTCCGTTTGCCGCGTGGATTTCCGGTCGCAAGCGTTACCAGGCAGAGACGCGGGCGAACCTGCCGCTGTTTGAAGTTGCCAGTGGTCGGATCAAGGTCAACCCTCTGCTCGGCTGGGACCGGGCGCGCATCGAAGCCTATCGCGAGGCGCGCCATCTGCCGCCGCATCCGCTGGTCGCCGAAGGTTATCCCTCGATCGGCTGCCTGCCGTGCACCGACAAGGTGAGGCCGGGCGAGGACGAACGCGCTGGCCGCTGGCGGGGCAAGCCGAAGACCGAATGCGGCATTCATCTGGGCAGCCCGTCTGGCGCTGTCATTCCGGGGATCTGAACCATGGTAGCCACCGCGATCGTGCCGCAAGGCGCCGCCACCAGTACTTCGACGCCGGACGTCTACCGCGCTGGCCGCTTCGAGCCGAACGACTTTGCCGTCGCAGCCGAGGACAATGGCGGGGACGGCCTGATCCTGCCGCTTGCCGCGCTGCGAGCAGCTCTCGAGGGTGATGGCATTGGCAACCGCAGGCTCGGCTTGCTGTTTTCGCCAGCCGATCGCCTTGAGGATGTATTGCCCCTCCTCGGCCGGATCACCGTCATCGCGGTCGATTTCCCGAAATTTGCCGACGGTCGCGGCTTCAGCCATGCCGCCCGCCTCGTGCGCGCCGGCTTCGGAGGCGAGATTCGAGCGGTGGGCGACGTGCTGATCGACGAGATCCCCTTCATGCGTCGCGTCGGATTCACCGCTTTCGAGGTTCGGAACGAGACGACTCGCCGCTATCTTGCCGAAGGTCGCGATCCATCTCCCAGCCTTCACTATCAACCAGGTGCCATGCCAGAGCCTCCGGCCGGCACCCGTCCCTGGCTCCGGCGCCACCCGACCTGATCGGGCCCCGCCGGTTGGACAAAACGCGGCGGCAATATCAGGATGCCCGTACCTTCGCCAGGAACGACGCGACTTCCGACCGCAAGCGTCCGCTCTCTTTGGCCAGTGACTGAGCCGCTGTCAGCACCTGTCCGGACGCTGTGCCCGTGTGGCGTGCCCCTTCGCTGACTTTCTCGATGTTCAAAGCGACGATCCCAGCCTCATGGGCGGTGTCATGGATTTTTCTCGATATCTCGAGTGTCGCAGCTTCCTGATCCCCCGCCGTCGAAGAGATGGCGCTTGCGATCTCGAACATTCTGGCGATGGTCGATCCAATGACATCGATCGAACTCACTGCCTCAGTCGTAGCGCGCTGAATTTCGGAGATTTGATTGCCGATATCTTCGGTGGCCTTTGACGTCTGCGACGCGAGCGCCTTGACCTCGGACGCAACGACAGCAAAACCTCGACCGGCAACTCCGGCGCGCGACGCTTCGATGGTCGCATTCAAAGCAAGCAGATTGGTTTGCTCCGCGATAACGGCGATGATCTTGAGCGCCTCGCCGATACAAACCGACGCCTGTTTGAGCTCACTCATTCTCGAGTCCGTCGAACCCGCCTGCTGAACCGCGCGCTCGGCAATTTGCTTGGCCAACAATGCCTGGCCGGAAATTTCGTTGACCGAACTCAGGACCTCCTCCGTGGCTGAAGCGACCGACTGGACATTCGTCGATGCATGCTTCGAAGCCGAAGCGACCGCCTCCGACAGCTGATTTGTCGAGCTCGAGGTGTTGGTCAAGGCAACCGACGCGCTCTCAAGCTGAGACACTGAGATGCCGACCGCTTCTATGACGCCCCGCACTGCGCTTTCAAATTCGGCCGTCAGCGTCTGCAGATCTGCCTGACGTGCCTCTGCGCTTCCGACCCGGGCTTGCGTTTCCTTCACCTCCAATTCGCGCTTGCGTATCGCATTCTGTCGGAAGGTTTCGACTGCATTGGCGATGGAGCCGATCTCGTCAAGCCGATCGCGGCCGACGATCTCTACCGCATCGTCTCCTCCGGCAAGCCGGTTCATGCAGGCGGTCAGCGCGTGCAGTGGGCCAGATATGCCCTTGAGAACCCCCGCGGCCACCATGACCAGGACAACGGCCAACCCTCCCAACACCAGCATATAGGTCCCGCGAATCGTCGAGTCGGTCACGTTGGCCGCGGAATTCGACGCTTCGTCGTTGATTTTGAGAATGCGGTTCATCAGCGCGCTGATATCGAACATCGTCTTGTTGATGGCCGCATCGCAATTCGCGCGCAACGAACTCACCGCAGCCTTTTTGTCCGCCGGGTCCACCGATTGCGCGAGCGCGATGGTCTCGCCGCAATCGTTTTTCATAACTAAGTCGAATGCGTTCGCGATGTCGCCGATTTCCGTTGCCTTGGCCGGCATGGCTGTATTGGCGACCTTGATCTGCTTGTTGAAGTAGTCGGTGTAGTCGGTAATCTCCTGCAGGGCCTGCTGAATGCCCTCCTTGGATTCTTCCGTTACCAACCGATAGATCGAGCGATCGACGTAGACCATATTGCGGTTGGCGCGGGCGATCGCGAGATTGGCCGTCACGGGACCGTCCAAAAGACCGGTGTAGGTCTCGTCGATAAAGCGCATTTGCATGCTGGAATAAACTGCGGCGCCGAGCGTGACGAGCGCGAGCGGGACCATCAGAAGCATGATTTTCGATAGAATCGTAATCCGCAGGCGCATTTTGAGCTCCCTCGATCGACATGGCTCGGACGACGATTGGCCGCGATGCGGCCTGCCGCCGAGGTCTAGACCCGCTATTGACAATCCGGGTCCTTCGAGCCGACGGGACAAGCGTCGCTCGATCTGCCGCCGCGCGCTTCCGCTGCAACGATTCCCTGATTAAGCACCACTATCAGTACGATAAACAAAGAAAGAATATTTCGCATGGTTCACCTCGTTGAGATTCAGTCAGCAACTTGAGCGTCAGAAATTGTAGAGTTTACTAAGCTCGAGATGCAGGCCGAAGACGAAAGCTTCCTTCTTGTTTCCTGCAAGTGCAGGATTCATGATATAGTCAACCTCCGGCTGAAGGACGAGCCAATCATTCAGCCTTGCGCGGTAAGTAACTTCAAATGCGATCTCTTGCTCGGGAAGGTGCCCGCCGCCGAGGGCGGCAAGCCGCCTGAATCCCTCCGAGGTACGGTTCACGGCGACGGCAGCGCCGAATTTGTCGGACGGACGAGACTCCAGTAGCCCCGTGACCGTTATGCCGGCAGAGGCAGCCTCGCTGACTAGGTTGATTGCAGGATCAGAATAGCCCGCCGTGAAGAATGCATCGACGCCCCGGGAGCCAGCGATGGTATAGACGCGAGTCGTTCCACCGACGTACACGCCGCTGTTTCCGTAGGTTTGCTGCGTCGTACCGTCGGGATTGAATTCGCCAGTCTTGTCGAACTTGCCGGTATAACCCCAACCGCCCACCATCAACTTTGTACGCGCTATCGGCGTATAGTCGACCTCGCCGATACCCATAACGCCGTATTTGCTTGAGAATATAAAATCAGTGCTCGAGTCGTCCGGATTATCCGCCACACCGTCGAGCATACCGAACTTGACAGTCCATTGATCGTTCAACTTGTACTTGACGCGTGTACCGACCGCGGTATTCGGATATGTCGACGTGCCTACTCCATTCGGACCTGAGAGGACGATCGTCTCGGAAAGACCCAAGGACCGATTTCCAAACAGCTCCATGGGAGGCGTCGTGGCGAACTGCTGCTGTATGTCGTATTTGCCCAACAGGACGTCGAGGTTTCCGAATTTCTGCTGGTAATAGGCCTGATAAAGCTTGAGCTGTCGCATCGCCACCAGCCCATCGGTCGCGCTTGGCAACGCAAGGGCGCCCGTATAGTTGAAATCGAGCGACTTACCGCCAACATAGTAACCTTCAATGAAGATCTTGGCGTCTTGGATGCCTAGTAATTTTTGAAGATCGACGCCGAGAGAGGCATCGATACTGCCCATGTAGTCCGAGCCGGTTTCGATGCCGCCATAGTTCTGCCATGCCTCGCTGACGTGCTGCAAGCTAAGGTCGAACGCGCCGGACTCCGCGGCTTCCGCCGGACTGGCTGTCGACGCCGCCTGGCTCGGTGACGGCATATCCGCTGCCAGAGCCGGCGAAACGAGCAGCCCTCCAAACAGGAATGACCATTTTCCGCAGGATGTAGCCACCTTATTCATGATCATTTTGTCCCGAGTATTTGTATCCCTACATCTAGGACTGTTTCAACTTGTACCCATTGTAAAGCGAGAAAAAATCCGTTTGTTGATAGTATAACCCAGGGTTAATAATGTGTTAAATTTAAATTATCTCGACTTTTCGCGCCTAATTCTATCCAAACTAAAATAAATCCTAATTTCAACAGTGCTTTCATGTTCCTGCAGTGTTTTTAATTCCGAAATTAATTGGCGACATTGATATGTTTAACTAGACATTAATACTGTTATTGGAAATATCTACGGACATATACTATTGTCATATTTATTCGATTGCGACTCAGCGCAAACGACACGTCATAAGCGAGTGACCTCTCCGATAGGACCGGGGAGTGGTGGTACCCTTTTTGCTAAAAAGCGATCGGTCGGCTACGTGGGGCAATGGACCGGCGCGGGGT
Source organism: Pleomorphomonas sp. PLEO (assembly GCF_041320595.1). Lineage (NCBI taxonomy): Bacteria > Pseudomonadati > Pseudomonadota > Alphaproteobacteria > Hyphomicrobiales > Pleomorphomonadaceae > Pleomorphomonas > Pleomorphomonas sp. PLEO. The sequence continues at coordinate 5,139,350 of NZ_CP166625.1, forward strand.
GTCCAACGCTATGCTCCATCTCGCCAGCGGTGGGTGCCAGAGATGAATGTTGCCCAAAGACTTTCCACCAGCGTAGGTCTTTCGCCGGATCTTTCTTGAGCACGTCCAGCTTAATCCGGGCTTTATCTCGCGCTGCGAGGTAGTTTGTACACTCTTCGGGACTGAGGAGCCGGATGGCGGCTCTGACGGCATCCCAGAGCGAGCTGGCGATTCGTTCTGCCTTACGCGCAGGACTGCATTCAGCTTGGAGAAGGCCATTTCCATCAGGTTGAAGCCCGGACTATGGGCGCAGGCCGTGCAGCTCGGCACCGATCCGTTCCTGGCTTTTCGACGAGATCCCTTTCATGCGCCGCGTCAATTCCTCCCTTCGAGATCAGGAGTGAAACGATTCGCCGCTATCTTTTTGAGGGACATGCATCCCTCGCCCGACCTTCAACACCAGCCAAGCACCTCCCAAAAGCCCCCCACCGGTACGCGCCCCTGGCTTCGCCCACGAGCAACCTGACACAGACGACCTATTCTGAGGAATGTAAGCTCTCGATAAAGTTGCACGCACGGGAATTATACTTGATAGTTACATTTGCATACATTTTAGCCGCTTTCTTATCTCTAGTTTTTCCGGTTTATCCATTAAGCTACACGCCGAAACGGAGCCGGACATGGCGTTATGGAAACAACTGGCGCTCGCCCTGCTGTTGGGGCTGGTGGGGATCGTTGGCTGGGGTACGTTCGACCCGGCAGCGCGCCCGCAACTGGTCGGCGCTGGCGTTCCCGAAATATTGCTACCGGCGTGGGCTTTCCGCGCCCAGACCGACAGTGCCGTGGGGTTGACGTCGGAGGAGCGCCGCCGCGGCGGAAATGAGGCTGGGAGCGCCAAAGGCAGCCATCCGGACAGCGGCAGGGCGGTGCTGGTCGTGACGACTCCGGTTGCCATGGTGGAAACCGCCGATCGCGTCAGCGCCATAGGCACCGCCGAGGCGGCTCGCACCGTCGCCATCTTTCCGCGCGCCACCGGCATGGTGACGGAAATAGCCTTCAGGTCCGGACAGCGTGTGGCAGCTGGCGCCACGCTCATTCGCCTTGATGAGGACAGCGAGAGGATCGCCGTCGAGCAAGCGAAGGCCGCTCTCGCCGATGCCGATGCCCGCGCATCGCGCAATGATCGGCTGGCCGACACCAAGGCGATCTCCGCCGCCGAGCGCGACACGGCCCGCTTTGAGTTGTCGAAGGCACGCCTCTTCCTTCAACAAGCCGAACTCAATCTCAGCCGCCGCACCATCTCCGCGCCGTTTGCCGGGGTGGTTGGTCTCACCTCTGTCGAGGTGGGAGACATGGTGTCGACATCCTCCGAGATCGTCATCATCGACGACCGCTCCGCCATTAAGGTCGAGTTCCGGGTGCCGGAGGCTTTCGCCGCCCGTCTGGCCATCGGACAGCCGATCGAGGTCGCGACGCCATCGCAACCCGGCACCCTCTTTGCCGGCAAGATCACAGCTCTTGGCAGTCGCATCGAATCCGACAGCCGTACGCTTGTCGCGCAGGCGACGGTACAAAATACCGCCGACGTCCTCAGGCCCGGCATGTCCTTTGCCGTAACCGTTCGCTTTCCCGGCATCCTGAAGACCGCCGTCCCCGCGTCGTCCGTGCAGTGGGACCGCGACGGCGCTTATGTCTGGGTCGTCAGCGAGGGCAAGGCAAAGCGGGTCGGCGTCGGTATCGTCGAGCGAAATGAGGATACGGTTCTGGTCAGCGGCGAGCTGGTGGCCGGCCAGCCGGTGGTCGTCGAAGGTATTCAGTCGGTGCATGCCGGTTCGACTGTCCGGACAGCAGGCGAGCCGGAGCAAATGGACGACCGGAGTGCCGGGGCAAAGCCATGAGTGGTCGCAGCCATGCCCTTACTGCTCTGTTCGTCCGCCGGCCGGTGTTGGCGCTGGTGGTCAACGCGCTGATCGTCGTCGCGGGCCTCGCCGCTTATCGCAATGTGGAAGTGCGCGAGCTCCCGGACGTTGACCGCCCCGTGGTAACAGTGACCGTCGGCTATGATGGCGCCTCGCCGGAGACCATCGACACCGACATTACGGCCCGCGTCGAGTCGGCCGTATCGCGCGTTGCCGGCGTCACGTCGATCTCGGGCCGATCAAGCTTCGGGCGATCGCGCGTCACCATTGAATTCTCCGAGAGCACCGACCTCAACGTCGCCGCCAATGACACCCGCGACGTGGTCAGCCGCATTCGCAATCAATTGCCCGACCGCGTCGACGAACCACAAATCGTCAAGGCCGACGCCGATGGCGATGCCATCATCCGCCTCGCCGTCACCTCCGATCGCGTATCGCTCGAAGATCTGACTAGCCTCGTCAACGACCGCATCGCCGACACGCTCGCCGCGGTCAACGGTGTCGCCGACGTGCAGGTGTTTGGCGACCAGAAACCGGTGTTCCGGGTCGACGTCGACCAGACGGCGCTGGCGGCGCGTGGCCTTACCGTCGCCGATCTCACCCAGACGCTATCGACCGTGTCGATGGACAGCCCGGCCGGCTCGCTCGCCAATCGTAATCTCAGCCTGGTGGTAAGGGCCGACGCACGCGTTACCGACGTAGCCGGAATGGCCCGCCTGCTGATCGATACCCACACGCGGCTCGGCGACGTTGCGACCGTGACACTCGCTCCCGATACCGGGACCTCTCAGCTCAAGATAAACGGCAAGACCGGCATCGGCATGGGCATTGTCCGCGCCGCTCGCTCCAACTCGATCCAGATCTCGACCGATATTGCCCGTGTGGTTGCAAGCCTGAAGCCGACATTGCCAGACAGTGTCGAGCTAGCAATTACCTCCGACGAGGCGCGCTTTATCAATGGCGCCCTGCACGAAGTGATCCTGGCACTCGGCCTCGGCGTCCTCATCGTCGTTGCCGTCATCTATCTCTTCCTGGCCAACTGGCGGGCAACGCTGATCCCGGCCATTACCATCCCGGTGTCTCTGATCGGCACCCTGGCAGCCATGTGGCTGACGGGCTTCTCGATCAACATCGTCACCTTATTGGCGCTGGTGCTCGCCACCGGTCTCGTGGTCGACGACGCCATCGTGGTGCTTGAGAATATCGTCCGGCGACGGCACATGGGCATGCGGCCGCGCGCCGCGGCGGTGCTCGGCACTCACGAAGTGTTCTTTGCCGTGCTGGCCACGACGGTGACGCTCGCCGCCGTGTTCGTGCCGATCTCCTTCCTGCCCGGCACCGCGGGCAGCCTGTTCCGAGAATTCGGTTTCGTGCTGGCCATCGCCGTGACCATCTCCGGGTTCACGGCGCTGACCTTTGCGCCCATGCTCGCCGCGACCATTCTACCGGCCGAGGAAGAACAGAAGCGAGCGATCATGCCGCGTCTGCTCGGCGCCATCGGCCGACCACTCGCTTCGCTGTATGGCCGCTTGCTCGATGCCGCGCTCGCCGCGCCGCTGGTGGTCGTCGCGCTATCTCTGGCCTTCGCCGCCGTCGCCTGGGGCGTCTTCCAGAGTTTGCCGAGCGAGCTGACGCCGCGCGAGGACCGGGGCACGGTGATGCTGATGATTACCGCGCCTCCGGGTATTTCCATCGACAATATGGGGCGGCAGATGGACAAGGTAGCCGCCGTGGTCCAGCCTTATCTCGACAGCGGCGAGGCGACAGCCGGCTTTGCCATCGCCGGACGTGGCGGCGAGGCCAATTCCGGCTTCATGATGGTGACGCTCGCCCCTTGGGAAGAGCGATCGCGCGGGCAAGCCGCGATCACCGCCGAGATCAACAGCAAGCTCGCCGCCATTCCCTCGATCCAGGCACGGGCAGGCGGCTCCAATTCGCTCGGCATTCGTGGCGGCGGCCAAGGCCTTCGCCTGTCCCTGGTCGGGCCCGATTTCGAGGGGCTTTCCAAGGTTGGCGACATCTTCATCAAGGCGCTGGAATCCCGGCCGGAGGTGAGCGACGCCAGTCTCGACTACCAACCGACACAGCCGCAGCTCTCCGTCCATATCGACCGGGACCGGGCACAGGACCTCGGCATCCCGGTAGCTGGCTTCGCGCAGGCACTGCAGGCAGTTCTCGATGGCCGGGAGGTCGCCGAAGTGTCGCTGGGCGACCGGATCATTCCGATCAAACTGATGTCTACCGCCACCCCGATCGACGACCCGACCGACCTTGGCAACGTCTTCGTACGCACCGCCGACAAGCGAATGGTGCCAATGAGCGCCATCGCCACGCTTGTCGAAGGATCGACGGCACCCGGCCTGTCGCGCGACGGCCAGCAGCGGGCAGTGCCTATCTCCATCGATCCCGCGCCCGGCGTAGCCCTCAGGCAGACAATGGCCGTGGCCGAGGAGGTGGCGGCCTCTGTGCTGCCGGCTGGCTATGGCATCAAGCAGGCTGGCGAGGCGGCGGCACTTGCCCAAACCTCGGCGGGCCTTACAACGACTTTCGGCTTCGCGCTGATCGTGGTGCTCTTGGTGCTCGCCGCTCAGTTCGAGAGCTTCGTGGCGGCGGTGATCATCATCGCCACCGTGCCCTTCGGCCTCGCCGCTGCCGTGTTCGCTATCCGCTTCACCGGCGGCACGCTCAACATCTACAGCCAGATAGGCCTCGTCATGGTGGTCGGCATCATGGCCAAGAATGGCATCCTGATCGTCGAGTTCGCCAATCAGTTGCGTGACGACGGCCGGAGCGTGCGCGAGGCGATCGAGGCGGCCGCCCGCATTCGCCTGAGACCGGTGGTGATGACCATGATTGCCACCATCGTCGGCGCGGTGCCGCTGGTGCTGGCCTTCGGCGCCGGAGCGGAGGCGCGTGTCGCCCTCGGCTGGGTGCTGGTGGGCGGCTTGGGATTTGCGACGATCTTCACCCTGTTCCTGACACCGGTTGCCTACCTGATGCTCGCCGGCTTCGCCAAGCCGCGCGGTCACGTCGAGCGCCTTCTGTCGGGCGAACTCACCGCCGCCGAAGCGATTGGTCTCACCGAAGCCACGACGTCCCGCCCGGAGCCAAAGCTCGCAGCCGAATAGACAGATCAGCTGATGCGGAACCGCCGGGCCTCGGCCGGGTTGGCGAAAACCTCGCGATCCAGGCGCGTCAGCATGTACGAGATAAGACCGGTCATGATCATATCGGTTTGCCAAGGAAGCGTCTCGATCACCGTTGATCGGCTCAGGTCCTCGACCAGCGCCGCCTCGATCGCCGCCTTCAGTCCGGGCTCGAACAGCGGATAGGCGCGCACCGAGCCACCCGTCAACACGATCCGGCTGGGGTTGATCAGGGCCATAAGCCGCGCAAGTCCATACCCCAGGGCTTCTCCTGCCTGATGGTAGATTGCGAGCGTCGCTTCGTCTCCGGCATAGGCGGCCGCCTCGTGAGCGATCAGCTCGCCTTGGGTCGGCCGCACGCTGAGTGGCGGCGCGTCTTCCGGCAAGCCGAGCGCCTGGCGGTGGATGGCGTAGTCGGCGATATAGGCCTCGAGGCACCCCCGCCGGCCACATTGGCAAAGAGCGCCGTTGGGCAGATGGTTCATGTGGCCGAATTCAGCCGCCGAGCCAGCGGCACCGTGGTGAAGGCGGTCGCCGACGAACAGTCCCGCTCCAACGCCCTGGTCGACAAAGATCACCGCGAAAGTGCCGCTGTAGACGTCCGGGTTCGCCTCGTGCAGAGCCTGGGCAATCATGTTGGCGTCGTTGGAGAGGATGCAATTGTGGCCGGTCAGAACTCTGAGCGGCTCGACGAGGCGCATGTCGCGGACCCTGAAGGCCGGCGACCACATAACCGAACCGGTGTTGGTATCGACGAAGCCCTGCGCGCCGATGGCGATCTCGGCCACTTGGCGGAAATCGATGCCGTTTTCGGCGACGATACCGCCGAGGAGATTGGCGAGCTTTACAGGGAAGCTATCGCGCGTCTCCTCATAGGTCGGTACGATGACCTCCTTGTGGTCAATGGTCCGTCCGTCGAAATCGGCAAGCTGCAGGACGACGCTGTCGCGCGAGATCTTGGCCGCCAGCACATAGCCGGCCGTCGGATCGAGGCGCAGCATGACCCGGGGCCGACCACGCCGCGCCGGTTCGGCCTGCGCCTCAATGCCCTCCGCTTCGTCGTCGCGCGCTTCGACCAATCCCTCGGCGATCAGATCAGCCGTGATGGCGGTAATCGTCGCCGGCGAGAGGCGCGTCTCGGTACCGAGGTCGACACGGGCGATCGGCTCCCGCCGCCGGAGCGCCGATAACACCAGTGAACGATTCTGCCGCCGGACGTGATCGCTGTCAGCCTTACCAACCGGAACGCGCCGCGATCCATCTCCACGCACGGTCATGATGATGCCTGTCCTCCCCGCCGGGGGTCTCCCCTCTCTGGCGTCCGCTTTATCCCAATAGAACATCTGTCGATCAGGCTGAACGAGTCCGCTCGGCGCGTGTTCTATACATCAGGCTACAGCACTCGCCATCGACCAGATCACTCAATCAAGTCGGCGCTCGCTGTCGGCTAAGTCCGTTCGGATCCTTCGTGCCCCCACTCCCAATGCCGCGTATCGGGAGCGTGGAAAATCCACCGCCCCGCCCGCTGCCGAGCCGTCCGTCCACCTCCCCCGCGGCGGCGGCCCCCATCGATCCGAATATTGACATCGCGATCCGCCCCGGTCCATGCTTTTTTTGGGCTTCAAAGATAATCATTGGGTCGACTTGGCTCGCGGCTCGGCTTCACAACGGCCGGCTCGGCGCGTATCGTTCGCGCCTCATGGGAACGACATTCGGGGGGACGTCTTCGACATGCGGAGGGTGCTTCCCGCCATTGCTCTTGGGCTACTCTGTCAGGCGGCGATGGCGTCGCCGGTGATTGGCGTCAGTTGGCCGGGCGATACCGCACATCTGTGGAAGGCCGATTCGGAAACCATCCGCAAGGCGGTGTCGGTCGACTCGGGCGCGGTGATTGAAACCGATGCTCGGCTGTCAGCCGCCAAACAGATCCTCGATGTCAAAAGTCTCATCGATGCGCACGTCGACGTTTTGATCGTCGCCGCCGTCGACCCGAGGGCACTGGAATCGACAATCCGAGCGGCTGTCGCGGCTGGCATTCCGGTCATCGGTTACGATCGCCCCATTAGTCTCGACGGTGTGATCTCGATAGGCTTCAACCAGATCGACGTCGGGCGGTTGCAAGCGCTGGCTCTTTACGCAGCGCGGCCGCGCGGTGAATGGGTCCTGCTCAAAGGCGATTTCGACGATCCTCAGACGGCACGCCTCTACGCCGGCCAGATCGGCGTCTTGAAGGACTCCATCAACGCCGGGCTGATCCGGATCGCCGGCGAAGCTTACACACCCGGCGGCTTGTCGCTCAACGCGCGAAGGGCCTTCGGCAATATTCTCGACAATACCCGCAACGCCGTCGATGCCGTGCTAACGCCGGATGACGCCAGTGCCGGCGAGGCCATTTCGGTGTTGGAAGCACGGGGCCTTGCCAACAAGGTCGCCGTCGTTGGCCAGGGCGGCGACCCAGCAACTCTCAACCGCATCGCGCGAGGATTGCAGGCGGCGACTATTTGGGAAGATCACGTTGCATTGGCTCAAAAGGCCGGAGAAGTCGCCTTGAAGCTGGCCGAAGGCCGTTCGCCGCGCGAACTCGGGGTCGCCAAACCGACCGATGACGAACAAGGAACGACTTACGAACTCTATCTCCAACCCTTCACCATCACCGCCGATGCGCTGGGCCTTGCTCTGACGACCCACTGGATCGATATCCCACGCCTCTGTCAGGACGTGCCTGTCGGCCATATCGCCGACTGTCCCTGAAACAACGAAGCGAATCAGGCGAAGAGTTCGGGCCGGCGCCGACGCAATGCCTCGACCAGCAGCCGCGTCTTGAGATCAAGCGCATCGCCGCCGTCGGCGAGATCGGCCAGCACCGACAACGGCAGCTCGACCACCTCGATCTCTTCATTCTCATCGGCGAGGCCGCCGCCTTTGCCACGCGGCGCGGCCGCGTCGATCTCGCCCAGATAGAGCCAGACTCGCTCCGTGAGCGAGCCCGGCGAAGCATAGGGACGACCAAGGAATTCGAGCTTACCGACGACACAGCCCGCTTCTTCCCAAGCCTCGCGGCGCACCGCCGTCTCGCCATCCTCGCCATCGTCGACGATGCCGGCGATCGCCTCGAGGGTGATGCCGTGGCCGTCAGCCAGCAGTGCCGCGGCACGCACCTGGCGCACCAGAATAGCCGTGCGGTGGGCTGAATCGTAGATCAGGACCGCGGCGCCATCGCCATGATCGTGCACCTCGCGCCGCACCAATCGGGGCTCGCCGTGAACAGTCGTCTCGAGAACCGCGACTTCCAAAGTCAACCAGCCATCATAGACGACCCGGCGTTCTTTGACCGATACGGGAGGCAAGCGGTTATCGGTAATTGGGTCCGCCATATTGAAATCCCCTGTCGCGGTTGGTGCACACTTTGATAACCGCCAGCCCTCGCCCCCGCCAGCATCGCGGAGCAGACGGCGAAAATCGCTGGCGCAGCTCCTCAGCCGCTGTCGCCCGTCGGCCACAGTCAGCGCTCCGCACGACGCAGCCGCGAAGACACGTCGGAGCTTGACCACCGCCCCTTACCTCGGCCAAATGCGGCAGCCATCGTTTGGGAGCCCAGCATGAACCATCCGTCCTGTCTCGCCGTCGTCCTCGCGGCCGGGGAAGGCACGCGTATGAAATCCGATCTACCGAAGGTGCTGCACACGGTCGGTGGCCGGTCCCTCATAGACGCCGTTCTGGAAAATGCCCGCGCCGGCGGAGCGGGGCGACTGGCCGTTGTGATCGGAGCCGGCGCCGACAAGGTTCGCGCCCATCTGGTAAAAACCGCCGCCGATGCCCAGATCTTCGAGCAGCGCGAACGGCTCGGCACAGCCCACGCGGCGCTGGCGGCCCGGGAGGCGCTTGCCGATCACATGGGACCGGTCTTGGTGCTGTTCGGCGATACTCCGCTCGTCCGGCCCGCGACCATTGCCGCCCTCATTGAACGGCTTTCGGCCGGTGCCGACATTGCCCTGCTCGGCTTTACGACAGATACGCCGACCGGTTACGGGAGGCTGATCGTCGAAGACAATCGGCTCGTCGCGATTGTCGAGGAAAAGGATGCCGATCCGGCAACGAAGGCGATCCGTCTGTGCAATTCGGGCATCATGGCGTTCAGGCCTGGGTTGTTACCGGAGTTGCTCGACGCGATCGGCAACGCCAACTCCAAGGGCGAATATTATCTGACCGACGCCGTCGCCGTTGGAACGGCGCGTGGCCTCCGCGCCGAGGCGGTTATCGGTCATGACGAAAGCGAATTCGTGGGCATCAACGACCGTGCCCAGTTGGCCGCCGCGGAGGCGATCTTCCAGCAGCGGGCACGCACGGAGGCCATGGCGGCTGGCGTGACGCTGGTCGCGCCGGACACTGTATTTTTCTCCTTTGACACCCGCCTCGGCCGCGACGTTGTCGTTGAGCCCAATGTCGTGTTCGCCCCAGGGGTTGAAGTGGCCTCGGGCACGCTAATCCGCGCCTTCAGTCATCTCGAAGGCGCCAAAGTTGCGAGCGGCGCGGTGGTCGGTCCTTACGCGCGCCTCAGGCCGGGGGCCGATCTGGCCGAGAATGTCCACGTTGGCAATTTCGTCGAGATCAAGAACGCACGCGTCGATCAAGGCGCCAAGGTCAACCACCTCACCTATATCGGCGACGCAGAGATCGGTGCTCGGACCAACGTTGGCGCCGGCACCATCACTTGCAACTATGACGGCGTCTTCAAGCACAAGACGGTCATCGGCGCCGACGTCTTTGTCGGCTCCAACACTGTCATGGTGGCGCCGGTCACGATCGGTGACAACGCTTTGACCGCCGCGGGATCGGTGATCACAGCCGATGTACCCGACGGCGCCATGGCCTTCGGCCGCGCGCGGCAGGAGGTGAGGGAAGGCATGGGCGCGGCGAAGAAGGCAGCACTTGCTGCCAAAAAGGCCGCCGCGAAGTCCACTGGCTGACCAGAGGACCTCACATTCCCAGTTTTGGCATGCCGGATGGTGATTGCAAGCCCGCGAACCGCCAATGACGGGGCGGACTCATTCCCTTTTGCCTCATTTGCCATGGTGGAAATGCCGGGCCTGATCACGCCGCGGTCGCAAGCTCATAACGAGCATAGACAATCCTCGGTAGGGAACCCCGGCCCGGTACAGCATTCGCGACGAGACAGCAAAAGCGCGATCACATACAACCAAAACGCTCAAAAGGCGCTTTTCGCAGCCAGGGCGTATCTCCCGCAAACAATTGCTAACGTTTTCATGTTCAGGAGCCGACCGAAACGTTCATCAAAACATGGACAATTCTGTCGACAGACGTTGTATCGAAGCGTCTTCCCAAGCTAACCCTCCGTGGAAAAGTGAGCCGAGAGGCCTCACAGATGACGCGGCCTGGGAGGGTACGATGCATCTTCTAGTTTTTAATAATTGGTATTTTTCTTCTATAGATTGAATTTTTGTATATTACCTATAAAAATTTTGTTCGATAATCGAATTTATAATTGCAAGTTCTGTGAAAACCGCTCAAAATTCTCCTAAAGTCGACTTTTCCCTTTTAGTTACGGCATGTTAGGTGAGCACCGTATTCCCCTACAGCCAAAATGCAAGGGATTGCACGGATAAAGGCGGGGCTTGCAGAGCGAGGAGCGCTTGGCTAAACTATTACATAAAGTCGATCCGGCGCCTGGGAAGAGGACCGGAGATTG